>CAZHPW010000001.1:0-61516 GCA_964534515.1 uncultured Christensenella sp.
GCTTGTCCAGCCATTGTCTGACTTTTCTCGAATGATGAACCCGCAAATTGTCCAAGATCAAGAATACCTTCTTCTTGCCGTCATGCACTAGACGCCGCATAAAATCAATCAGTTTGTCGCTGTCCATGTTGTCCTTGTATAGCACAAAACGCAGCTTCCCGCGGTTGGATACCGCCGAAAGCATGTTGATTTTGATATGTTTTGCCTCCGTCCTGACGATGGGCGTTTGCCCGACAGGCGCATACCCGCGCAAATAGGTCGCCTGGTTTTGCAACCCCGTTTCATCGCCAAAGTATATCTCGGCATTTTCCTCTTTTGCACGTGCGGATATGCCCGGAAACTCTATTTCCACCCAGCTTTTTACCTTTTCCTCGTCCTGCTTGTACGCGCGCTTTACTGGCCGCTGCACGGAAAAGCCCCACCGCACCAAATAGTAACCCAGTGTCGAAAGCGGCAAGTCGATTTTGTATCTTTGTAGAATGAAACTCCGAATATTATTGCGGCTCCACATACACTCCTTGAATTTCAACTGTTCCGGCGTTTTCTCTGCGATGATCCCTTGAATTTCCCTTTCCTGCTCCGGCGTGAGTATGCGCTTGTCTCCCTTACGCCGCCCGCGTTTCCCCGGCTTGATTCCCGCAATGCCTTTCTCATTGTAAGCTTTTCGTGTGGCGTATACGTAACTCCTGCTCACATCCAGCGCGATCGCAATTTCCCTTGCCGCCATTCCATTTTTCCAGAACCGTATAATGCTCTTTCGCAACCCATATTGCTCGGCCTGGGTCAAATGTCTGGCGTTTGTCTTGAGTTCATTTTCCATGCCCAAATTCTATCACTTCTGTTGCCGAATGTCCACTGTTTATTTGGTGTATCAATAACAGCGAACCTGACTAAGCAAAGGCGCAAGAAAAACGCCTTTGCTTTTTGATTGGCCGTTAATCGGACAACGCAAGCCTACAAATCCCCCCTTCTGTTATGGCTTTCCGCTCACACGCGCCTGTCCTAGCAACAATCATCAAAATTTTTCACATCACCCTTGACAATATGTGTTATCTGGTGTAAAACAGTGTTACTGAAACGGTTAAGTAATAGTGAGGGCGGCATGCGCAAGATTAGCATCAAGGATGTAGCCAGGGAAGCCGGGGTGTCCACCACGACGGTGAGCTATGTCCTGAATCAAATCAAAACGCAATCCATCAGCGATGAGACCAGCCAGCGCGTGCGCGAGGCCGCCGCCCGCCTGGGCTATGTACCCAACCTGAACGCCCGCAGTTTAACCAGCCGCCGCACCAACCTCATCGGCGTGGTCATTCCCCAGACTGAGCCGGGGCGTGAGTTCATGTTTGACAACCCGTTTTACGGCGCGCTGCTGTCCAGCCTGGAAGTAAACGCCAGGCGGGCAGGCTATCACCTGCTGTTGACCGGGCCAACCAGCGGGCAAAGCTACATCAACATCGCGCGCAACCGCGGGATTGACGGCATTGTCATCGTGGGCTCCTACCCCACCGCCAGCCTGGATGAACTGCATCAATTGTCCATCCCCGTGGTGTTAATTGACACCTATGTCAAGGACAAAGCCTTTCATGTCATTGGCATCAACGACAGGGAAGGCGGGCAAATGGCGACGGAGTACCTGATTTCACAGGGGCACCGCCAGATTGCCATTGTCTGCGGGGATGTGCAGGAGCACGGCGTCATGCGCCAGCGCTACCTGGGCTACCGCGACGCGATTCAAAAAGCCGGCCTGCCACTCAGGCAGGAGCATGTCCTGACGGGGGACGTCAGTTTTGCCTCCGGGCGCAAAGCCGCGCGCGTCCTTTCAAAAGACCTTCCTGACGTCACGGCGGTGTTTTGCGCCGCTGACATCCTGGGCGCGGGCATGGTAAAAGGCATGCGCCAGGAAGGCAAACGGGTGCCGGAGGATTTGTCCGTCATCGGGTTTGATGATTTGGACCTGGCGCAGATGTGCGACCCTTCGCTCACCACCATTCACCAGGACATCGCGCAAAAGGGCGAGGCCGCCGTCAGAATGATTCTTGACTCCCTGGACGGCAACCCGACGCGGCAGGAAGAGATGGTGCCCATGACCCTGGTGGTCAGGGACTCGGTAAAAAACCACAACCCCAAAGACGAGGCCGGGGAGGAAGAGAAAGCATGATTCTGCATCTGCCCGAGGGCATGGTCCCCTTTGAGAAGGACGGGGTGGAGCGCCAGCCGCTCCTGCCAAAAACCGGCCAATTGGTGCGCCTGTACTGCAAACTCACTGAGGGCAATACAGCCCCCCAATTGCTGCTTGAGTCCGAAGGCGAAGAGACACTCATCCCCTTTTCTTCACGGGATAAGGACATGTTCCAGTTTGAAATCGGGCCGTATGAACATCCGCAGAAGCTGACCTATCGCTTTGTCTCCGGGGCAGAAGAGAGCGAAGGGTTCGAGTTTGAGGTGTTAAAAGAAACGCGCTATGACAGCGCGGTGCAAGTTCTTGAACAGGAAAACGGCGTCCTCTTGGTACTGGATACTGACTTAAGCCTTGAACTCAGCCCGGATGCCGAAATGACGTTGCGGCAGGGGCAGCCGGCCGGAAAACGCAGTGACCACACAGAATTAAGCCTCAAAGACAACCATGTGTTTCACTTCGGGTCCGGTTGCATTTGGTCACTTAACCGATTAAGCAGCCCTGTCGCCGAGGCGAAATGCTACAAGGTGCTCCGCGACAGAACCGGCCGAATCTGGCAGACCAGCCTGGAGGTAAACATCAAGGCCAGCCACATCCTGGGCACCGGCGAACGCTTTGACGCGGTGGACCAAATGGGCTTGGGAAGCAACGGCAGGGTGGTTGAAAAGTTCACCAACCAGGGCGACATGAGCTACATCCCCATCCCCTTCTTTATGACGGACGAAGGCCTTGGCTGGTACCGGGAAGGCAGCATCGCGACCCAAATGAGTTTTCAAAAGACAGTGAGCCTGACGCAAAGGGCACAGGGCAGCCTGCTGTCAAAAGACCGCCTTTTCTTCGGCACGCCGTCCAAGATGCTGTCCTCCTTCATCAGTTTGACCGGCAAGCCTGCCCTGCCGCCTGAATGGGCCTTTGGGGTGTGGATATCCGGCAACGGGTGGAAGGATGACGAGGACGTCCTGGAGCAGCTCAACATGCTAAAAGACCACCGCTACCCCGCCAGCGTCATGGTTTTGGAGCAGTGGAGCGATGAGCAAACCTTTTACCGCTGGCACGAAACGCACTTTCCGCGCCCCAAAGACACGGTCAAAGCTATCAGGGACGCCGGGCTGCACCTCATCCTCTGGCAGATTCCCGTTATCAAGCATGATGATGAGTTCCCGCATTCCGAAATCCACGAGAACGACATTCGGGAAGCCATTGAGAAACAATATGTCATCAAACGGCAGGATGGCAGCCCCTACCGCGTCAACGGCCGCTGGTTCGCCAACAGCCTGCTGCCTGACTTCACCAGGGAAGAAGCCCGGAAGTGGTGGTTTGGCAAGCGGAAATACCTGCTGGACATGGGCGTTGAGGGCTTTAAGACGGACGGCGGCGAGTTCCTCTTTGAGGAAGGCGCAAGGCTTTATAACGGCATGAACGGCCTGCAGGCGCACAACCTCTACCCGGGCCAATACATCGCCGCCTATCATCAGTTCCTCAAGGACAATGGCGTCGCCGGGCTGACCTTCAGCCGCGCCGGCTATCTTGGCGCCCAAACCCAGCCGGCCCATTGGGCGGGCGACCAGATGAGCACCTGGGAAGAACTGCAGGCGCAGCTGAGGGCAGGGCTGTCCTCCGGCCTGTCCGGCCTGCTCTTTTGGGGCTTTGATATCGGCGGCTTCGCGGGGCCGATACCGGAGGCGGAACTGTACCTGCGCGCCACAGCGCTAGCCTGCTTCTCCCCCATCATGCAATGGCACTCAGAGCCAAGGGGCGGCCAATACGGCGGGCGCAAGGCTGAGAACAACGACCGCAGCCCCTGGAACCTGGCCCGGCGCCTGGGGGATAAGAAGGTGCTTGAAATCGGCGTGTACTTCGCTCAGCTCAGGGAAAGCCTGCGCCCCTACCTGCTGGAGCAGGCGGCAATGTGCGCAGCGGAAGGCCGGCCGCTCATGGCGCATCTGTGCCTGGACTTTCCGGACGACAAAAAGGTGTACGCCATTGATGACCAATTCATGCTGGGCCATGGCCTCTTGGTCGCTCCCATCGTTCAAAAAGGGCAGACACAAAGAACGGTCTACCTGCCCAAAGGAACATGGACAGATTACTTTACGGGAAAAGCGTTTGAAGGCGGCCAGACCATCCTCTACGAGGCAAAACTTGACCGGATTCCGGTGTTCAACAGGCTAAACGGCTGACATCAGCCGGAAAGGAGGCCAGGGATTGTATCTGCCCAACGCAAAAACCAGGAGAACCGCGACGGCGGTGTTTTTGGCCCCGTCCCTCATCGGGCTCGTTGTCTTTTGCCTGATTCCCATCTTTATGTCCCTGTTTTACAGCTTTCAGGATTATGACCTGTTAAGCGGGGTCATGGACTTTGTGGGCTTTAAGAACTTCAGCCGCATCCTCACCGGGCGGGAGTTCCCCCGGGTGTTGCTTCACACCTTCACCTACCTGGGGCTTTATCTCCCACTCATCCTGGCGTTCTCCCTGGGCCAGGCGCTCATCCTCAACCAGAGCTTCAAGGGCCGGGGCGTCATAAGAACCGTTTTTTATACCCCGGTCATCACCTCCTGGGTGGCGGCGGCGGTGGTCTGGGCCTGGGTCTTGTCCGGCCGCTATGGGCTGATGAACCAGATGCTGGCCCTCATCGGGGTGAACGGCCCCGCCTGGCTCAACAGCCGCGAGTGGGCGATGCCCGGCGTTGTGATGAGCGCGGTCTGGAAGGACACCGGCTATTACGCGCTGATGGTGTTGGCGGCGCTCAAATCCATTGACCCGCTGCTGTATGAGGCGGCGGCGATTGACGGCGCGGGCGGCATCCGCAGGTTCGTCTCCATTACCCTGCCGCTCCTGTCCCCAACCCTCTTCCTCCTGGTGGTTATCAACATCATCTACGGCCTTCAGGTGTTTGAATCGGTCCTGATTATGACAGACGGCGGCCCGGGCGGGGCGACAACCGTGTTTCTGGAGCGAATCTTCAAGTACGCTTTCCGCCAGTACAAAATGGGCATGGCCTCCGCTTTCTCCTGGATTTTGTTCCTCATTATCCTGGTGTTCACCGTGATTCAGTTCCGTCTGCAAAAGAGGTGGGTGAACTATGACAACTAAGCCCATCACCAGAAAAATGCGCCGTGCGCTGTTTTATGCCCTGGTACTGATTTCGGCCCTGTTTACGGTGCTGCCCTTCCTGTTCATGCTGTCCTCTTCCTTAAAGGGCAGCGAGGCCATCCGCACCATCCCCATCAAGTGGATTCCCGAAAACCCCACCCTGGAAGGCTATCAGCGGGTTTTCAACATGCCCGGCTTCTCCTTTGCCAAAGCCAGCTTCAACAGCCTTTTCCTGGCGCTCGCGTCCACCCTTGTCCAGGTGCTCTCAGCCGCCATGGCCGCCTTCGTCTTTTCCAAACTGCCCTTCAAAGGCTCTCCCAAGCTCTTTGGCCTGTACCTGGCGACCATGATGATACCGGGCACGGTGACCATGGTGCCCAACTACATTATCCTAAAAACCCTTGGCCTTCTGGATACCTACACCGGGCTGATACTGCCCGCCCTGGCCAACGCCTTTGGGGTTTTCCTGATGCGCCAGTCCATGCTGACGGTGTCTGACAGCTACCTGGAATCCGGCATGCTGGACGGCGCCTCCCTGTACAGGGTGTTCTTCTCGATTTTGCTGCCCATGGTGTCACCGACCTTGTATACCATGATTTTGCACTCCTTCTTGGGCAGCTGGAACAGTTACCTCTGGCCGCTGATTGTCTTGTCCAGCACAGAAAAACAAACCCTGCAGGTGGTGCTGGGCATCATGAACAGCATGTACCGCAACAACGAGCACGTCTTAATGGCCGGCGCCGTGCTGACCATCCTGCCGGTCTTGTTGGTGTACATCCTCTCCCAGCGCCGGGTGGACAGCGGAATCGCGCTGGGCGGACTGAAATAGCCCACAAAATATCGGGACCAACGCAGAAAGCGTTAAAATAATTCGGGAGGTAGAACCATGAAAAAGACCCTGACCCTCATCCTTGCCGTTGTGATGCTGCTAACGCTGGCAATGGCGGCAAGCGCGCAGACCACCCTGACCTATGCCAACTTCTCCGCCTCCGGCGCGCAGGAGGAGACGCTCAAAAAGATGATAGCCGTCTTTGAGGGCAAGAACCCCGACATCAAAATCGACCTGCAGCTCACCGGTTACAACGACTACTTCACCGGCCTGGCCACCCGTGTGGGCGGCGGCAACGCCCCTGACGTGTTTGAGATGAACATGGAAAACTACCTGGCCTATATGCTGCGCGGCGCTGTCGCCGACCTGAGCGACCTGGGCATTCAGCGGGACAAGTATTCCGAAGGCACCCTCGCGGCCGTGTCCAGCGACGGCAAGCTCTACGCCGTCCCCATGAGCTTCTCCACCTGCGTGCTCTTTTACAACAAAGACCTGTTTGACCAAGCCGGCGTCGCCTACCCCACCAATGAGTGGACCTGGGCTGACGCGCAGGCCGCGGCCGAAAAAATCCGCGCGCTGGAGGATGACATCTGGGGTTATTACCAGCCCATCTCCTACAACGAGTTCTACAAATCCGTCAAAAGCAACGGCGGCAGCCTGGTGAGCCCCGATTACACCGCCTTTACCGCCAACTCCCCGGAAAATGTGGCCGTGCTGGACGCGATGCTAAAGCGCGTGCGCGGTGAAAACAACGTGCAGCCCACCCAGGAAGACATGGCCGGCCGCGGCGACTGGGACATGTTCACCGAGGGCAAACTGGGCATGATTATCACCGGCATCTGGGGCTTCCCCACCTTTACCGAAAAGGCCACCTTTGACTGGGACATCGTGGTTGAGCCCGGGTTTAAGGACAAGTCCACCTTCTTCTTCGCCAATGTCAACTGCGTCTCCCCCGACAGCGAGAACAAGGAAGCCGCGGCACGCTTCATTGACGCGATGGGCTCTGACCCGGAGATTGTCAAACTGCGCCTGGACGCCAGCTGGGAACTGCCTACCATCGCCAACCAGGACGAATTGAGCCAGTACCTGACCATCACCCCGCCGGCCAACCGCGCCGCGGTGTTTGACAGCATGGACTACGCCTCTGCGCCTCCCGCCCTTATCGAAGCAGGCGCGGCGTCTGAAATCATCGGCAATGTGCTGTCCACCCTGGAAACCAACGACATGAGCGCCCAGGATGCGCTGGATGAAATCCAGGCGCAGCTGGAAGAAGCTGATTTGCTCAAATAAACGACACATGGAAAACGGGAGGGACGCTCAAGAGCGTCCCTCCTTTTTTTATGCCGCGAACAGAGCGATTCTTGTACACAATTCCCAAAAATGAATGAAAACAGGTTTGGCGCGCGTCTAATGGGCAGGACGGTCAATGTCCCGTTTTTTCTTTGCCCGGCTTACAAGGAGGAACCATGAACGCCAAAACACACGCTGACCCCGTAAAACGACTGGCCCGAATCCTGGCCATCCTGGCCGCAATTTGCCTCATGCCGCTTGCGCCCATCCCGGTTTTCGCGCAGGAAAAGGAGGTTACCAACCTCTTTGGCAGCGAGTTGGTGGACAGGCAGGACAGCATCCTCTCTACCGCGCTTGTGGGCGACACCCTATACATCCTGACGCAAAACGCCCTGTACACCTGGACGGGGCAGGATATGAGGGCGCAAAGGCGCGTGGATTTTGACCCGGCTCAAAGGACGCTAAGACTTCAGGAAGACATGGATAAAAAGCCCCCTGTCTGGGATTTGTTGTTTACCGACGGCGAGCGCCTTCTAGGCCTGGACGGGCTGCGGCAGACCGTTTACGCCCTTGAATTATCAGGAGACAACCTGACCTATCAGAAAGTCATCAAACTGGACTTGAGCGAATTTATCTCGGGTGACCCGCCCTTTTCCATGTTCCAGACCCCGGAATGGGCAAAAGTGGTGGATGGGCGTCTATATATCAAACAGTTGAACTGGGACAACCTGCCCCTTGACCTGTACAGTTTTTACCTGAAGACCGGTGAAAAGACCGGGCACAAGGCCACCAACATCATCGCCCTCACCCCCTACAAGGACGGCGACTTCATCGCCGTAACCCTGGACCAGAGCCAGCGCTATGACGAGCAGACCGGGGAGCAAATCCCGCCCCAAGCCGCGCTGTACAACCCGGAAAAAGAGAGTTTGACCCCGCTTGAAATCAGCATTCCCCTCCCCATTAGCGGCACGGGCCGGCTGCACGTTTATTATGACCAGGCCGAGGACGCGCTGTTTTCCTATACGGATACGGACATCTACCGCTTTGACGGGGATATGAAGGAGAAGAAGCTGATTGGCTATCTGCCCATGTTCAGCAATTTCTCCGTCACGGGCGCCGGTATCATCGCCCTGCCGGACGGGCGCCTGGCCATCCCCTTTGCCCAGAACATCTTCCTGCGCGAGAAGACGGAAAAAGGGCTTGAGGGCTACGCCGTTTTACGCATGTCCGGCAGCCTGGATGACACCCAGGCGCTGATGCGCGTGCTGATGGAGATGGACAAAGTGGTCTTCCGCAGCGTGGAGAACACCAACTACAACCGCATCACCCAGGAGCAGTTGGCCACCATGTTTTTAACCCGCGATGTGTCAGTGGACCTGATGCTCATTGATACCAATGGCTTTGACATTGACAAGTTAATCATGAAAGGCTACCTGGCCGATTTGTCCGCCAGCGTCAAAATCACAAACTACCTCAACGCCCTCGCCCCCAACCTGAAAAAGACCGTCTATGACGGGCAAAAGCCCCATGTCCTGCCCATCTCCATAACCGCCTTCCCCATCAGCGCCAATATCAACAATTTGAAGGAGGTGGGCGCGGCCATCCCCACAACGCTGCAGGAATATGTGGAGCTGTGCATCCGCTGGGCCACCGAGATGGCGGAGGAGCACCCGGAATACATGTTTATCACCAACTCCACCAACCTCAATTACACCCTGATGACCCAGCTCATTGAGCGATACACCGCCAACCTGCTGGGCGAGGGCAAGGAGCTGCAATTTGACACGCCGCTCTTCCGCGGCCTCATGCAAAAGGTGATGGACGCCGACTATGGTGATTTGGGCCGCGAGGTGGACTGGGAAGAAGCCGACGATGAGGCCATGATGGAGCTGTGGGAGAAAAGCCCGCTGTTTGAGTCGGGTATGGGCTTTGACCCGCAAAACGCCGTGGGCGGGATGAGAAACAGCGACAACAACAAGCAGCAATACCTCTACCTGCCCCAGGAGGAAGGCGGGGAGGGCCAGGTGGAAGCGAACATGCAACTGATGGTGGTTCTGAAAACCAGTGAGAACAAGGACGCCGCCATCACCTTCCTGGAGCATTACCTGGACAAGATGAACGCCTTAAGCCGCGCCGCCCTGACCCCTGATATGACCCAGGCAATCCCCAACCCCAATTATGAAAAAGAATTAAAAGACAGCGAAAGCGCCCTTACACGCTATCAGGAGCAGATGGATAAACTAACCGGCGCTGAGAAAAGCAACGTGGAAGAAAACTTCAAGTACATGAAGAGCCACCATGAGCGCTTAAAGACCAGTGGACAGTACTGGGCTACGGAGGAGGAGATGAAGGCCCTGCACGAAACCATCTCCCACTTCTTCCTTTTCTCCGGCCTGGGCAACACCCAGCGCAGAACCTACTGGGATTCCTATGAGCTTGTGGACCAGATGATAGACGGCGTCATCAGCCTGGAGCAGTTTGTAAAACAGATGGATGACAAACTGCGTTTGGTGAGGATGGAATATCAATAAATGACGGTATTTTAAATTAAAGAGAATGGCCGCTTTTCTGGAAAGCCGCGCCAAGAACTTCCAAAAAACTATAAATCCCAAAGTTTCTTTTGCTTCTTTTCTTTTCAAAGAAAAGAAGCGTTCCTCTTTTTCGCCACAAAACCACATACCTTGGAAAAATTACAAACCATTCAATTCACCCTTGAAGATTCCCGGGACAGGGGTATAGAATGCGTTTGAGGCATAGGCCTTTTTGGAGGCAAGCATGGACAAAGAGAAATCAGCCGCGCACAAGGGCACCCGGAACATCGTGATTCTGGGGCTTATCAGCTGTTTTGCGGACATATCCTCAGAGATGGTCTACCCCATTGTGCCGCTGTATTTAACCGCGGCCCTGGGCGCGACGCCCGCCCTGGTCGGCCTGATTGAGGGCATCGCGGAGAGCCTGGCCAGCCTGCTGAAAGTGTTCAGCGGCTATGTCTCCGACCGCTTCCAGAAGAAGAAAGCCCTGGCTTTCTCCGGCTACGCGACGGGCGTGATTTATAAACTGGCCCTGCTGTTGACCCGCACCTGGGGCGGGGTTTTGGCCGCGCGGGTGATAGACCGCTTCGGCAAGGGCATCAGGACAGCGCCGCGGGATGTGATGGTGGCGCAGAGCGCGGTCAATCAGGATGTGGGCCGCGCGTTTGGGCTGCACAAGGCGCTTGACATGTTCGGCTCCGCGATTGGCATCCTGCTGGCCTACCTCATTTTGACCCGTTGGGGCGAGGGCAATTATGACCGGGTCTTCCTCTGGTCCATTGTGCCGGTGGTCATCGCGCTGGTGCTGTTCATCTTCTTGAAGGAAAAGAAAGAAGCGCGCCCTGCTGTCATGAGGGAGCGCTTCTGGACAAGGCTGCGGGAGTTGGACAGCCGGCTCAAGTTGTTTCTGCTGGTCATTTTTGTGTTCACCCTGGGCAATTCCTCAAACGGCTTTTTGCTGCTGCGCGCGAAGGACAGCGGGTTTTCCGACACCCAGGCCATCCTCTTGTACTTCCTGTACAACTTAACCGCCTCCATCCTGGCCCTGCCCTTTGGCAGGCTGTCGGACAGAATTGGCCGCAAAAAATTGCTGGTAACGGGCTACCTGGTCTTTGCCGCCGTTTACCTGGGCTTTGCCTTCCTGGGGGAAAAGACCTCTTATGTCTTCCTGTTCATCCTCTACGGCGTGTACACCGCGATGACAGCCGGGGTGGAGCGGGCCTTGGTATCAGAAGTTGCGCCCGGCAGCCTCAAGGGCACGATGCTGGGCTTGCACGCGACCATTTCAGGCCTGGCCCTGCTGCCCGCCAGCGCGGTGGCCGGCTTGCTCTGGACGCGTTTTGGCGCGCAGGCGCCCTTTATCTACGGCGGGGCGCTGGCCGCCCTGGCCGCTTTGATGCTGGCGCTCTGGCTCAAGCCCGGAAAGGCGCTTCAGCCCTCCTGAGCGGGCAGCGCCTTTTTGAGCGCCAGGAAGAAATAAATGAGCGCCGCAGCCAGGATGATGTGGCTAAGTCCGGCGAAGCCGGAAATGGCCGCGTCCATTCCCCTGGACAAGGGGGTGGCAAGCACGTCCGTCACGCCGCGAACCAGCATCATAACCGCCATGAACGGCAGGCCGATGGTGTGCAGGGTCAGGAAGGTTTGAAAGCGCTTTTCACCCTGAAGCGGCAGCCTGTCATAAAACAAGGCCGCGACCAACAGCAACAGCGCGCCCATCATGAACAGGTGCGGATGCAAAAAGGACAGTGCGGTGCTGCCGGTGAAGCCGTTGAGCTTTGTGAACTCCCGGTAAAAGACGCCGGCCGCCAGGGCAAAAAGCAGGTAGATGAAGGCGCGGTTGATGAGTTTTCGCATGGTGGTTCTCCTTTGATGTGTGCTTGATGACCAGTATAATAAAAACTTGATAACGTTCAAATAATCTTCTGTTAAGATGGGATGAAGGCCTCTGCCCCAGGCGTTTTATGTGCGCTCCAAAGGCAGGGTTGAAGGCCCGGTATATGCCCGCGGTGAAAAGGACGGTTGTTTTATGGCAAAGCGTTTTCTGGTCTCCCTCTTGTCCCTGCTGCTCATCTGCTGCCTGGTTTTCTCAGGCGCGGCGGAATATCAGACCCTGCAGTCCGGCGACCGCGGGGACGCGGTGCGCAAAATGAAGCTGCGCCTGTTTGACCTTGGGTATACCAAAAGCCTCAAGGACAACAAGAGCGTCTTCACCAAGGACACCGTCCGCGAACTGATTGACTTTCAGCAGGCCAACGCGCTTGCCGGCACCGGCGTGGCGGATGAGGCGACGCTCACCAAATTGTTTGCCAAGGACGCGGTCAAAGCCCCCCTGCCGGAGGACAGAATCATCTACAACATTGACCCGGACAGCGTGCCCCAGCCCATCTATGACGAGCCGGCCGAACTGACCGAGGAGGGCTTTTTGCTTCCGGGCAGCGCGCCATTTGTCCACAAGGACCGGGAGAACGGCTACTGGCTTTATGTGTCAGAGAACATCCGGGTGGAGGTGACCAGGCTCTATCAGGCGCAGGGCAAACTGGAATGGTTTGAGGCCTTCATCACCTACAAGGAGGGCGGCATGCCCAAAAGCGTCCACTCCCGAAACGACGGCAAGCGCAGCGATGACCCGCTCAAATTAGCCGAGGAGGTGGGCGCGGTGCTGGCCATCAACGATGATTATTACCGCTACCGCGTGAAGGCGGGCGAGCGGGTGGGCGTGATTGTACGCGAGTCCACCGCGATGTCGGACAACACCACGCCGCAAAACCACTCCCGCATCCCTTCCTTGGAAGTGATGGCGCTGTTTAATGACGGGCGCATGCAGACCTTTGACTCAGACGCCTATACGGCGCAGGATTACATTGACATGGGCGTCACGGACACCTGGGCCTTTGGCCCCATCCTGGTGCAGGACGGGGAAATCCCGCGCTATTATTACTCCAAGGATTATAGAACCTACCAGGAGCCGCGAACCGCGGTGGGCATGATTGGGCACAACCAGTACTGTGCCCTCATGGTGACCGGGCGCAAGGAAAACAGCAAAGGCGCGACCTTTGGCTGGATGGCCGAAAAGATGCTGGCCATGGGCGCGAAGGAAGCCCTGAACCTGGACGGCGGCGGCAGCGCCGTGATGGTCTTTATGGACGAGATATTGAACAAGTCCCTAAACAACCAGACCGCCAGGGACATCTCGGGCATCATCGCGTTTTGTGACAACTAAATGCCAAAGAGCTGGCGCAGGGCGCTGGGCCAAAGCAGATGCAGCACCACCAGGGCAACGCTGACAAAGGCCATGATTTTGTGAATCTTGAAAATCTGCTTGTTCTTGAGTTTCCAATGCAGAATGCCCAAGATGGCCGTGATGACAAAGGCGCCAAAGGCCAAAAGCCCCGTGTGCAGATTCAAACGGAAGATGGTGTAGCCATGCCAGGCCGCCAGCGCCGCCAGCAAAACGCCCAGGGGCTTGTGCAGTTTGCGCAGGAACTTGAGCGTGTCGGTGAAGCGCTTGGACTTGGTCTTGAAAGTCCATTTGTTGAGGGTGCGCAGCCAGTAGGGCGCGGTGACCACCACCAGCAAAAAGAGGGTCAGGTAGCCCATGAGGCGATAATCCATAGAATTCCTCCAAATCAGTTTGTTTTCTAGTTAGATAGCGGATGTTGTCAGATGCCGGGCGAAATTTGAATCGCAAAGATGGGGCGAGGATTTTTTGAGGCTCCGAGCGGTTGAGTGAAGGAGGAATAGCCCTGCGCTATTTTGACTGAACGAAACAAAGCGGAGGCCAAGAAATACCGTCTCATCAAAACGATGAAAATCAAGCCCTGCATCCCCATAAAAAGAAAAGCGCCGGCTGCGTACAAGACGCGGTCGGCGCTTTAATAAATGTTTACTCGGTCACCAGCACGCCGATTTTGACGACGTTGTCCAGTTTGCCCACGCCATGGGGGGATTTTTCCTTGATGTCGGTGGTCAGGTCCTTGCCCGCCTCAAAGCCGTTGTGAGCGCCATTGGCCCAAGCCTTGCTGTCGGTCACGTCATAAATGACGCCGTCCACCGCGATATAGGCGCGCGCGCCATCCTTGCCGTTGAACTTGGCCAGCTCTTCCAGGGTCAGCTTGAGCTCCTCGGCGGTTTCGGTGGTTTCAGTGGTGGTGGTTTCGGTGACTTCAGCCGCGGGGGCCGCGGTCTCCGCGACCGGGACGGGGGTGGGGGTGGCCTCGGGCTGCTTGGGGGCACAGGCGACCAGAACCAGAACCAGGGCGGCCAGGAGGGCCAGAACGCTTAATTTCTTCAATTTCATGACAGAAATCCTTTCAAATTGATTCGCGGGAAAACTGCCCGCATTTTTTATATACCCCCTGATGCATGAATAAACACAGCAAATTTGGTTTTTTTGTCCGAGGAAACCGGAAAACTGAAGGCAAACAATACAAAAACAGCAGATTTATTTGCTTTGGTATATGCTCAATTCAACGCATTTTGATGTTGAACGGGAGGGCTTGCCTTGTTCCAACTTGTGCCGTTTTTGACCTATGTGGTCGTGTCCGCCATCACCCCGGGGCCCAACAACATCCTGTCCATGTCCAACGGCAGCCGCCTGGGTTTCAAAAAAGCGCTGCCCTTCAACGCGGGCATCGGCGCGGGCTTTGTGATGGTGATGCTGCTGTGCACCGCTTTTGCGAGCCTGCTGCGCACGGTGCTGCCTGTCCTGAAACTGCCCATGAAAATCATCGGCGCGTTGTACATCCTCTACCTGGCGTACAAGACCTACACCAACAAGGGCGATATCAGAGAAAACCACAGCAAATCCGGCTTTGTCCAGGGGATGACGCTGCAGTTCATCAACCCCAAAATCATCCTCTACGGCATCTTGTCTATGGAGGTCTACATCCTGCCCCATTTCGCGGACAGGCCGCTTTACCTGGTCTTCTTCGCGGTCCTCCTGGCCGCCATCGGCACCACCTGCACCCTGCTGTGGTCGGCCTTTGGCGCGGTGTTCAAGCGCCTGTTCTCAGAGCACGGGCGGGTGGTGAACACGGTGATGGCCATCGCCCTCTTGTACTGCGCGGTCTCCCTGTTTTTATAAACCAGCCTTTTGCGGTTTCGCCGCCTGTCGGCGGCTTTTTGCGCTATAATGGGCTCAATACATTGGGAGGTAAAGCCCATGAAAACCATCACCATCATCGGAGCGGGCATGATGGGCTCCGCGATGAGCATCCCGGCCCGGGAAAACGGTCACGCGGTCCGTCTGGTCGGCACGCCGCTGGACCGTGACATCATCAAAACCGCGAAGGCCACTGGCCGCCATAAGACCATGGACCGGCTTTTGCCCGAAGGCCTGTCCTATTATCATTTTGAGGAAGCGGAGCAGGCGCTCAAAGGCTGTGATTATGTCATCTGCGGGGTGAGCAGCTTTGGCGTGGATTGGTTTATCCAGGAAGCCCTGCCCAGGATTCCTGAAAGCGTGCCCATCCTGATGGTGACCAAGGGACTGTACCACGACAGCCGGGGCAGGCTTACCGCCTTCCCGGACTATGTCTTACGGCAAAGCGGCACCAAGCACACCCTCTGCGCCATCGGCGGCCCCTGCACCAGCTATGAATTGGCGGACAGGAACCATTCCTACGTGGCTTTCTGCGGCAAGGATAAGAAGGCGCTTTCCCTGATGCGGGAGGCGCTCAAAACCGATTTTTATCACATCAGCTTAACGGATGATGTCTTTGGCCTGGAGTGCGCGGTTGCGCTGAAGAACGCTTACGCGCTCGCGGTGTCCCTGGCGGTCGGCCTGCATGAGCAGGCGCACGGGGAGGGCGGCGTTTTGGCCTACAACCCCCAGGCCGCCCTCTTTGCCCAGAGCGTCAAGGAGATGAGAAAGCTGCTGCGCCTGTTGGGCGGGCGGGAAGAGAACATCGTTTTCGGCGCGGGCGACCTGTATGTGACCGTCTTTGGCGGACGCACCCGGAAACTGGGCGCCTTGCTTGGCCGGGGCTACACCATCAAGGAGGCGCTTGAACAATTGTCCGGCGTGACGCTGGAGAGCGTGGTCATCGCCGGACGCACCCACGACGCGCTGATGGCGCTGAACGCCCAGGGCAAGGCCGCGCTGTCTGACTTCCCGCTGCTGAGCCACATCGGCCGCTTGCTCAAGGGCGAAACCACGCTCAACATCCCCTGGGCGGAGTTTGAGGAAGATTATCTGTAAAAGAGCCACACAAAAAAAGCCCTGTGAAACAGCGCTTTTTGCTTTGAATGCAAATTTATTTGGGCAGTTTAACCGTGACGATGTCCGGCGGCGCGCCGGTCAAATCCACAAACTTGCCCACATGAATCTCAACCGGGGACTCATTCACCAGATAAAAACCCTTGGAGACCTCAATGGATTGGCCTTGTTGAACCTCTGTCGCCAGGTTGTAGAAGGAGGGGTGCTCATAAAACAGCGCCGGGACCAGCTCCTGGCCGTCCTGGTAAACGGTGAAACGCGCGGCGAATACCGAGCTCACGGCCTCCTCTGCATTATGGGAGAAGTCATATTTGATGACCAGCACCCGTTTGTCCCCGTCCTTTAAGACTTCCACCCCGGTCAGGGCGATGTTCATGTCCTCATAGGTGACAAACAGCAGGTAGTCCCCGCCGGCCTTTGCGCGGGCTTGCTGTTCCTCCGCGACGGCCTCGCCCAGGCGCGATAATTCCTCATCGCTTAATTTGCTCAAATCCACATCCACGGCAAAGGCCAGGACGGGCAAAGCCAAAGCCAGCGTCAAAACCAGGGCCAGCACTCTTTTCATTCCGCAGTCCTCCGTCAAAAATCACCTGATAAACATATACACGGGCAAGCCAGGCGCGAAACAGCGCCGGGGGCTTTACAAACCCGGGTTAATCTCCGCTTTTAACCTGCCTTAAGGCCTTCATCAGGTCATCCTCCCGCCCAAAGCGCTCATGCAGGCGCTCATACAGGGCGTAGAGCCGGTCATAAGCCGCCCGGTGCGCGGGGTTTGGCGCCACGGTCTCCGCCTTTAATTGGCCCATGTGCTCCGCGGCCTCAATGATGCTGTCATAGCCGCCCCCGGACTTACCGGCCGCGGCCGCCCCAAACATCGCGCTGCCAAGCGCCGGACCCTGGGCGGAGGCGGACAGGGACAGCGGCATGCCCAGGACATCGGCGTAGACCTGCAGAATAAAGGGGGATTTCTCAGCGATGCCCCCGGCCATGACCAGGCGCTCCACCGGCACGCCGTGCGCGCGGTAGTTCTCAATGATTTTGCGGGTGCCAAAGGCAGTGGCTTCCACTAAGGCGCGGTAGATGTCTTCAGCCCTGGTTTGAAGCGTCATGCCAACAATAAGGCCGGACAACTCCGGGTCCACCAGGATGGAGCGGTTGCCGTTGAGCCAGTCCAGCGCGATGAGGCCGTGCTCCCCCGGCTGCTGCTTTTGGGCAAGGGCCTGCAGATGCGTGTGGACTCTGACACCCTGCTTGTTGGCCTCCTCATAATAGGACGCCGGCACCAGGTTTCTCACAAACCAGTCAAAACCGTCACCCACGCAGGATTGGCCGGCTTCCAGACCATAGAAACCGGGCAAAATACCGTCTTTCACACTGCCGCAGATGCCGGGCACGGCCGCCTGTTGGTCGCTTAGCATCAGGTGACCGGTGGAGGTGCCCAGAATCATCAGCATCGCGCCAGGCGCATTGATTTTGACCGCGGGCAGGCAGACATGGGCGTCAATATTGGCCGCGGCCACCGCGATACCCGGAAACAGGCCCAGTTTATCGGCATAAGCCGCGCTCAAACCGCCCACACGCTCGCCCTGTCCAAAGACCGGGGAGGATAACTTGTCCCCGACCACGTTTTTAAGCCGCGGGTCACAGGCGGCGAAAAAGGCCTTGTCCGGGAAGCCGGTTCCCTGCTGATAAAAGGCCTTATAGCCCGCCATACTGGCGTTCTGGCAGAAGACCCCGGTCAGATGGTGCACCAGCCAGTCCCCGGCCTCCATGAAATGCGCCATACCCTCGTAGACAGCGCCTGCCTTGTCCAGGGTTTCCCAGAGTTTGGGAAAAAGCCACTCGGAGGACACCTTGCCGCCGTAGGCATGAAGCCAGGCTACGCCCCGATTTCTGGCGGCCTCCTCCATCCTTTGGGCATAAGGCGCCGCCGCGTGGTGCTTCCACAGCTTGACATAGGCGTGCGGCTCATCACAAAACCGCGGCTGAAAGCACAAGGGTACGCCATCCTCATCCACCGGCAGAACGGTGCTGCTGGTGAAGTCCAGGCCAATGGCGATGATGTCTTCCTTTCTGACCCCGGACAGGCGGATGGCCTCCGGCACGATGGTTTCCAGCACCACAAGGTAATCCATCGGATGCTGAAGGGCATAATCCGGCGGCAAAACACGGCCATTTGGCAAAGCCCGGTCCATCACGCCATGGGGGTAGTCCATCGCTGAAACGGACAATTCCCGCCCTGTCTTTGTTTCCACCACAATGGCGCGCCCGGACAGGGTGCCAAAATCAAGGCCCAGCACTGCTTTTGACATGTTTTCACCTCAGCCGCCCGAAGAAGGGGCAGGTTCTTTAGTCCGATTATAGCATGCTTTTCCCCGGCCCATGGCGCAAATCTTCATTGACAGCCCGGGATTCAGCCTTTACAGTAAAAGGCAGAACAAGTTCAAAAGGAGGGAAAGCGCATGCGAACAATGAAGCGGTGTATCCTCATACTCTTGGTCATCGCCCTGCTGCCCCTGAGCGCCCTGGCAGCCAACAGCTACATCTTCCCGGATTCCAACCGGAAACGGCTGACGGAAGCCCAGGTCTGGGCCTGGCAGTATGACGCGCTGGGCTACGCTTTTAACGAACTGTTTGCCCGCTATGGGCGGCCGTTTAAGCCGGGGGAGAAATACGACAACTATTTCCAGTGCCAGACCTGGTACAAGGTGGACCCCAACTACCCGGGGGATGGCCCGGTACTGTCCAACCTGGAATGGGATAACTACACGCTGATTAAGGATGTGCGCGCGCAGATGCGCGCCATGGGCACCACCAACCCCACCGGCAAGCCCCTGCCCCGGGTGTCAGATGACAGGATTTCAAGCCCCCTGCCCGGTTTTGAGGAAGTCTATTTTAAACCCAAGCAGATGCTCAAGGTCTATGACGGGCCGGGAGACTATTACCGCCGCGGCGCCAACGGCAAGGCGGTCATGTCCACCAACGGGCGCTGCTACGCCGCGGGCTGGGAGAGCGGCTACCTAATGGTGATGTACGAGGTGAATACCGGCGGCGTGCGCGTAGGCTTTACCTCCTCCCAGGGCTTTAAGGACAAGGTGGACCTGCCGGCCCTGAACTTCGCCTACACGCCCACCACCGTGGCGTCAAGGGGACAGGTGACCGAGGACCCGGTGCGTGCGCTGACGCCCATCGCCACCCTAAACCCCGGCGACAGCGTGACCTGGCTGACCCGCTACTACCACCGCAATATGAACTGGGACTACATTGAGTTCACCTCAAACGGCCAAATGATGCGCGGCTTTGTGCAGGAAGGCGTCCTCACCCCCATCTTTGAGGACGACGCCGATATTGAGCGATAAAACATAATTTAGATATGATATGGAAAGAGGGGACGGCTGAGCCGTCCCCTCTAATTTGTTTCAAGTATGATGTTTTACTTCAGTTCCTCCGCCAGTTTTACCACGTTCTCCGCGGTAAAGCCGTAGGCGGCAAACAGTTTCTCAGCCGGGGCGGAAGCGCCGAAGTGGTCAATGCCCAGCACCTGGCCGTCCAGTCCCGTAAAGCGGTACCAGGGCATGGTGGCGCCGGCTTCCACCGCCACGCGGCGGCGCACGGAGAGGGGCAGCACTGCGTTTTGCTTTTCAGCGCTTTGCGCCAGGAAATCTTCCATACAGGGCATGGATACCACCGAGGCGTCAATCCCCTTGGCCTTCAAGGCTTCCTGCGCGTCCGCCAGCAGGGCGACCTCGCTGCCTGAGCCCATCAAAATCACATCCGGCGTGGCCTTTTGGGCGGGCAGCAGCACATAGCCGCCCAAGTGGCCCTGTCCGGCCGTTTCCTTGAACTGGCGCAGGTTTTGCCGGGTCAGCACCAGAACGCTGGGGCCATGCGCGCACAGCGCGGTCAGCCAGGCGTCGGCGGTCTCGTTCATGTCACAGGGGCGGATGACGCGGATGCCGGGGGTGGCCCGAAGCGCCGCCAGATGCTCAATGGGCTGGTGGGTAGCGCCGTCCTCGCCAACGCCGATGGAGTCGTGGGTCAATACGTAGGTGACCGGCAGCTCCATAATGGCCGACAGGCGCATCGCGGCCTTCATGTAATCAGAGAAGACAAAGAAGGTGGCGCAGTAGACCCGAAGCCCGCCGTGCAGGGCGATGCCGTTGCAGATGGCCGCCATCGCGTGCTCGCGCACGCCAAAGCGCAGGTTGCGGCCCAGGCGGTTTTCGGCGCTGAAGTCGCCGCCGCCGTCGATGTAGGACTTGTTGGAAGGCGCCAGGTCAGCAGAGCCGCCGACCAGGTTGGGCACCTGTTTGGCCAGTTTGTTGAGCATTTCGCCGGAGCTCGCGCGGGTGGCCTCGGCCTTTTCCTTGTTGGGCATCAGGCCTTCGGCCTTTGCCAGTTCCTCACGGCTCAAGGGGCTGTGCCAGGCCTGCCAGGCCTGCGCCAGTTCCGGATATTCTTTTTGATAGCGGGCGAACATGTCCTCCCACTCCTTGTGGGCCTTGCGTCCTTCCTCCATCAATTGGGCTGTGTGCTCATACACGTCCTGGGCCACCTCAAAGGCCTCGCCGGTGATGCCCAGCGCCTTTTTGGCCTCCGCCAGGTTGTCATTGCCCAAGGGCTCGCCATGCGCGCTGGCCTTGCCCTGCTTGGCGGCGCTGCCGTAACCGATGATGGTGGGGCAGACAATCAGCGTGGGGGCCGTGGCGCCCTTGGCCTTCTCCAGCGCCGCCAGCACCTGGTCAGCGTCATTGCCGTTTTGAACCTTGATGACGTTCCAGCCATAGGCCTCAAAGCGCTTGGGCACGTCCTCGCGGAAGGCCAGGTTGGTATCGCCCTCAATGGAAATCTCGTTATCGTCATAGAGCACCACCAGTTTGTTCAGCTTCAGCGTGCCGGCCAGGGAGGCGGCTTCGGAACTGATGCCTTCCATCATGCAGCCGTCCCCGGCAAACACGAAGGTGCGGTGGTCCACCACAGGGTAGTTGGGGCGGTTAAAATGGGCGGCCAGCATGGATTCCGCAATCGCGAAACCCACGGCGTTTGAGATGCCCTGGCCCAGGGGGCCGGTGGTGGTGTCCACCCCGGGGGTGAGGCCGTGCTCCGGATGGCCGGGGGTTTTGGACTGCCACTGGCGGAACTGCTGAAGCTGCGCCATGGGCAGGTCATAGCCGCCCAGGTGAACCAGGGAGTACAGCAGGGCGCTGGCGTGGCCGTTTGACAGCACAAAGCGGTCGCGGTTTGCCCAGTTGGGGGCTGCGGGGTCATGGCGCATGGTCTTCAGCCACACCGCGTAGGCCATGGCAGCCATGCCCATGGGCGCGCCGGGATGGCCGCTGTTGGCCTTCTGCACCATTTCTGCTGAGAGAACGCTCAGGGTGTTGATGGTTTTCTGCTGGATGCCCATGTTTTATTCTCCTTATCCTTGTTTGAGGCACTCAAAAACGGCGGCACCTCTCACTTTATTCAGGACAATTATAGCATACTATGCCATGAAACGGAGAAAGGCATGAAAAAAAGGCCGCCGCGCAACGCGGCAGCCTTTTTTATAGTAAAGAGCACTTTTTGGGGAGGTATCGGAGGGCAAAGCCCTCTGATGCTCATCCTGCCCGGCGACATGCGCGGCGGGCAGGGTTTGGGCATCAGCCCAAACATTCCGCGAATTTCTGCCGGCCGTCAGCGCATGCTGACAGGCAGAAATTCCCGTTCCTCCAAAATCAAAGAAGTGTCCGAAGACACTTCTTTGACTAATTTACGGCGCGATGCGGGTCAGACCTTCCATGGTGTACACGGGGGTCAGAATCATCTCGGGCGTATCCACGATCAGGTCGCGGTATTCATTGCCGCCGTACTGCGCCATGCCGCCGATGTTGTAAACCTTGGACATGTCCCAGCCGCGGGCGGAGAGGATGTTCATCAGCATGCCCACACGGCCGCCGGACTGGCACATGATGAAGAGGGTCTTGTCCTTGGGGAAGAGGGCTTCCAGGAGGTCATCGCTCTCCTCATACACAGGAACGGGCTCAGTGGGGGTGCCGCCGTAGAGCTGGGGCAGGGTGGCGTCGGTGTGCGCGTTGGCGTTGAAGATGAGGCCAAAGAAGGGGATGACCTCAAAATTGCGCAGGTGCTTTTTCATGTAGTCGTTGTGGTCGCGGGTATCGATGTAGTAGACATCGGAGCGGTTGAGGTACTCCCTGAGGTTTTCGGAGTTGATGGCCGAGCAGGTGGGGCCAAAGTCACCGGGGGTGCAGGGCACTTCTTCCTTGTCGTCCTTGTTCTTTAAGAAGGTCTTGGTCTCGTCCACGGGTGCGGGCAGGGGCGCCAGCTCGGCGGTCGCTGTGACAGCGGCGGTTTCTTCTTTGGCCTCAGTCACGGCTTCTTCCGCGGCCGGGGCTTCCGCCTTCACCAGGGAGGGATCATTGGCGAAGAACTCATCGGTGCCATGGAACTCAAAGATGGCCTGCAGGATGCGAAGCACGTTGTTGGTGGACACGGTGGCGCCTGTCCAGGCGTCCAGGGTCAAGTCCGCGCGGCCTTCGCCCGCGGCATAGTCTTCGGCCTTGATGTCGGCGATGGTGGACAGGGTCTTCAGTTCGCCATAGGTCTTGCCCTGATAATAGGGCAGGTACTGGTCGCGAATCATTTCATAGGTCTGCCCGCCGGTGGGGATGGGGTTGGAATCGCCCCAGAAGCCGGCCTGGTATTTGCCGGTGCCGTCTTTTTCATAGCTCAGGGTGCGGATGGCCGCGTCGTCCAGCAGGCCGCTGTCGGGCAGGGTCAAATCCACATACACCGTGCTCCAGTAGTTCACATCGGCGCTGCGGCAGGTGCAGGAAATATAGGACACCTGGTATTTGATGTAGCCGCGGGCCTGGTACTTGAAGTTGACAAAGGCGTAGAAGAGGTCTTCTTCCTGGGGGCCGTCAATGTGGTTAAAGGGGATGACGGCCACCGGGTTGGCCTTGGTGTTGGGGCCCAGTTTGGCGGAGTTGTTGAGGAAGTCATTCACCTCGGGCACGGTCGTGGCCAGGGCGCCTGTCATCAGGGACAGGACCAGGACGAGGACAAGGGCTGAGAGAAACTTGCGCATGCTACCTCCTAAGACGGTTTTATAGTTTGGTTGCTTATCCTCAGCCACTATAAACTTTTCCGCGCGCCAAGTCAAATTACAGACAAGTCCATCAGGTATTGAGCAAACAGGCAAAAAACATAACCTTATCGCTCACACCGGCAGCAGGATGTTGACCCGGAAGGTGTTGTCCTCATGGGAGATGTCCATGACGCCGTCGTACTTGTCCACGATGGATTCCACGTTGGACAGCCCGATGCCGCTGTGCGCGACATTGGTTTTTACACTCTTGTAGCGGCGGTTCTCAAAGGCGACCTTGCCGTCATAGACGTTTGAGATATCAATGGACAGGAAGCTTTTTTTCATGACCACGTCCAGCTTCATCTGCGCCTCCCGCTTTAGGCCCGCGGGCGACTCCATCAAGCGCAGGCTGGCTTCCTCGGCATTGATTAAAAGGTTGCTCAGCAGCACGCACAAATCCATGTCCTCAATCTGGATGTTGGGCGGAATCATTAAATTCAAATCTACCTTGATGCCCTGGGCTTTGATTCGGGGGATTTTCTGGCTCAGGAGGCTGTCCAGAACCGAATTGCCTGTGGTGAACAACTGGTTGGTCAGCGCCTTTTGCGCCAGCACCTGGTCCAGATAGCGCCTGGCGTCCTCCACCTTGTTTTCCGAAAACAGGAATTGCAGGGTCATCATGTGCTGGCGGATGTCATGCTTGATGCGCAGGGTTTCCTTTTGCTGGGAGACCAGGTCGGCAAAGCGCTTTTTGTCCTCCTCCAGGAGGCTCTGGGCCAATTGGTTATGCAGGCGGTTTTCGTGGATGATGCTCATCTTGTCTAAGTGATAAAACAAAATCAGCGTGACCACGGTTAAGCAAACAGCCGAGCCCCAGTAATAGCTCATGGAGGTGCGGTCGCCCGTCAATTCCAGGCGGAAGAGAATAATCAAACTGACCAGGAAGACCGCAGGGGCGATGGCGAACAGGGTTTCATACAGCACGTGCTTGTCCCGCCGCCTGAGGTTTTGAAACGCCCTTAAGCCCCAGGTGCCCAAAATTGCCAGCCCGCAGGCAATGGCCTGCACATAGGAGGGCAGGACGGGGAAGGTGTGGCTGCTTAGGGTGGGTGTGCCGGACAGCTGCAGGCTGAGCGCCAAGGCAAAGGTGCGGCAGGAATAAAACAGAAAGACAAAGATGTGCGCGGTCAGCGCCTTAAAGGACAGGTCATCCCGGTAAAACACCAGGCTCATGCCAATCGCCAGCAGATAGGTGGGAATGGCGGAGGAGAACAGCGGGAAATCCAGAAAATAAGTCAGGCACTGGAAGACAAAATAAACGCCCTTGCCCAGAAGGACAAAGGGCTCTTTTTCCGGTCTGCGGTGCAGGAAGGTATCAAAGAAAAACCAGAGGATGTAGGTCTCAATCAGCGAGAGAACGCCAAAAGCCAGGGCGCGGATGAGCGGGTTCTCCATTGAATGTCTCCTTCCCCTCAGTCCTTGGTGGAAAACTGCATCAGCCGGCGCAAGATGTCCTTGTAACGGTGCTTGGACACCGGCAATTCCTCCCCGTTGTCCAGGGTCAGCGTCTGGTGGGTCAGTTTGGCGACATAGCGCAGATTGACCACAAAGCTCTTGTGGATGCGCTCAAAGCCCTCCTCCGTCAATTCCACCTCAATCTGTGTGAGCGTATAGGGGAAAGCATATTGCGTATCCGCCGTGACCAGGCGGACCAGTTTCAAATCCGACTCAAAATACAGGATGCTGTCCAGGCGCACGCGAACCGCCTCGCCCTCATAACTAAAGGTGAAGGCGCGCTCCTCCCTGTTGATGCTCTCCTGCAAAAGTGGGATGGCCGCGGCCATCAGCTCATCGTGGTCAATGGGCTTGAGCAGGTAGCGCTGGGCGTTGATTTGGTAGCCCTCCACGGCGTATTCGGTTGTGCTGGTAATAATCAAAATGGGCACCAGGGGGTCGTACTCCCTCAAGGCCCTGGCGGTCGTTATGCCGTTGATGGGCTTCATAATCATGTCCAGCAAAATCAAGTGGAAGCGATGCCCCTGTCTGTGCGCTTCCACCAGGTCCTCCCCATTGTGGTAGGGGGTGATTTCATATTGAAAGCCCCTGGCCTTCAGGCTGTCCAAATGTTTGATGACAGTCTGAATGGCGACCGGGTCATCATCGCAGACGGCGATAAAGCGCACAGGCACCTCCTTTGATGGCGTATGGAACCGGTTTATCCGTTTACGTGCCCGATTATACCATAAAAACGCCCGATTATTCCGAACTTATGGAAGGCCCTGACAATACTCCGTATAGTACAAACGGTTTCAATCCGCGCGATGCCCATCGCAATTTGAGAGGCGCCGCGCGGGAATCAAAGGCACGGAAAGTGCCAAATATCGTTTGGAGGTGGCTGAATGTCTCTACCCGAACAACAACCCCAAGCCAAGGGCGGCATGAAGAAGACCTTGACGCTGTTCAATTTCTTCACCATCGGCTTTGGCGCAATCATCGGCACCGGCTGGGTCCTGCTGGTGGGTGACTGGATGATTCTGGGCGGCGGCCCGGTGGCTGCCATGATTGCCTTCCTCATCGGCGCGCTCTTCCTCCTGCCCATCGGCGCGGTCTTTGGGGAACTGACCAGCGCCATCCCGATTTCGGGCGGTATTGTCGAATATGTCGACAGAACCTATGGCCACAACATGTCCTATGTGACCGGCTGGTTCTTGGCCCTGGGCAACGCGATTTTGTGCCCCTGGGAAGCGATTGCCATTTCTACCCTGGTGTCTGAAATGTTTGGCAGCATCCCGGGCCTTGAATGGCTGCGCGCGGTCAAACTGTATTCCATCCTGGGCGCTGACGTCTTCCTTTTCCCGACGCTCATCTCCCTCGCCATCGCGGCCTATGTGGTCTACCTCAACTTCCGCGGCGCCTCATCCGCCGCCAAACTGCAGGCCTTTTTGACCAAGGCGCTCCTGGGCGGCATGCTGCTGGCGATGATTATCTCATTTATTAAGGGCCGCCCCATGAACATCCTGCCCAGCTTTGAGCAGGTGCAGGGCCCCTTGACTCAAACCAAGGCAGGCAATATGTTTGCCGGCATTCTCTCGGTGCTGGTCATCACGCCCTTCTTCTACGCGGGCTTTGACACCATCCCACAGCAGGCTGAGGAGGCCGCTGAGGGCCTGGACTGGAAGAAGTTTGGCCGCATCATCAGCATGGCGCTGTTAGCCTCAGGCGCTTTCTACGTCATCTGCATCTACTCCTTTGGCACCATCATTCCCTGGACCGACTTCATCAAGAGCGCCGTTCCCGCGCTGGCGGTTCTCAAAACCATCAACTCCATCCTTTATATCGTGATGCTGGTTATCGCCACCTTGGGGCCCATGGGGCCGATGAACTCTTTCTTCGGCGCATCCTCCCGCATCCTGCTGGCGATGGGCAGAAAGCATCAATTGCCGCCGTCCTTTGCCAAAATTGACGGCAAAACCGGCACCCCCATCGTGCCCAACATCATCATGGCGGCGCTCACCTTCATCGGGCCCTTCATGGGCAAAAAGATGCTGGTTCCCTTAACCGAAGTCTCCGCCCTGGCCTTTATCTTCGCCTGCACCATGGTCAGCCTGGCCTGCCTGAAGATGCGCAGAACCGAGCCTGACCTGCCCCGCCCCTACAAGGTGCCCGGCGGCAAGGTGGGCATCAGCCTGGCTGTTTTGGCCGGCGTGATTGTCATCCTGCTCCTGGTGGTGCCGGGCAGCCCCGCCGCGCTGACGGCAACCGGCTGGTATGTGGTGCTGGGCTGGATTGCCCTGGGCCTGATTCTGAAAGTGGCCAACAGCAGCATCCGAAAAAAGGCATAAATCCAAAAACCTGACCAAACATGGCCGCAAGCCATGCAAATATGAACGGAGGAAAACATGAACAAGTACGCGATCACCCACGGCATCCTGATTGACGGCACGGGCAAAGAGCCGGTAAAAGACTCCCTGGTTCTGGTGGAAGACAAGAAAATCGTCTACGCCGGCCCCTACAAAGAGGTTGACGCTTCCTATGAGGTGTTGGACGCCACGGGCAAGACCGTGATGCCCGGCCTGATTGACACCCACCTGCATTTCTCCGGCAACCTGACAGATGATGACTCCGACTGGGTGTTGGAAGACCCCATCCAGAAGACTGTTGTCGCCGTGCAGCAGGCGCATGAGTGCTTAGAGAGCGGCCTGACCACCGTTGGTGAAATCTCCCGCTCCGGCCTGCAAATCCGCAACATGATTGAAGCGGGCGTCATGAAAGGCCCCCGCGTGGTCGGCACCGGTTTGGGCTTTTGCCGCACCTGCGGCCACGGCGACTCCCACAAACTGCCCTATTGGTACAACGAGCAGTCCCATCCCTGGGCTGAGCGTGTGGACGGGCCCTGGGAGCTGCGCCGCGCGGTTAGAAAGCGCTTGAGGGAGAGCCCGGACGCGATTAAAATCTGGTCCACCGGCGGCGGCATCTGGCGCTGGGATCAGAAACTGGACCAGCACTACACCTTTGAAGAAATCAAAGCCGTTGTGGACGAGTGCAACATGGTGGGCATCCCAGTGTGGAGCCATGCCGAGGGCTACGGCGGGGCGCTTGATTCCGCCAAGGCCGGCGTGCACCTCATCATCCACGGCCAGACCTTAAACGACGAGTGCCTGGACATCATGGCCGAGAAGAACATTTACTTCTGCCCCACCATCCAGTTCCTCAACGAGTGGTTCAAGACCTACACGCCGCCCTACATCCCCGAGGTGCATGACCAGTTCCCGGGCGACACCGTGGCCGAGAAAGAGCTCAACCGCGTGTACGGCAATCTGCGTAAAGCCGCTTCCAAGGGCATCGGGCTGACCATCGGGTCTGACTCCTTCTGCTCCAGCCTCACCCCCTACGGCGCGACCGCCATCGGCGAAATGTACTCCTTTGTGGAGAAGGCGCAGATTCCGGTGATGGACACCATCGTCGCCGCGACCAAAGTAGGCGCCGAAATGCTCAAGGTGGGCGACGTCACAGGCACGCTGGAAGCCGGCAAGTTCGCCGATCTCCTCGTCCTCTCCGCCAACCCCCTGGATGACATCCGCAACGTCGCGGTGGACAAGATGGAAGTCATCATGAAGGAAGGCGACCTGGTCCGCAGGACGCTGTAATTCAACCGCATCCCCATCATCAAGTAAAAGCCGGGCTCCCATTCGGGAGCCCGGCTTGGTTTATTTAGTCTATGCCATCCAGCCGCTCAATCGTCCATCTTGAGCAGGTGGACGCAGTCCGCGCCGAAGCTTAAGAAGGCGTCCTCCCCGGCTTTGAAGACCTGCTTGTTGATGGGGCAGTTGTCGTTGATTTTGACCAGGGTGTCCCCGACCATGACCTGGTAGTACTGGTAGGCGCCCATGAAGACCGAGAGGGTGACCTTGCAGGGCAGGCTGCCCTTTTTGCCGATGATGCCGGCTTCAGGCCGCAGCAGCAGCTTGCAGTCCGTGCCCACCGGGATGTTGCCGAGGTTTAGGACCTTGGCGGGGTGGCCGTGGATGGTGATTGTGCTCTCGCCGTTTTCGGTGCTGACAACCTTGGCCGGGAGGAAGTTGGCCTCGCCGATGAAGTCGGCCACAAACTCGCTGTCCGGGTGGTAGTAGATGTTTTCCGGCGTGCCCATCTGAGCGATTACGCCCTTGTTCATGATGATGATCTGGTCCGACAGGCTCATGGCCTCGGACTGGTCATGGGTGACATAGACAGCCGTGATGCCCAGCTTCTGCTGGATGCGGCGGATTTCGGTGCGCATGGTGACGCGCAGCTTGGCGTCCAGGTTGGACAGCGGCTCATCAAACAGCAGGACGCCGGGCTCTACCACCAAGGCGCGCGCCAGGGCGACGCGCTGCTGCTGGCCGCCGGAGAGCTGGTTGGTCATGCGGCTTTCCATGCCCTCCATCTCCACCAAATCCAGGATGTCCATGACCTTTTTATGGATGTCCTCTTTGCTCATCTTGCGCAGCTTGAGGCCGTAGGCCACGTTGTCAAAGACATTGTAATGCGGGAAGAGGGCGTAGCTCTGGAACACCATGGCGGTGTCGCGCTTGTTGGGGGTCAGCGCGTTGATGGGCTCACCGCCCAAATAGATTTCGCCCTCATCCGGGCTTTCAAAGCCCGCAATCATCCTTAGTGTGGTCGTTTTGCCGCAGCCGGAAGGACCAAGCAGGGTCACAAAGGCGCCGGGCTTGATGTCAATGGACACATCCTTGACCGCGTAAAAGGGCTTCTTGGTTTTGGGATCCTCATAAATCTTGGAAATGTTTTCCAGTTTAATTCCTTTTTTAGCCGACATTTGCGTTTGTCTCCCTTACTTGCCTGGATGTGCCGAAGTACTTGATAAAGAGGTTCATCAGAAGGATGCTGGCGTAGACGATGGCAATCAGGATGGTCGCGTACGCGCAGGCGATGCCGTAGCTGCCCTTCTCGGCGAACTCGTTGATGCGGGTGGTAATTAACAGGTACCTGGGCGTTACCAAGAGAATGATGGCCGAGATGGCCGTGATGGAGCGGACAAAAGTGGTGACCAGGCCCGAGAAAAAGCTTTCTTTAATCAGCGGCAGGGTGACCGACATGAAGACCTTGCCCGAACCCGCGCCCAGGTCATAGGCACTTTCCTCAATGGAGGGGTGAATTTGCCGCAGGGCCGAGATGCCCGAGCGCGTGCCCACCGGCAGGGAGCGCACCACAAAGACGATGACCAGGATGGCACCGGTGCCGTAGATGCCCTGCAGGAAGCCGGAGCGGAAGACGCCGCCGGCAAAGCCGCGGATGAAGCCCACGCCCAGGACCGTGCCGGGCACGGCCATGGCCAGGATGGACACAAACTCGATGAAGCCGCGCCCGTAGAACTTCTTTTTGACCACCAGGTAGCTGATTATCATCGACAAAAGCGCCGTGATAGGCGAGGCGATGAGGCTTAGGACAAAGGAGTCCTTGAAGGCCTTGAAGCCATCCTGCTTGATGAGGGCCTCATACCACCTAAAGGACAGGGAGTAATCCCGGCCCCAGAGGCGGAAGAGGGAGCCAAAGGGGATGGCCACATACATCATGATGACAAAGACGGACACCAAAAAGCACAGGATGGTGAGCGGCCGGGTGACGCTTTTTTCCGTAATGGGCATGCGCATGCGCGAAGCCTTGCCGGTGAGCGTGGCCGCGGTCTTGGCCTCCAGATAATACTTCTGCACCAGGAAGAGGAAGATGGTCAAGCTCAAGAGCACCACCGCCATCGCCGCCGCGCCCTGGGTATCATAGGTGCCGCCCGTGATGCGCAGGTAGATGGTGGTCGCCAGGGTGTCATAGCTGCCGCCGATGAGCATGGGGTTGGCAAAGTCCGCCACCGACTCAATGAAGGTGACCAGGAAGGCATTGCCCAGGCCGGGCAGCATCAGGGGCAGGGTGACCGTGCGGAATACCGTCCACCGGCTGGCGCCCATGTCCCGGGAGGCCTCCTCCATGGACGGGTCAATGTTTTTCAACAAGCCCTTGAGCATCAAGTAGCACACCGGGAAGAAGGTCAATATCTGCACAATGGCGATGCCAGAGAGGCCATAGACATCCGAATCATAGATGCCCAGCAGCTTCCTGGTGATAAGGCCCGATTTGCCAAACAGCAAAATCATGGACAGGCTCAATACAAAGGGCGGGGAGACCACCGGCAGCATGCTGACGATGTCAAACAGCTTTTTCAAAATCCGGTTTTTAACCCTGACGTAGGTGTCCACATAGGCAAATAACAAGCCCAACAGGGTGGAGCCGATGCCCGTGATGAGGCCCAGCCAGAGGGTGTTGGTGAAGGCGCGCTTGAAGGTGTAGTCGCCGAAAATATGCGGGAAGGACTGGAAGGAGAGCAGGCCCTCGTCCTTGTTGTACACCGCGACCGCCGTGTCAGAAAGCCCCTCATGCAATACGCCCGCCATGTAGGTGGTGGAGGCCGTCTGCCCCAATTCCTCAATCACGGACAGGCCTTCAACAGAGGGTACTTCCAGCACCGGGCGGTGGCTGATGCTCAATTGACGGACACTTTCGCCCTCCTGCTCAAAATAGGCCTGGACCGCTTCGGGCGTTTCCTTTACGGTGTACACCTTGTAGGAGCTGGGCGTATAAACCGAGTCCGCCATGAGCATGCCCAGCGGGTAGAGGATGAACAGGGCAAGGAACACCACCAAAAGCAAAATCACCGTCACCATCAATGGATCGGCAAAAAACTTCCGGCGCTCCAGGGACGCGCTTTGACGCATAAGGAGCCCTCCCTTAATAAAATGAAGGCCGGGGACGGGGCTGCCCATCCCCGGCATAGGTCGCTAAGCCAAAGGAGTCAAAAAAGCCGGAGACAGACAAGTCTGTCCCCGGTTTGTCAGTTATTCGGTCTTGAAGCGGTCATCAGCGGACGCGCCGATGGCGTCAAAGTAGTCCTTGACATAGTTGGAGGTGTTTTTCTTGGCGTCCTCAAAGTCATAGTTGATGACGTTTTCGGGGTCCAGACCAAAGTCAATCGCCTGCTGGGGCTGGGTGGCGTTCTTGAGCACCAGGAACTGATAGGCCTCATGGTCCTTGGCGATGTCAACGGCGGCGGGGGTCAAGCAGTACTCAACCCACAGTTTGGCGGCGTTGGGGTGCTTGGCACCCTTGAAGATGGCGGTGGCGCCGATTTCGTAGCTCGTGCCTTCCTTGGGGATGACCAGCTTGATGTTGTCATAGCCGGCCAGAATCTGGGTGATGCCGTCATGCAGGAAGCCGATGCCAATGACGCACTCGCCGATGCCGACCTTCTTGGAGGGGCCGGAGCCGGACTTGGTGTACTGGGCGACGTTCTTGTCCAGTTCAACAAAGTACTTCATCGCTTCGTCATGACCCTTCATCTGCACCATGGTGTTGATGATGAGTTTGGCGGTGCCGGCGGTGTTGGGGTTGGACATCCAGATGAGGCCTTTGTACTCGGGCTTCAGAAGGTCATCCCAGCCCTCGGGCAAGGGCAGGCCCAGGCGGTCCAGCTCCTCGGTGTTAACCATGAAGCCCAGGATGCCCTTGTAGATGCCGTACCACTGGCCGTCCTTGTCGCGGTAGGTATCGCCGATGAGGTTGACGGCGTTCTTGGCCTCATAGGGCTCAAGCCAGCCGGCCGCGGCGGTCTCGTTGTAGGGATCAGTGGTGCCGCCAAACCAGACGTCGGCGGAGGGGTTGCCCTTTTCCTCGGTAATCTTGGCCTGGACCTCGCCGGTGGACAGGCGGGTGTAGTACACCTTGATGCCGTAGATGTCTTCAAAGTTCTTGGCGACCGCGGCCACGTGCGCTTCCTCAGAAGAGCCGTAGATAATGATTTCGCCTTCGGCCTTGGCTGCCGCGATCAGCTCCTCCATGTAGGCGTCGTTCTCGGCGGAGACCGGAACAAACAGACCCAACAGCAGGGTGAGCGCGAGCAGGTACACAAACAGTTTTTTCATACGAGTGTTTCCTTTCCTTTATTCAAATGGGTGACTTCATTCTATGTACACAGGCCCTGGCTGTCAAGTAAAGGTCGTGTCAAATCAACCTTATTTGTACAATTCATACAACATGTGGGATTTGTGTCATAATTTTCCATCTTGTGCAAGTTTATAGCTTGTGGTATCGTAAATTTAAAGAACAGAATCCAGACAGAAAACCAGGGTCATTCCCGGTAATCCTTGTTTGCCGCCCAAAAGAAATCTTGGTTCGTGATATCGGACCTTGAAAAATAAATGGAGGTATTTCAAGCATGAGAAAACTTCTGGCTCTCCTCCTGATCGCCTGCATGATGCTGCCCGCGGGGCTGGCGTTTGCCGGTGAGACGACCGTTGTGGGCACCCCCCGCAGCGAAACCCTGATTGTCGAGATGCAAAACCCGACTCAGACAGCAGGGCAATTCAACCCCATGATGCAGGGCACCAACATGGGCACCGGCATCCAGCAGCTGCTGTGGGGCAACCTCTATGAAATTGACACCGTCAAGGGCGAACAGTTCCCCTCCCTGGCGGAATCCTTCCCCGAGTCCAATGAGGACTTCACCGAGCACATCATCAAAATCCGCAAGGGCATCAAGTGGTCCGACGGCGTGGATTTCTCCGCCAAGGACGTCCACTACACCATGAACCTGATGCTCACCAACCCCGACGCCCCCTCCAACGGCTATTATCAGCAGATTTTCTCCTCCATCGAACTGGTGGATGATTACACCATCAAAATCGTCACCAAGGAAAGCTTCCCGCTGCTGGCGGAATCCATTGGCGTTCTGATTTGGGGCAATGACCTGCGCGTCGTGCCGGAGCATATTTATTCCAAGCAGGAAAACCCCGTCACCTTCAAGGACAGCAACCCTGTTGTCACCGGTCCTTATACCGTTAAACAGTTTGACGAGCTGGGCAACTGGATTTATTACGAGCTGCGCGAGGACGCCCAGTTCTCCGACGTGGGCGTGGTCACCGGCACCGTGCCTAAGGCCAAGCACGTCCTCTTCCAGACCTTTGGCGATGACGCCACAAGGACCATGACCATGATTTCCAACAATGTTGACATCATGGTGGAAGTCAGCCCCGAAAACTGGGAAGTCATGCAGTCCAACCCCAAGGCCGCCATGTGGTATCCGGAATACCCCTACGCGCTGTTTGATGACCCCTGCTCCAAGGGCATTGCCATCAACTGCGCCAAAGCGCCCTTCTCCGACCCGAACTTCCGCTGGGGCCTGGCGCTGGCCATGGACTTTAAAGAAGTGTCCATGAACATCTTCAACGGCGCCGGCCGCGCCTCTATCCTCCAGATTCCCGCCACCGCCTCCATGCAGGAGCTCTACTACAAGCCCATGGAAGAATGGCTGGAGAACTTTGAACTGGAAGACGGCTACAAGCCCTACAACACCAACTACGCCCGTGAAATGGCCGAAATCCTGAGCGCTCAGGGCATCCAGATGCCCGATGACGACGCGCTGCTGGATGACATGTTCGGCGTGGGCGCCTGGAAATATGACCCCGAGCAGGCGACCAAACTGTTCCAGAAAGCCGGCCTTGAACTCAAGGATGGCAAATGGTTCTACGAAGGCCAGCCCTTCTCTTTCACCTGCAACATCTTGGCTGACACCGAAGCCCAGGCCGGCCGCGGCGGCGAAGCCGCTGTTGACCAGTGGGTCAAGTTCGGTCTGGACGTCACCCCGGTCAAGATGACCCATACCAACTTCACCAACGCCGAATCCCTGGGTGAGTTTGACGTGGGCGCCTACTGGCCCTCCTGCGCCATCATCCGCAACCTGTACCGCCAGATCAACGGCTGGGACGGCACCCTCATCAAGCCCATCGGCGAAAGGTCCTCCGGCGGCAACGGCGAGCGCCTCAACAGCCCGGAACTGACCGCCAAAATCCATGAGCTAGCCAAGGTTTCCTCTCAGGATGAGCGTTCCTACGAACTGTCCACCGACATCCTCAAGATTTTCGTCCAGGAAATGCCCTTCATCGGCTTCCACTCCGGTACCAAGTTCGTGCCCACCAACAACACCTACTGGACCAACTACCCCACCAGCGAAAACCCCTACAACGGCCCCTGGTGGTGGTGGAGCGCGTTTAAGTACATCCTGCCGCACATTGAACCTGTTGCCCAATAAGGCTTAAACACAATGGGCAGTCCCTGCCTGCCAGGCAGGGACTGCCTTCCCCATTATTAAAGCTTAGGAAGTAGGGTCCGCAATGAAAGCATGGAAATACATCGGGCTGAGGCTGCTCACCTGGGCGCTGGTCATTTGGATTGGCGTTACCTTTGTATTTATCATCCCCAGGGTCTTCCCCTCCGACCCCGTTGAAAACATGATTTCCAGAATGACCTCCATGTCCGGCACCATGGACGCCGTGCAGGTGGAGGCCTTGAGGCGCCAATTGCGCGTGCAGTTCGGCCTGGACGGCTCGCTCTGGGAACAGTATGTTACCTACATCAAAAACGGGCTCTTTGGCTTTAATTTCGGGCCCTCGCTGATGAATTACCCCACCCCGGTGGGTGAAATCATCGCCAAGTACCTGCCCTATACGCTATTTTTGTCGGTCACCTCGGTCATCATCGCCTGGGTCATCGGCAACCTTATCGGCCTTCTGGCCGGTTTCCGCAAAAACAAACGCAGCTCCAAAGTATTGGAAGGCATCGCCATCGCCATCTACCCCATCCCCTATTTTATTCTGGCGCTGGTGCTGCAGATTGTCTTTGGCTTTCTGCTCGGCTGGTTCCCCATGACCACCAGCATTTTAACCACCACCAAGGACACCGGCGTGTTTTTAGCCTCGCTCATCCGCAACTCCATCCTGCCCGCGCTCTCCCTGCTTTTGGTGGGGACGGGCTGGTGGATTATCTCCATGAAATCCCTGTCCTCATCCATCGCGGAGGAGGATTTTGTGCAGTACGCGCGCTACCGCGGCCTGTCTGAGCGCAGAATCGGCACCAATTATGTCCTGCGCAACTCCATCATCTCCCAAGTGACGGCGCTGGCCCTGTCCCTGGGCGGCGTGTTCAACGGCTCATTGATAACAGAAATCGTGTTTAACTACCCGGGGGTGGGCAAACTAATTCAGCAAGCCATCCTGTCCTCTGACTACAACATGATTTTAGGCACCATCACCATTTCCATCATCGCCATCGCGACTGCCACCCTCATCGCGGATCTCATCTACCCCTTTATCGACCCGCGCATCCGCTACAGCTAAGAAAGGGGGAAGAGAAGATGAAAGTATTCTGGTCAAACGCGTCCTTACGGCTCAAAATCGGCATCTTCGCGCTGCTGTTTTTCCTGATTGTGGGCTTTGTGATTCCGCTGTTTCCCCACACCAACCCCATCACCTACAACACCTACCTCAAAAACCTCAAACCCAATGAGGTGAACTGGCTGGGCACCACGGCGCTGGGCCAGGACATCTTCTGGCTGCTGATAGAGAGCCTGCGCAACTCCATCATGATTGGCGTCATTGTGGCCACCATCGGCACCCTGGTGGGCACCTTTGTAGGCCTCTTGTCCGGCTTCCTGGGCGGCTTTTGGGACAGGGCGCTGATGGTCTTGACCGACACCTTTGTGGTCATCCCCTCCCTGCCCATCCTCATCCTCATGACCTCGCTCATGAAAGGGCAGGCCAGCATCATCATGCTGGCGCTCACCCTGGGCCTCTTCGCCTGGGCCTGGCCCTCCCGTCAGGTGCGCTCCATGGCGCTCACCCTCAAGGAGCGGGATTTTATCCAGACCGCCTGGTTCTCCGGTGAAAGCGCGATTCAGACCATCTTCACCGAAATCCTTCCCTTTGTGTGGACCTGGGCGCTGTCCAACTTCATGAACGCGGTGCTGGTCGCCATCGCGGCGGAGAGCTCTCTGGCTGTCCTGGGCCTCTCACCCGCCAACCTGCCCACCCTGGGCAACATGATTCAGTGGTCCAGGGAGCGCAACGCCATCCTCTTGAAACAATGGAACTGGATTGGGCCGCCTGTTATCATCACCATCCTGCTGTTTGTGGGCCTTTTCCTGCTCATCACCGGCTACAACGACTACCAGACGCGCAAGAGGGGGAGATAAGATGTTAAAACTGGAAAATTTATCCGCCTCCTACCAGACCCTGTACGGGGATGTGGACGTCGTCAAGAACGTCAGCTTTGAAATCCGCGAGAACGAGATTTTCGGCATCGCGGGCGAGTCCGGATGCGGGAAAACCACCCTGCTCAAGGCCCTGTATGACATCGTCGCCTACCCCCTCATCATCAAGGGCGGCAAGGTCATCCTGTCCGGCGAGAAGGACGGCCAGCCCTTCCATTATGAGACCGGCAACATCAAAGAGACCTGGTGGAACAACATCTCCTACATCCCCCAGGCCGCCCAGAGCGTGCTAAACCCCATCACCCGCCTCAAGAACCAGTTTTTGGACTCCCTCTCGCCCAAGAACAGCGGCAAGGAGGACAAGGCCAAGACCCTAAAGCGGGTGGAGGACTATTTGGTCGAGTTAAACCTCTCCCCCGATGTATTAAACGCCTTCCCCTTCCAGTTGTCCGGCGGCATGCGCCAGCGCGCCATCATCGCCCTGGCCACCTTCATGAACCCCAATGTCATCCTGGCCGATGAGCCGACCACGGCGCTTGACGTGGTGGTGCAGCGCGGCATCCTGATGATGCTGACAAGGCTGCAAAAGCAAAACAAGAACACCCTGGTGGTGGTCAGCCATGACATGGGCGTGCACTACCAGATTACCGACCGCATCGGCATCATGTACTCGGGCAGCTTTGTGGAACTGGGCAACACCGCCGACATCTTTGAAGACCCCGTCCACCCCTACACCATCATGCTAATCGGCGCCCTGCCCCGCATCGGCGACAACCGCCACAAGTCCGGCATCCCGGGACGGCCGCCGGATTTGAAAAACCCGCCTCCCGGCTGCCGCTTCGCGCCGCGCTGCCCGCACGCTTTTGAGCGCTGCACACAGGAAGTGCCCGCCTTTATTGAGGTCATGCCGGGCAGGTTTGCCGCCTGCCACCTGCTGGAGAACGGAGGGCGCGTCCATGGCTGAGAAACTGCTTGAATTAAAAGAGGTCTCCAAAATCTTCCGCATCGGCGGCATGCTGCTGGGCAAGAAAATCCGCGCGGTGGACAAGGTGTCCCTGGACATCGCGGCGGACAAGCCCGTCATCCTGTCCATCGTGGGCGAATCCGGCTGCGGCAAGTCCACCCTGTGCAAGATGATTTTGCGCGTACACAAGGCGGATGAGGGCGTCATCTACCTAAACGGCAAAGACTACGCGGACAAAAAGCACTACCGCTCCATGCAATTCCGCCTGGATGTCCAGCCCATCTTCCAAAACCCCTATGAGTCCTTCTCCGCCCGCAAGCCCGTGGATTTTTACCTGTACAACACCGCGCTGCGGCTCAAAATCGCCAAAAACAAAGAAGAGGCCGACAAGCTCATCGACCAGACCTTAAGGGACGTCGGTCTGTCCCTGGAAGCCGTCAAGGGCAAGTACAACGCCCAGTTCTCCGGCGGAGAACTGCAGCGCGTGTCCATCGCCCGCGCGCTCCTCACCAAACCCAAGCTCATCATCGCTGATGAGCCGGTCGCCGCGATTGACGCGTCCATGAAGATGAACATCGTCAACCTCTTTAAGGAGCTCAAGGAAAAATACAAGGTCTCCTTCATCTACATCACGCATGACCTGTCCACCGCCTACTACATCTCCGACTACATCGCCACCCTCTACCGCGGGGTGATGATTGAGTACGGCCCGGCCAAGGCCATCATGGACGCGCCGGCCCACCCCTATACGGAATTGCTCATGAACGCCATCCCGCGCGTGGGCGACAAATGGAAGCAGGACGTGGCCCTGCCGGACATGGAGGACAAGGAGTACAGCCAGGAGTTCTGCAAGTTTGTGCCCCGCTGCCCCTACGCGACAGAAACCTGCCGCACCACGCCCCCGCCGATGAAAGACCTGGGCCAGGAGCGCAAGGTGCTCTGCTTTTACCCCTTAACCGGTGAAAAGACTGAGGAAACCGTATGAAAAAAGCCCTGGTACTGCTGATGATTTTTTGCCTCCTGCTGCCCGTTTTGGGGCAGATGGAGCAGGCGGCGCAAAAAGAGCCCCTCACCCTGCGCGTCTACCTGTATGACCCCTGCGGCGGCTGTGCGTCAGCGGACGCCGGCTGCCGGGACTGCGCCGTAGTCACCCTCATTTTAGACCGGCTCATCGTCCAAAACCGCGCGCGCTATGAGGACGGCAGCCTCATCATCAAGGTGCGCAACCTGATGTTCGACACCGTGTACAAGGAATACCAGGCCTACCTAAAGGGCTTTGGCCTGACCGAGGCGGTGCTCAAAACCCCGCCGCTCTATCTCATCGGCGAGCCCGGCTGGGGCGAGTACCTGGCTGGCGAGGACAACGAAGGCCAATTACCCGCCTTGATTGAGCAAGTGCTGGAGCGCATGCCCGAGGACGCCGCCTGGCGCCGCCCGGTCCAGGAAGGCCAAGCCCTGTTGGCGCCTCGCAGCGATGACCTCAACGATATCCGCCCGGAAGACAGCCTCATCGTCTATTTCTATAAGGACTACTGCCCCTACTGCAAGGACTTGGCGCCCCTGTTTGAAAGCCTGCCGGATACCGTCACCTTAAAGGACGGCACCACAAGCCGCGTGCGCTTTGTCAGCCTTGAAAAACAATTGCCCCGGCAGATGGAAGTCGTGCAGAAGTACTACGACAAGCTCTTTGTCCATCCCGACCGGCAGTATGTGCCCATGGTCGTCATTGGCAAGAAGGCGCATTTCTTAAAGGAAGAGATTGAATCCGGACTGATGGAGGCTTTGTTGGCGGGTGAGGGGCTGGAAACGGACAGAACGCCTTTGGAGTTGTTGATTAACTAAATCATATAGAATAATGCCTGAACAAACACAAAGGCGGTACTAAGAATGTCCAATCAAGAGCAACAGCAAAACCCGGTTGAGCCTCACGATGAGAATTTATCTAATGATACGGGCTGTGATATTAACATCAGAGAAAAGATAAACGTTGCTCTAAAAGAATACGAAATCTTACATCATAAGATATCTGAGATTGGGAAAAGAATAGAAACTCAAGTTATTCAATTGTATTTAGTCGCCGCTGGTATCTTCACGATTTGTCTTCCTAACCTGAGCAATCCAAACAACGCTATTAGGCTTATGGTTGATACTCTGATGATTCTTTTATTACCAATCTCATTATTTACTTTGATTATATTTACACTCGTTTTGGACTTGCGAATTGTTTACCATGGCCAATACCTTGCTGTTGTGGAAGCGCGCATCAATTCCTATTTGAACTTCAAGCCAAATAATGACACAAATAAAGAAAAATATGAATTTCTATTGCAGATTGTTGACTATGAAAAATTTCATTCAAAGTGGGGACCATCAAAGAGAAAATTCTCAAACAACGCGGACATAATAATGCTTTTCCTGACTTATATCTTAATTACCCTGCCGCCAGCAGTAATTCGACTTTACTATAATCAAAAATCATTAGTATTCTTAATTGCTTTTATTACTATCTTGACTATAGGATTGGTTTTTACAGCAATTGTTGCCTGTGCAATTTTCAAAGAAAATAATAAACTTAAGAATTTCCTAGAAAAGAATAAATGGGATAATTGACATCAACTATCCCATTTATGAATGATTAAAGTTTTTGCGCCGCTTTTTTCAAAATGCGGCCTTTCGTTTGTTCTTTCAACCCAAGTGTTTCTGGGAAGCCAAAGAAGACGCAAGGCCTTTTCTTGAAAGAAAAGACCTTGATCCAAAAGAACTTTAGAATTGTATATAAATAGTCGTCTTATTAATGTTTTTGCGCCGCTTTTCAAAAAGCGGCCTTTCGTCGTTCCCCCGTCCCTAAACCTTCTCCAAGGCCTGCTCCAAATCAGCCAAAATGTCCTCAATGCTCTCAAGGCCGATGGAAAGGCGGATGAGTTCGGGCTGGATGCCGGCCTGCTTGAGCTCTTCCTCGTTGAGCTGGCCGTGGGTGGTGGTGGCGGGGTGGACGACGCAGGACTTGGAGTCCGCGACGTTCGCCAGGAGGAGGAAGAACTTGAGGCTGTTGATGAAACGGCGCCCGGCTTCCAGGCCGCCCTTGACACCAAAGGAGAGGATACCGCCCACACCGTTTGGCAGGTATTTTTGCTTGCGGTCATGGTAGCGGTTGCCGGACAGGCCGGGGTAATTGACGAAGGACACCTTCTCATGGTTTTGCAGGAATTCTGCCACTTTCTGCGCGTTCTGGCAATGGCGCTCCATCCTGAGGCTCAGGGTCTCCATGCCATGCAGAATCATAAAGGCGTTAAAGGGGGCGAGGCAAGCGCCCATATCACGCAGAATCTGGGTGCGTACGATGGCCGCCAGCGGCGCGTCCATGGGCGCGTAGACCAGGCCGTGGTTGGAGGGGTCCCCCTCAGTAAAGCGCGGGAAGCGCGGGTTGTTCCAGTCAAAAGTGCCCAGGTCAATAACGGCGCCGCCAACGGTGGTGCCGTTGCCGTTCATGTATTTGGTGAGGCTGGTGGTAATGATGTCAACGCCAAAGTCCTTGACATTGACCAGGTAGGGCGTGGCAAAGGTGTTGTCGCAGACCAGGGGCAGGCCATAATGGTGCGCGAGTGCTGCGATTTTTTCGATGTCCGGGATGTTCATGCCGGGGTTGCCCAGGATTTCAATGAAGATGAATTTGGTCTTGTCGGTAATGGCCCGCTCAATGGCCGTGAAGTCGTCCTGGTCCACAAAGTGGCACTTGACGCCGGTGCACTGGGGCAGGCGCGCGGAAAAGAGGGTGTAGGTGCCGCCGTAGATGCTGGAGGCGGACACAATCTCATCCCCAGGCACGCACAGCGCGTTAACAAGGCCCGTGAGCGCGGCCTGGCCGGAAGCAAAGGCGACGGCCGCCTTGCCCTTTTCAAGGAGAGCAATGCGCTGCTCCAAGACATCCACGGTGGGGTTGTCAATGCGGGAATAGACATAGCCCGGCGTCTGGCGCAGGAAGACGGAAGCGGCATGCTCTGCTGAGGGATAGACATAGGCGGTGGTCTGGTAAAGCGGCACGCTGCTGGCGCCGGTGGCGGGGTCGGAATGGTAGCCGCCGCGCAGCTGAAGGGTCTCAAAGCCCGGTTGACTCATGGTTGTTTCCTCCGCAAATTTGTACTGCGGGATAGTTTAGCACAAGAGCGCGCGAAATGCCTGCCAAAAACCAAACTTATACACCATTTCAGAGGAGGCCTTGGCTTGCCAAAGGCTTTGGGCTTGGGCTATAATGCCGGTATCTGTTGACAATTAAACATTACCCGAAAGGGTCATCAAGATTTGGAGGTTGAAGATGAGCAAAACCAAGGTCGCGTTATTTGGTACCGGATTTATCGCGGAAATCCACATGGAGAGCTACACCCGTTTTGTGCCGGACGCCGAAGTGGTGGCGGTGTACTCCAGAAGCGCCGAAAAAGCCGAAGCCTTCGCCAAGAAGCATCACATCCCCCACTCTTTCAATGACATTGACAAACTGCTCAATGAGGTTGAGGTTGAGGTGGTGGACATCTGCCTACCCAACTTCAAGCACCACGAGGCCGCGATGAAGGCAGCGAACGCGAAGAAGCACATCATCATTGAAAAGCCGCTCTGCCTGACGCTGGAAGAGGCGGATGAGATGATTGAAGCCTGCAAGACAAACGGCAAGTTTCTCATGTACGCGGAAGAACTGTGCTTCGCGCCCAAGTATGAGCGCGTGCGCGAGATTGTGGAGAGCGGCGCTGTGGGCGATATCTTTATGTTAAAGCAGGCCGAGCAGCACTCCGGCCCGCACAGCCGCTGGTTTTACGAGGCGGAGAAGGCGGGCGGCGGCGTGCTGATGGACATGGGCTGCCACGCCTTTGCCTGGTTCTATTGGATGCTTAAAAACAAGAACGCCAGGGCCAAGAGCGTGTACGCCGACCTGTCCCAGATTCTGCACGACACGGACGCGGAGGACCATTCCCTGGTATTGGTTGAGTTTGAAACCGACCACGGCAAGGTGGTGGGCCTGGCGCAAAACAGCTGGTGCAAGCAGGGCGGCATGGATGACCACATGGAAATCCTGGGCACCAAGGGCGTGGCCTACGGCGATTTGTTCAAGGGCAATTCCTCCACCGTGTACAGCCTGGATGGCTATGACTACGCCAGCGAAAAGGCCGGCGGCACAGTGGGCTGGACCTTCCCGATTTTTGAGGAAGCCTACAACCAGGGCTATCCTCTGGAACTGAGGCATTTTATTGACTGCGTGCGCACCGGGAACACCCCCAAGGTGACAGGAGAGGACGGCAGAAGGGTGCTGGAAATCCTTTACGCGGCCTATGCCTCGGCCAAGTCCGGGGCCAAGGTGGAGCTGCCCTTCCACAAGAAGGTTACTAAGCCCTGGGATTTGTGGAAGAAATAAGGAGAGCCTGATGGCGCAAGACAAACAAAAGAAACTGATGGTGGTGGGCGCGCACCCGGATGACTGCGAGCAGGTGGGCGGCCTGACCTTAAAGCTGAAAGACCTGGGCTGGGACATCCGCTTTCTGTCCGTGACCAACGGCTCCGGCGGCCACCAGGAGATGCCGGGCGCGGCGCTGGTGAAGCGCCGCCGCGCGGAGGCGGACAGGGTGGCGGCACTCTTTGGGCTGACCTATGTGATATTGGAGCATGAGGACGGAAGGCTGGAAGCCGGCCTGCCCCAAAGGGAGAGCCTGCTAAAAGAAATCAGGGCCTATGACCCGGACGTGCTCATCACCCACCGCCCCTTTGACTACCACCCCGACCATAGAAATACCTCTGTCCTGGTGCAGGACTGCGCCTACCTGTTGCAGGTGCCGGCCATCTGCCCCTTAGCCCCGGCGCTTAAAAGGATGCCCGCCATCTTCTACATGCAGGACGCCTTTCAAAAGCCCTGCGCCTTTTCCCCTGATTTGGTGTTTGACATCACGGACCGGGCGGAGGACAAGTTGCGCATGTACCACCAGCACACCTCCCAGATGTATGAGTGGCTGCCCTATGTGGACGGCGTGGACCTTAGTACCATTCCGGAAGACGAGGCAGCGCGCTTTGAATGGCTGCGCGGTACCCAGTTTTATACCAGAGATGAGGCCTTTGCCCGGATGTTTGGGGACGCCTGGGAAAAGAAATATGGCCGCGCGCCCCAGAATGACGCGCACTGCGAAGCGCTTGAAATCTGCGGCTATGGCCGCAGGCTGAGCGCGGACGAATTAAGGACGCTGTTCCCGTTTTAATATGATTTTGAACCTTCAGGAGAACTGATTGATACAAGTCAACAACCTGAGCAAAACCTATGGGGAGAAGACCGCGGTCAACGCGGTCAGCTTTTCCCTGCAATCCGGTGAGATTGTGGGCCTCTTGGGCCTAAACGGCGCCGGCAAATCCACCACCATGAACATCTTAACCGGCTACCTGGCGCCTACCAGCGGGGAGGTCATCGTGGGCGGCTATGACATGATGAAAGAGCCGCTGAAAGCCAAGCAGCAAATCGGTTACCTGCCCGAATCGCCCGCCTTTTACAGCGGGATGCGGGTTGATGAGTATTTGAACTTCATCTGTGACCTCAAGAAAATCCTGCCGGACAAAAAAGCCCGGCTGGAGCACCTGGATAAACTGTACAACCAGGTCGGGCTGAGCGCGGTCAAGCGGCGGCTGATCCGCAACCTGTCCAAGGGCTACCGGCAAAGGGTGAGTTTCGCCCAGGCGCTGGTGGGCAAGCCCAAGGTGCTGATCCTGGATGAGCCCACGGTGGGCTTGGACCCCTCCCAGGTGGCCGACATCCGCACCCTCATCAAGGAGACGGGAAAGACTGCCACCGTGCTCATCTCCTCCCACATTTTGAGCGAAATCAGGGAGCTGTGTGAGCGGGTGCTCGTGTTAAAGGACGGCAAACTCATCGCGGATGACAACCCGGAGAACCTGGCCGCCCTCACCCGCAAGCCCCACCAGGTCAAAATCCGCGTCAAGGGCAAAAGGGAGCAGATTGCCGGCGCGCTGCAACAGCAAGACAAGTTAACAAGCATCACTTTCCTCACGGAGAGTGAGCCAGGCACCTGTGATTTTGCCGTGGAGGCGCAGCCGGGCACCGACGCGCGGGAGCTGGTCTTTTCTGCACTGGCCGACGCCGGGCTGCCGCTCTTGTACACCTATGGCTCGGAAGCCTCCCTGGAAGACATCTTCCTGCAATTGGTGAGGAGGCAAGATGACAGCGGTCTTTAAGCGTGAAATCCGCGCCTATTTCACCTCCGCCCTGGGCTACGTGTTCTGCGCGGTCATGGTGTTTTTCTCAGGCTATTATTTTTTGACCTACAACATCTACACCGCCACCACCGATTTTTCCAGCCTCTTTACCCTGCTGTTCTCGGTGGTGCTGTTCATGGTGCCCATTTTGACCATGCGCTTAATGAGCGAGGACAAGCAGGCCAAAACCGACCAGGTGCTCTTGACCTCGCCCGTCTCCCGGCTGGGCATTGTGCTGGGCAAGTACTTCGCGGCGCTCTTGGTCTTTGTCCTGGCCATTTTAATCACCCTGGTCTTGGCCGTGGTGACTGAAATCATCGCTCAGGTGGATTGGCCGCTGTTCATCGGCCACTTTATCGGGCTCATATTGCTGGGCGCGTCGTTGATTGCCGTGTGCATGTTTTTGTCCGCGCTCACTGAAAGCCAGGTCATTTCGGCGCTGCTGGGCTTTGCGGTCTCGCTCTTCCTGTTTTTGATGGATGCGCTGTCAAGCTTGGTGAGCCAGCCCTTCCTTAAAACGCTGTTTTACTATCTGTCCTTTAACAAGCGCTACGCGCCCTTTACCTATGGCATTCTGGATGTGTCCAATGTCCTGTTCTTTGTGAGCATCGCCGCCTTCTTCCTCTTCCTGTCCACACTGACGCTTGAAAAGCGCCAGTGGTCTTAGGGGGGTCAAGATGAAAAACAAAGGCCTGCTCATCAATAAAATCCTCTTCATGGCGCTTTTGATCTTGGCGGTCATCAGCCTGTACCTGTTCAACATGGCGGCGCTCAAACTGTCCAACCGGCATAGTTTGTTTGTGGATTTGACGCAGAGCCGCGCCTACCAATTGGACGGGGAAAGCCTCCGCCTGCTGGGCGGCCTCACAACGCCGGTCAACATTGATGTGCTGGCCACAGAAGACAGTTTTGACGGCAACCCCTACCTGCGCCAGGCCAGGCAGATTTTAAACCGCTATCCGGCCAGCAGTAAGCTTGTCACCCTCAATTACATCGATTACCAGAAGGACCCATCCTTCGCCGCCCGCTACCCGGATTTGAGCCTGTCTCCCGGCAACATCCTGGTGACCTCTGGGAGCAGCCAGCGGCTGATGACTTTAAACGAGCTGTTCAACTACACTTATTCGGCCAACAGCGCCAATAACCAGGCGGTTGCCTCCTCCCGCGCGCAGGAGGCCATTTCCTCCGCCATTTTGCAGGTGACCAGCGGGGTCAAGCCGCGCGCCGCCGTCCTGACCGGCGCGGGCACGGCCCAGGCCGCAAACTTTGTGTCCCTGCTGAAGGACAACAACTACCAGACCGCGGAGCAAAACATCGCAACGGATGATTTAACGCCCTTTGACGCGCTGCTGCTGCTCGCGCCCACGGTGGATTTGTCCGAGGACAGCTTAAAGAAGCTGGATGACTTCTTGTACAACGCCGGTCAGTACGGCAAGGTGCTGCTCTATTTTATGGACGCGTCCCAGCCCAAACTGCCCCGGATGGAAGCCTTCCTAAACGAATGGGGCACTCAGCCCCTGGACGGCGCGGTGTTTGAAACCCGCCAGGAGATGACCTACAGCCTGCAGCCCTTCTATCCATTGGCGGAATATAGGGATGAAGAATTGACGGGCAAGCTGCGGGACAGGAGCATCCCCGTTCTGATGCCGCGCGCCAAGCCCTACGCCGTGCTGTTTTTGGCACGGGACCGCCAGCAAACCCGGGAACTGCTGGGCTTCTCTGAAACCTCCGGCGTGCGCCCCGGCCAGGCGGGCAGTGATTTTGTACCGGCGATGGCCGACATCAAAGGGCCGCTTCCGGCCATGAGCCTGGCCTCCCGCGTGGTGAGGGACAATGAAACAGGCCAGACCTATGCCTCCCACCTGCTCATCGTCTCCTCCACCGCCATGCTGGACGCGCAGCTGCTGCAAAACCCGCAGCTGGCCAACGGCGAGTACCTGATAAAAGCGCTGGAGACCGCCCTGGGGCAGAAGGACAGCGTTGTCATCCGCCCGGTTTCCCTGGCCTCCGCTGCCCTGCCGCTTAACTCACGCGCCGCCTCCATCCTAGGCATCCTCTTGGTAGGCGTGCTCCCGGGGCTGCTGCTCTTGGCGGGCATCGCGGTCTTCCTGTATCGGAGGTACCAATGAACCGGCGGCTGATGAAGATGACCCTTGTTTTTCTGGCGCTGAGCCTGGTTTTGGGCGGGCTCAACCTTTATATCTCGTCCACGGAAAAACTGCCCCTTGTCCCTGAGAGCCTGACCTTGATTGGCAAGGCGCCCACGGACATTGACCGCCTGGACATCATAAATGAGCACGGCAATTACAGCATTTATTATGACGAGGCCAACGGCGGCTATGTGATTGGCGATTTGCCCGCCGACCTGATTGACCTGGACCGGTTTGTCAACTTCATGGTGGCGGTGTCCGAGCTCACCGCCTCTTCCAAGGCCGCGGACAAGGTGGCGGACGAGGCCGCCTACGGCCTTGATATGCCGGGGGCCAACGTCACCCTGACCTTCACGGACGGGCAGACAACAAGGCTTAAAATCGGCAAGCGAGAGACCGTGTCCGGGAATTACTACCTGAGCCTTGAAGGCAAAGAAGGCCTGTACACCCTGGGCCAAGCGCTGTCAGAAACCCTGCTTTCAGGGCAGGACAGCTTCCTGTCCCTCCAGGTCACCCCGCCGCTCACGGTGTCCAGCCCGCTCTCGGCCATTAAGGACGCGTCCTTTAACGGAAAGGCCTTCTTCGCGCCCTTTGACATCAAGGCCGTTTCCGGCGCTGACAGCGAGACCAAATTAAAAGCGCTCTCCTTTGGCACCGCCACCCACCTTTTGACCCTGAAGGGCACCCATGCCTTGGACCAGGAGGGCGGCATCCGCCTGATGGGCTCGCTCCTTGACATCAAGGCCATCCGGGTGATGGACTACGGCTTAAATGAAGAAAAACTGGCCAAGTATAAGTTTGATTCGCCGGACGCGCGGGTGGACTTTGTCTTAGCTGGCAGCGGGCAAGCAATCGGCCTCTCCCTGGCGCAAGCCGAAGGGGATACCTTTTACCTGAAGGAAGACGGCAAGGACGCCGTCTACCTGGTCAACCGCCCGGCCTTCCTTGATATCCGGCCGGAGGAGTTGGTGCTGCGCTATATCACTAACCCCATGCTCTTGGACATCAAGGGCCTGAGCATCATCACGCCCGAAAACACCTATGACATCGCCTATGAGCGGCCAACCGGCACGGAAGGCGAGGCCCGGGTCAACGGCGAAACCGTCCCGGTCGTGCATTTCCACGCCTTTTACCGCCTCCTGACCTCTGCTGCCTCAGACGGCAGCCTGTATACCGGCGCGGCGCCCACCGGCGAGCCGGCGCTTTCTATCATTTACCGCTACAAAAACGAGAACAAGCCGGAGGATGTTTTGACCTTTTACCCCCTGGAAGCCCGGCGCATGGCGGTGTCCGTCAACGGCGTTACCGAACTTGTCATCAGGGACAGCTTTGTGTCCCGGGTGATTGAAGCCGCTGAAGACTTAAAAAACGGCGAGAGCATTGAGGAAGTCTGGTAAAGAAGAGAGGGACTGCTTTATGAAGGACAGCAAACTGGTCACCGCGGTCATTGGCGCGGGCATGATTGCCAACAAGGCCCACATCCCGGCCTACAAGAGCCTGTTTGAGCAGGTGAGCATGGAGGCGGTGTTTGACGCGCGGGAGGAAGCCGCGCTCCACACCGCGCAAGTGCATGACATCCCCTTTCATTACACGGACGCCGAGCGCATGCTCAGGGAAATAAAGCCCGATTTGGTGTCCGTCTGCACGCCCAATGTGTCCCACGCCGCCTTTGTGCGCCTGGCGCTGGAGATGGGCTGCAATGTGCTGTGCGAAAAGCCGCTGGCGATGACCTGGAAAGAAACCAAGGCGCTGTATGACCTGGCCAGGGAGAAGGGCAAACTGCTCATGGCCTGCCAAACCCTGCGCTGCGGGGAGGAATACCTGGCCGCCAAGGAAATGGCGGACACCGGCATGCTGGGCGACATCTATTTTGCCGAGTTCGCGGCCATCAGGCGGCGGGGCATCCCCAAATGGGGTGTTTTCCACCGCAAGGAAGCAAACGGCGGCGGCGCCCTGTGCGACCTGGGCGTCCACCTGATTGACGCGGTGGTCTGGCTGATGGGCTCGCCCAAGTTTACCGCGGTGAGCGGTTTTACCGCCGCGCACATCGCCCAGCATGAGAGCCATGTCATCACCAGCATTGTGGAATCCGGCGCGCCTGCCGGGGTGACCAAGGCCATGCAGTACAGGCCGGAGGAGTTTGAGGTGGAGGAGTTCGCCGCCGGCACCCTGCACTTTGAAAACGATATCAACGTCAACTTCAAAACCTCCTGGGCCTTGAACCTGCCGCCGCAGTTTGGCCTGTCCATCGCCGGCACCAAGGCCGGGCTGACTCTGCCGGATTTGAAGTTTTACACCGTCATGGGCCGCTATCAGGCGGACATCGTGCCCCGGGTGTTCAAGGAAGGCCCGCACGTGAAGGAGCCCTTTGCCGGCCACTTCACCCTGATTAAAAACGCGGCGGACCACCTGCTAAATAAAACGCCCGTTTTGGTCACCCCGGAAGAGACCCTGACCGTGGCCGCCATCATTGACGCTTTTTACCTGTCCGCGGAGTTGAAACGAGAGGTCAAGGCGGAGGAGGTCACCCGGGGCTAAACCGATGGGCGGCCTGAAGCGCGGCATCATTTTGCAGGCTCAAAAAGCTGACAAAACCTGCCTTGAACTGATTGAAAAGAAACGGCGTCTGTGTTATGATTCCCCTACACAGTTACAAAGAAGTTCGGAGCAGAAGCTCTGAAAATATTAAAAACCTTTAGGAGGAATGGTTCATGAGGAAACTTGTCGCACTGACCCTTGTCCTGGCGCTCATGCTGAGCCTGGCCGCCGTGTCTGTGGCCGCAGCCGAAGGCGAAGTCCGCAAATTGAAGCTGGCCAGCCACAACGCGGAAATCGAGGGCAACCCCTACCGCGTACGCTACGAACTGGATATTCAGGAGGCTGCCAAGGCTGCTTTGGAAAAGGGCTTTGACATCAGTTACTCCTCTTTCGTATCCAACTGGGACCCCGCCACTGAGACCCAGCAGCTGCAAAACTCCATCAACGAAGGCTATGACATCATCCTGGTCAACCCCGTCGCCTCCACCGGCCTTGACCCCATCATTGAAAAAGCCCAGGCCGCCGGCATCACCTACATCAACGTGGACGTGGAATATTTAAGCGAAGATGTCAATATCTTGAACATCACCACCGACCAGTATTACCTGGGCTACAAGACCGCTTCCTACGCCGGCGAAGTGCTGGGTGAAGGCGCCAAGGTTGTGCTCATTTCCGCCATCGCGGGCAACTCCGCCAATGACTTCCGTGACGAAGGCTTCTTAAAGGGCGTTGAGGAGCAGGGCCTTGAAATCGTGGGCCGCTACAACCACAACTGGTCCAACACCGAGAGCCAGCAGATCATGACCGAAATCATCAACTCCGGCATGGAGTATGATGGCGTTCTGGTCTCCCAGTGCGCGGACGCCGCCCTGGCCGCCTTTGACACCACCGGCGCCCCCCTGCCCAAGTTTATCGGCTTTGGCGACACCGGCGAATTCATGCAGCGCGCCCTGAAAGCCAACGAGAACGGCTCTGAAATGCCCTACATCGTGGTATCCAACCCTCCCGGCGTGGGCGCCTCCGCGCTCAACTTCGGTATCAACCAGATTCTGGGCAAAGAGCTCAAGGATGATGTGTATGAGAACGGCAACAAAAAATACCACAGCATCTACCTGCCCAGCAAAATCTGGTACACCAACCAGAACCAGGAAGAATACCGCGCGATGGCCGAAGCCATGGAGCCCGGTGACACCATCACCTACTGGCTGACCATTGATGAGGTTGCCGAAGGCTACTTCAAATAAGTTTCTAAGACTTCCTGACCCCATACGCTAAGCGCGCTTGGCCGGGCCGGTACAACCGCTCGGCCAAGCGTTTTTATAATCAAAGTTTGTTGTTCGCATTTATCTGTTCACTATTTCCCATTTTGCTCGAAAATTGAGTATAATCAGACCCAGACCCGATATTCCTTTTGGAGGTATTTGACCCTTGATTGAAATGAGGGGCATTTTCAAACATTACGGCGCGGTGCAAGCCCTAAAGGGCGCCTCCCTGAGCATTCAGGCGGGCAAAATCACCGCCCTTTTGGGCAGCAACGGCTCTGGCAAGTCCACCCTGGTCAAGGTGCTGGCAGGCCTGGTCAACCCCAACGCCGGCAGCATCAAATTGGACGGCCGGGAGGTGGTCATCCGCTCGGGCAATGACGCCCAGGCGTTGGGCATCTCCACCGCCTTTCAGGATTTGAGCCTGGTAGGGATGATGACGGTTGAGGACAACCTGCTTTTGGGCAATGAGCCCAAAACCAAGACCGGCATGATAGACCGGGAGGAGAGCCGGAGAATCGTGGCCGATTTGATGGCGCGCTTTGCCATCCGCTGCTCGCCCCAGGACTATGTCCAATCCCTGCCGCCCTCCACCCAGAGCATGCTTGAAATCGCCAAGGCCGTTCACAGAAAGCCGCGCGTGCTGCTGTTGGACGAGGCAACCGCCGCCCTTCATATGGATGAGATTGAGGTTCTGTTTGATATTTTGCGCGGGCTGCGCGAGCAGGGCCTGTCCATCGTTTTTGTGACCCACCGGATGCATGAGGTCTTTGAGTTGTGTGACGAGGCCGTCATCATGCGCGGCGGCGAAACGGTCAAATCCGGCCCGGTGTCCGAGTTCTCCTTAGAGGACCTGGTGTATTACATGACCGGGCAGAGGATGGCAAGCCCCCAGACAAACAGCGCGGAACAGGACAAAGCCGCGTCCAAGGGCACGGCGGTCTTGGAGGTTAAAAACCTGAGCCTGCCGCCCCGGGTCAAGGACATTTCCCTGACTGCCCACGCCGGTGAAATCATCGGCATCGGCGGGCTGGAGGGCCAGGGCCAGGCTGCGTTTATGCGCGCAGTGCTGGGCGCCCAGCAAAAAGAAGGCGGCAGCATCCGCTTTTTGGGGCAGGAGGTGCACTACCGCCAGCCGGCTGAGGCGGTCAAAGCCGGCATGGGCTTTATTTCCGGCGAGCGCAACCGGGAAGCCATGTTCCCTGAGCGCACCATTGCTGAAAACATCTTCGCGGGGGAGGCCGCGGTTGGCCCGCGCTTCCGTTTCCTGCCCAAGAAAACCGTGCGCCGCTTCTCTGAGGACGCGGTCAAAACTTATCGCATCAAAATCGGCTCCTTAAAGGACGCCGCCAGCACCCTGTCCGGCGGCAACCAGCAAAAACTGGTCATCGCCCGCTGGATTGCCGTTGGGCCCAAACTGCTGCTGCTGGATGACCCCACCAAGGGCGTTGACATCCACTCCCGCCATGAAATCCACCAGATTTTGCGCGAAAGCGCGGCCAAAGGCATGGCCGTCATCCTCTCCGCGTCCGACACGGATGAGCTGCTTGAAATCGCGGAGCGCATCTATGTGTTTTACGAGGGCCAGGTGTCGGGCGTATTGCAGGGCGAGAACAAGACCCAGGAGGCCATGGTCGCTTTGATGATGGGCCTGGAGAATGACACAGCGGACAATGAGGCCGACAGCAGGAAGGAGGCGCAGGCATGAGCACCCTGTCCACATCCCTCACCAAGTTCAGGCGGACCCCGGCCTTTACCGGCTTTGTCCTGTTTGTCATCGCGCTGGCACTCAACATCGTGATGCAGGGCATCAACTCGGGCAACCCCCTGGCCTTTTTCAACCCCAATTCCTACGGCACCATGCTCATGACCAACGCCCCATTTATCCTGACGGCCATGGCGCAAAGCCTGCTGCTGATTGTGGGCCTTCTGGACATTTCCATCGGCATACAGCTGGCCCTGGTCAACGTGGTGTGCATCATGGTGCCCCAGGAGCTGGGCGTGCCGGTCTGGGTGGGCTGGGTGGCCGCGATGGGCGCCAGCCTCCTGATTTCAGCCCTCGTGGGTGCCGGCAGCGCCGTTTTGAGGCTGCCCGCCATGCTGGTGGGCTATGCCTTCATCTTCATCATCAAGGGCATCAACGTGTCTATTATGAGTAAGCCCCAGGGCAAGGTGCCCAAGGAAATCTACCTGCCCTACCAAAACCTCATCTTTGGGGTCATCCCGGTGGCGCTATTGGTCTTAATCGCGGTGTTTATGCTGTGGCGCTTCGTCATTCGCCGGCCGCTGGGCAAGCACCTGTACGCCGTGGGCGGCAGCCCCCGCAACGCCTACGCCGCGGGCATCAGCCCGGTCAAGGTGCAGATGCAAGCCAACCTCCTCAAGGGCTTCATCGTGGGCGTGGGCGGCATCTGCCTAACGCTGATGAACGCCTCAGGCAACCCCCTGCAAGCGGAGGACTACGGCCTGCGCTCCTTGATTGCCTGCATCCTGGGCGGATTGGGCTTTGGCGGCTGGGGCAGCATGGCCTGCGGCGTCTTCGGCGCGTCCTTCTTTGTGCTCATCCAAAACGCGGTCTATTATTTCTTCAGCTACCTCTCCAAGGTGATTGAGGGCTTTGCCCTATCCACCTACTGGCAAAACCTGGTCAGCGACGTCATTTTGCTCCTGGGCCTTCTGGTCACCATCATCACCGCCAAGGAGCAGCGCAAGACCTTGAAGGAAGGCCTGATGAATCAGTTCAAGGGAGGTGCCGCCCGTGTCAGCCATTGAGAATACAAGTACCCTGCCCTGGTACCACCCCAAAAAGATGTTTAGTACGCTCAGGCGCAGCCCGCCGCTGGTGGCCTTTTTGCTGTCCGCGCTGCTGTTTGTCATCACCATCATCATCAACCCCCGCGGCTTTAACAACCGCTTCATCGGCTCCCTGATTTTGCTGACCACGCTGCTGGCCATCTCCTCTGCCGGGCAGACCATTGTCTTAATCGGCGGGGGCATGGACTTCTCCGTGGGCGCGGTGATGTCGGCCGCCGCCATCATCACCACCTACACCATGGACAAGCAGGACAGCCTGATGATTTACCTGCAGGTGCTGGCGCTGTCCCTGGTAATGGGCGCGACAGTCGGCCTGCTCAACGGCTTCTTTGTGGTCAAAATCGGCCTGCCGGCGATGATCGTCACCATGGCGGTGTCCAACATCATCACCCGATTGCAATACGTCTTTACCTCGGGCTCACCCGCGGGCTGGGCCGGGCAGAAGTTTGTGGATTCCATCATCTACCGCTTCTTTGATCTGATTCCGTCCATCGTGCTCTACGCCCTGGTCTTTGTGCCCATTGTGTTCTGGCTGCTCAACCGCTCGCGCTTTGGCAAGCAGGTCTACATGGTGGGCAACAACCGCCAGGCCGCGCTGTTAACCGGGGTCAAGGTCAACTGGGTCATCATCGCCACCTATGTGATTTCAGGCATGATGTCCGCTTTCGCCGGCATCCTGGGCGCGGGCTACAAGGCCACGGCCAGGGTGGACATCTTTGGCGAGTACGCCTTTACCTCCCTGGTGGCCGTCATCGTGGGCGGCACCACCTTCTCAGGCGGTGTGGGCACCTACACCGGCACCATAGCGGGCGCGCTGCTGATGACCATGCTGTCCAACCTCTTAACCACCCTGGGCCTGCCCCAGACCATGCGCGACATCCTAAACGGCGTCATCATCATCCTGCTGCTGATGCTCTACAACCGCTCCAAATCCGTGCGGCAGTAATGACATGAAGAAAACACATCTTGGCATTGACCTGGGCGGCACCACCATCAAAATGGGCCTGGTGGATGAGCAGTACCGCATCACCCGCCACCTGGTCAAGCAGACACATGAAGATTTTAAGACCGTGGTCGCCGACATGGCGCAGGGCGTTGCGCAATTGCTCGCGCAAGGCGGCCTTACAAAAGCAGACATCGACTACATCGGCCTGGGCGTGCCCAGCACCGTGCATCCGGAAAGCGGGCGGCTGATTTTGGCCAACAACACAGGCTGGGAAAACGCGCCCATGAAGGAAGCGCTGCAGCAGCAAACCGGGCTGCCCGTCCTCATCGCCAATGACGCGGACTGCGCCTTGGCGGGCGAGGCGCTCTGCGGCAGCGCCAAAGGCCAAGAGGATGTGCTCATGCTGACCCTGGGCACCGGGGTGGGCGGCGCGATGCTGATAAAAGGCAAATTGTTCTCCGGCTGTGACGGCATGGGCATGGAGGTCGGCCACCTGCCGCTCATCGCGGGCGGGCCGCCCTGTACCTGCGGGGCAAACGGCTGTGTGGAGACCCTGGTGTCTGCCACCGGGCTCATCATGATGACGCAGCAGGCGATGGAAAAGACCCCTGACAGCCTGATGAACAAAAAAGCCCGCGAGGGCGTCCCGGTAGACGGCCGGCTGGCTTTCTCCTGCTTAAAGGAAGGGGACAAAGCCGCGGAAGAGGTCATAGCGCGTTATTGCGCGCTCTTGTCTCAAACCATCGGCGGGCTGGTCAATGTCTTCCGCCCCGCCCTGGTGCTCTTGGGCGGCGGCATCTCAGGCGCGGGAGAGCCTTTGTTTTCAAGGGTAAGGGACAATTTGCCCGGATTCATCCTGTCCCATTCCGTCATCGGCGGACCAAAAGTGATGCCCGCCACCCTGGGCAATGAGGCCGGCATCATCGGCGCGGCCAATCTAGTGCGCTTGACCATCTGAATAAAACAAATAGAAGAACAAGCATGATTGCGCCTGTGTCCTTGGATGCAGGCGTTCTGACAGGAGGACTGGATGAAGAAACTGATTATTTTGCTGTGCCTGGCGGCGCTCTTGCTGACTCTGACCGCGCCTGCCCTGGGCGAGGAAGCCGCCTACAACTGGTATGAGGTCTTTGTCTACTCCTATGCCGATTCCAACAATGATGGCATCGGCGACCTGAAAGGCTTGAGCGGCAAACTGGACTACATCCGTGACATGGGCTATAACGGCCTCTGGCTGATGCCCATCATGCCCAGCCCCAGCTACCACAAGTATGACGTGACCGATTACCGCGCGATTGACCCGGTCTACGGCACGATGGAGGACATGAAGGCCTTTGTTTCCTCCGCGCATGAAAAAGGCATCAGGGTCATCATCGACCTGCCGGTCAACCATTCCTCCACCCAGCACCCCTGGTTTTTAGCCGCCATTGACGCGCTCAAACAGGGCGACACGGACAACCCTTACATCGCCTATTACAATTTCTCAAAGGACAAGGGCGACAAGATGGTGCCGGTTGCGGGCACGGACTGGTTTTATGAGGAGCAGTTCCAGGGCGGCAACATGCCCGATTTGAACTTGGACAGCGAGGCGGTCAAAGAAGAAATCAAGGGCATTCTGGACTTCTGGCTGAGGGAGGTGGGCGTGGACGGCTTCCGCCTGGACGCGGTCACCAGCTTTTACGCGGGGAATGACCCCAAGAGCATTGAATTTTTGAGTTTCCTGAAGCAAACTTCCAAAGATTTAAAGCCCGGCAGTTTCCTGGTGGGCGAGTGCTGGAAGGGGCTTTCCCAGATTGCCGATTACTATGCTTCCGGCATTGACAGCTTTTTCCTCTTCCCCGCCTCCCAGGCAGAGGGCTACATCGCGGCCTCCATGCGCGCCAGGCGGCCTGCGGACGCTTACGCCAAGAATTACCAGAGGGTGAAGGACGCCCTGCCCGATGTGCTGTGGACGCCTTTCCTGTCCAACCACGACACCGGGCGGACCGTCGGCCTGGTGCAGGGGCGGCAGGCGCCGGAGCGCGTCAAGTTTGCCCATGCCCTTTTGGGCTTGATGGAAGGCTATGTCTTCACCTATTACGGTGAGGAAATCGGCATGGCCGGCTCCGGGGATGACCCCAACAAGCGCCTGGCCATGGACTGGGGCGATGAGCCGCGCACCCAATTGCCCCCCGGCGTCACCAAGGAGGAGTACCCCTTCGCTCCGGTGTCGGAGCAGTTGAAGGATCCGGCCTCCATCCTCAATTACGTCAAAGCTTTGAACCACCTGCGCCTCAACCACCCCGAAATCGCCCTGGGCGTGACCGAATTTGAGCAGGTCAACGCCGACACCCTCCTGATGCGAAAGAGCCTGGCTGATTCCGACATCTACCTCGCCGTCAACTTCTCCAGCAAGGAAGCACGGGAACTCACCCTGGACACAGGCTTCACGCTGACGGACGGGCTGTACATGGGCGATGACAAGGCCGCGCTGAGTGAAACGGGCCTGCTCGCCCTGCCGCCCTACGGCATCGCGGTACTGGAAAAGCAACAATAAAAAACCGCCATATTCATAAAAGGCAATCGCACACTACCCAAAGCGCGGTGCTCAGGATAAACAACGGCGAATACCCCACCCATCACAGCAGGCCAGAGTCAATCCTTCCTCGGAGCATGGGCACATAGAATCACCTTTTTTGCCGCGCTTCCGACAGGCTGTGGCATCCGCACGGGCGAAAAACCCAAAATTGGATTGTGTACAAAAATATTTTCGGTATCGTTTTCATGACCCAAAGCCCTTGTACCGCAAGGGATTGACCGAATTAAACAAGTTGGTTTTTCTTTGCTTTGTCTGATGATTTAAACAAATTCGCGTCCATTTCGGGTAAGTTCTTAATGCCAGATTCCCCATGATATGGCAAATATTTTGCCAGATAGACAAAAAAGAAAAAGGGTGTTATAGTTCATGCTATCCCCGGGAAGGTTTTCAGCCTACCGTGTATAAGAAAACTGGCGCATAAGCGCCGCCACAAAAGAAGGAGGACTCCCATGAGGAAATTTTTCGCTCTCGTCCTGACCCTCGCGATGATGCTGTCCCTGTTCAGCTTTGTCGCCTCTGCCGAAGGCTACACCGGCGACGTCAAAATCTGGGTCGCTGATGCCATGGTCGACCTGACCAAAGCCAAGGTGGAAGAATTCAAGGCTGCCCACCCCGAGTACGCCGGCCTCAACGCGCTGGTGGAACCGGTTGGTGAAGGCGATGCCGCCACCAACATGATTACTGACGTCGAAGGCGGCGCCGACATCTTCGGTTTCGCCCAGGATCAGTTGTCCCGCCTGGTCGCCGCCGGCGCCCTGGTTGAGCTGTCTGAAGAGAACGCCGCCATCGTCAAGGCTGAGAATGACCCCGGCGCTGTCGCCGCTGTCACCATGGCCGATTTGATGTATGCCTACCCCATGACCAGCGACAACGGCTACTTCCTGTACTATGACAAGTCTGTCATCACCGATCCCTCCACCGTGGAAGGCATCCTGCAGCAGGCCGAAGCCGCCGGCAAGAAGTTCTACTATGAAATGAACTCCGGCTGGTATCAGACCGCTTACTTCTTTGGCACCGGCGCCTTTGTCACCTACGATGTGGATGACGCGGGCAACCTGGTCAAAGCCAACATCAACTACGCCAGCCCCGAAGGCCTGGCCGCGCTGAAGGGCCTCATCGCCCTGGCCAAGAGCCCCGCTTATGTCAACGGCTCCTCCGCCAGCAACGCCACTGACTACGCCGCCATCGTGGACGGCACCTGGGATCAGGAAACCGTGAAGGCCGCCTTTGGCGAGAACTTCGCCGCGACCAAGCTGCCCACCTTCAACGTGGATGGCAAAGACTATCAGCTCTCCGGCTTTGGCGGCTTCAAGATGCTGGGCGTGAAACCCCAGGTTGACGAAGCCAAACTGGCCGCCTGCGACGCCCTGGCCCTCTACCTGGCCGGCGAAGAAGTCCAGGCCGCCCGCTTTGAGCAGTCCGGTTGGGGCCCCTCCAACCTGAACGTTCAGCAGTCTGAGGCCGTCAAGAATGACGTCGCCCTCTCTGCCCTCGCCTCCCAGCTGGCGTTCACCATTCCCCAGGGCCAGTACCCCGGTGACTATTGGTCCACCGCCACCGGCCTTGGCGATGACATCATCGCCGGCAAACTCAATGACCTGAGCGACGAAGACCTTTTGACCCGTCTGAAGGACTTTGAAACCATCCTGGTTGGCCTGGTCACCAAGTAAGTAAACCCTACACAGGCCGGGATTATCCCGGCCTGTGTTTTTTCTGCGCCAAGTAGAAACAAGAAGTTGGTGTTAAAATGGTTGATTTGGAATACCTCAAGCTAAGCCGGGGGCAGAAGATGGTTCGCAACATGGCGAACTATTTAAAGCGCCTGCCGGGCCGGATTGCCCGCGGATTCCTCAAGATGCTCACCTCCATCGGGCTGTTTTTTAAGAACCTGTACGAGGAGGTCAAGGACGTCGCGCTTACTTTTGTCAACGGCGACTGGAAGACTCGTGCCTCCTTTTTTATCATGGGCTTTGGCTCCATCGCCCGCGGGCAGGTCATCAGAGGCCTGCTGTTTTTGCTGTTCCAGGTGATTTTTATCGCCTACATGGTGTTCTTTGGCGGCTATTACTTAAGCAAACTGCCCACCCTGGGCACCGTTGAAACCGCCAAGAAAGGCCGTGTCACCGTCTACGGCGACAACAGCTTCCTGATCTTGCTCTACGGCATTCTGACGGTCTTCTTCATCATCGCCTTTATCTATACCTGGCGGGTGAACGTGCGGCAGAACAAAGTCAGCCAGCAGCTGTTAAAGGACGGCAAGAAGCTCAAGACCGCCAAGGACGACGCGGCGGCCATGGCCGACCACCAGTTCCACAAGACGCTTTTGGCGCTGCCCACCTTTGGTATCTTCACCTTCACCATCGTGCCCATTATCTTCATGGTGCTGGTGGCCTTCACCAATTATGACTACACCCACCAGCCCCCGGGCAAGCTGTTTACCTGGGTAGGCCTGGACAACTTCTACAACATGCTGGGCACCGGCACCGCCAACTTCGGCGATACCTTCCGCCAGGTGCTGCTCTGGACGCTCATCTGGGCCTTCTTCGCCACCTTCCTCAACTATTTCCTGGGCATGATGGTGGCCATCATGATTAACAAGAAAGGCATCAGGCTCAAGAAAATGTGGCGCACCATTCTGGTGATGACGATTGCCATCCCCCAGTTTGTCAGCCTCCTGTACGTGTCCAAAATGTTCGCCGCGGACGGTATCATCAACAGCCTCTTGATGAACTGGGGCTGGATATCAAAGCCCCTGCCCTTCTGGACGGACGGCACCTGGGCCAGGATTACCATCCTGGTTATCAACATCTGGATTGGCATCCCCTACCTGATGCTGATTGCCACTGGGATTTTGATGAACATCCCGGCTGACCTGTATGAGTCCGCGCGCATTGACGGCGCCAACGCGGTACAAACCTACGCCAAAATCACCCTGCCCTACATGCTGTTTGTAACAGGGCCTTACCTGTTAACCAGTTTCATCGGCAACATCAACAACTTCAACGTCATCTTCCTCTTAACGGGCGGGCGGCCGCTCTCCATGGAGCTGGCCGGCAACGCGGGCTACACCGACCTGCTGATTACCTGGCTGTACAAGATGACGGTAACGGATACCAACTACAAGATGGCCGCCGTCATCGGCGTCATTGTGTTCATTGTGACCGCTGTCATCAACCTGGTGGTGTACAACATGATTCCCTCGGTCAAGAATGAGGAGGATTTCCAGTAATGGCAAAAGAAAAGCAAATACCGGAAGTCGAAACCTACATCGACCACGAAGCCGGTGTCATCAGAGAGGTCAAGCAGCCTAAACTGCGCAGCCGCAAGTCGCATGAGCGGCGGGTGAACGGCGCGATTTACACGCTGCTCATCATCATTTCCATCATCTGGATTGCGCCCTTCATCTTCCTCTTGCTGCAATCCTTCCGCTCCTATTTGACCGAGGACGGCGGCATGGTGGCCTACCTCATCCCCAAGGCCTTCTCCCTGGACAACTACCGCTTCCTCTTTGAGGACGGCACCTACCTGCGCTGGTACACCAACACCCTCATCATTGCCCTGTTCTGCGCCTTTATCCAGACGGGCATGGTGCTCTCGGTGAGCTATGTGCTTTCCCGCATGCGCTTCCGCGGACGCCGCTTTTTAATGAACGTCATCCTGGTGCTGGGCATGTTCCCGGGCTTCTTAACGATGATCGCGCTCTACTTCCTCCTAAAGCAGCTGGGCCTCACCCAGGAGGGCGCCATCCCCGGGCTGATTCTCATCTACACGGCCAGTTCGGGCATGGGCTACTACATCTCCAAGGGCTTCTTTGACACCATCCCCAAGTCCCTGGACGAGTCCGCGCGCATTGACGGCGCGACCCGCTTCTACGTCTTCCGTAAAATCATCATGCCCCTGTCAAAGCCCATCGTGATTTACACCATCCTCATGGCCTTCATGGCGCCCTGGGGCGATTATGTGTTTGCTTCCTACGTCGCCTTTGGCAAATCGGACAGTTACAACGTGGCCGTGGGCCTTTACCGCTGGGTGAACACCCTGGACTACCAGGGCTACTTCACCCGCTTCTGCGCGGGCGGCGTGCTGGTGGCCATTCCCATCACCGCCTTATTCCTGGTACTGCAAAAATACTATGTTGAGGGCGTCACCGGCGGCGCCGTCAAGGGCTAAAAGGAGCGACACATGGCAAGCGTAACATTGGAACACGT
>CAZHPW010000002.1:0-37161 GCA_964534515.1 uncultured Christensenella sp.
GGAAATCATTCTCATTGGGGATGACGGGCTCCAGCGCGCGTTCCGCCAGGGCGCCATGGCCGATTTCACGGCGGCCGGGTGAACGCATGCGACCGGCTTCACCGGTGGCGTAAGGCGGCATGTTGTAGTGATGGATGTAGCGCTTGGAATCCTCATTGGACAGACCGTCCAGAATCTGCGCGTCGCGCAGGCTGCCCAGCGTGGTTACGGTCAGCGCCTGGGTCTGGCCACGGGTAAAGATGGCGGAACCATGGGCGCGCGGCAGAATGCCGACTTCGCACCAGATGGGACGCACTTCTTCTTCCTTGCGGCCGTCAGGACGGATGCCTTCTTCAATGATCTTGCGGCGCATGACTTCCTTGTTCAGGTTGTACAGCGCGTCGCCCACTTCGCCTTCACGGCCGGGGAAAATCTCGGCGAAATGCGCCTTGACTTCTTCCTTGACCTGCTCCTCACGGGCATGGCGCTCAGCGCGCTCATAGGAGGAGAAGCTGTATTCCACTTTTTCAAGGGCGTACTCGCGAACCGCGGCCACGATGTCTTCGCCGGTTGTCACCAGCGGGAAGTCCGCCTTGGGTTTGCCGATTTCGGCGACGATTTTTTCTTGGAAGGCAACCAATTCCTTGATGGCCTCATGGGCGAACATGATGGCTTCCAGCATCACGTCTTCGCTCAGCTCATTGGCGCCGGCTTCCACCATCATGATGGCGTCCTTGGTGCCGGAGACGACCAGGTGCAGGTCGCTCTGCTCGCGCTGGGCTTCGTCGGGGTTTAAAATCAACTGCTTGTTGACGCGGCCGACCAGAACAGAACCGGTGGGGCCGGCCCATGGAATCTCGCTCACGGCCAGGACGATGGAAGAGCCCAGCATGGCGGGGATTTCCGGGGGGTTATTGGTGTCAACGGACAGGGAGGTCGCGACCACCTGCACGTCATTGCGCATGCCCTTTGGGAAGAGCGGGCGCAGGGGGCGGTCAATCAGGCGGCAGGTCAGGATGGCCTTTTCGGTCGGCCGGCCTTCACGCTTGATGAAGCCGCCGGGGATTTTGCCAACGGCATAGTGCTTTTCTTCGTAATCAACGCTCAGCGGGAAAAAATCCACGCCGTCGCGCGGTTTGTCAGAGGCGGTGGCGCTGACCATCAGCACGGTGTCGCCGTAGCGAACCAGGGCTGAGCCGGCGGCCTGTTCGGCGTAGCGGCCAAACTCAAAGCTGAGTGTGCGGCCCGCGAACTCCATTGAATAGGTCTTGTGTTCCATGTTTTCTTTCTACTCCTTCATCTTCAGGCGCACTATTCAAAGGACGCCCCTTACATCAAAAAGGTCGAAACCCGCTCGTCGGGTTTCGACCGCTTGTGTGTCTTACTTGCGAAGCTCCAATTCGACAATCAGGCTGCGGTAGCGCTCGATGTCGGTCCGCATGAGGTAGTCCAGAAGTCCCCTGCGCTGACCGACCATCAGCAGCAAGCCTCTGCGGCTGTGGTGGTCCTTCTTGTTGATCTTGAGGTGTTCGTTGAGGTGGTTGATGCGCTGGGTCAGCAGGGCGATCTGTACCTCGGGTGAGCCGGTGTCGCCTTCGTGGCGGGCATACTTGGTCATAATCTGGGATTTGAGTTCCTTGTCCATGGGGTCCTCCTTTAATTACGCGGGTGGCGCCGCTTTTCATCCCCGTTTACACAGCAAGGCGTTGGAGAATCGCGAAACCGTGCGAACGGATAATGCCACGTCTGTCATGATAACACAGGAAGGACACCTTGTAAACACTTTTGCTGCCATCCCTTTTCTTGTCTGAAGGCGCTCTATATGGTATAATTGCGGCAGTTTCAACCGCAGCCGGCACAATGCCGGCTGCAAATCTGCAAGGAGACGTTTGATGGCGCAAAACTATACATCTGAAAATATCCAGGTTCTGGAGGAATTGGACGCGGTCCGCCTCAGGCCCGGTATGTACATTGGTTCCACGGGCAGCCGCGGCTTGCACCACCTGCTCTGGGAAATTGTTGACAACGCGATTGACGAGGCCAGCAATGACTTCGCTACGGAGATATCGGTCACCCTCCACCAGGATGGTTCCGCTAGCGTCTGGGACAACGGCCGCGGCGTGCCGGTGGACCCGCACCCCACGCTCAAGATTTCCGGCATTGAGGTCATTTATACCAAGCTGCACGCCGGCGGCAAATTTGACCATAAAAACTACAATTACTCAGGCGGCCTGCACGGCGTAGGCGCGTCTGTCGTCAATGCCCTCTCCTCCTGGATGACGGTGGAATCCTTCCGCGACTGGACGCACTGGCGCATCCGCTTTGAGACGCAGACGGACCCCAAGACTAAGAAGGTCTACCCCGGGCGTGCCACCGCACCGCTTGAAAAGGTGGGCAACACCAGAAAGCGCGGCACCCTGGTCCGCTTTCTGCCCGACAGCACCATCTTTGAGGAAACCAGCTTCAACGGTGAGCAGGTGTCCAGACGCCTGCGCGAATTGGCCTATCTGAACAAAGGCCTTCTGATTCATTTTACCGATGAGCGCGCGGCCGCCCCCCACAACCAGACCCGCAGTTTCCAATACGACGGCGGAATTGCCGACTATGTCAAGTTTCTCAATACCGACAAGAGCACCCTCAATGACGGCGTCATCATGCTGGAAGGCATGAAAGACAATGTCATGATGCAGGTAGCCATTCAGTTTACCGACTCCTATACCGAGTCGCTGTTTTCCTATGTCAACAACATCCCCACCGGTGAGGGCGGCACCCATGAGATAGGCTTTCGCACGGCGCTGACCAAGGCTTTTAATGATTACGCGCGCAAAATCGGCGCGCTCAAGGAAAAGGACGCCAACCTGGCGGGTGAGGACTTCCGCGAGGGCATGACAGCCGTTTTGGCCGTCAAGGTCTCCAACCCCCAGTTTGAAGGCCAGACCAAAGGCCGCCTGGGCAATACCGAAGTCCGGCCGATTATTGAAGCCATCGCCAGCCAGAAACTGTCCGAATACCTGGAAGACCTGCGCAACGCCGCTGTCGCCCAGAGCATCATTGAAAAATCCATCAAGTCCGCCAAAGTGCGTGAAGCCGCGCGCAAAGCCAGGGATGTCGCCCGCGCCAAGAATGAGCTGGAAGCGGCGCCCTTGGTGGGCAAGCTGTCCTCCTGTACCGGGCGCAACGCCAAGGAAAACGAGCTCTTCATCGTTGAGGGCGATTCCGCCGGCGGCAGCGCCAAGCAAGGCCGTGACAGGCGGTTCCAGGCCATTTTACCCCTGCGCGGCAAGCCCTTGAACGTTGAGAAAAAGCGCCTGGACCAGGTGCTGGCCAATGAGGAGTTCCGCTCCATCATCACGGCGCTGGGCACCAACATTGACCGGGATTTTAACCTGTCTTCCTTGAAGTATGACAAGGTCATCATCCTCTCTGACGCGGACCAGGACGGCGCCCACATCCGGGCCATCTTGCTGACCTTCTTCTTCCGCTACATGCGTGAGTTGATTACGGAAGGCCATGTCTACATCGGCATGCCGCCTTTGTACCTCATCAAGTACGGCAACAAAGAGATTTACGCCTATGACGACAAGGAGCTCAATACCTTGATTCCCAAAGGCAAGGCCTATACCCTGCAGCGCTACAAAGGCTTGGGCGAGATGAACCCGGAGCAATTGTGGCAGACCACCATGGATCCCGCCTCCCGCAAGTTAACCCAGGTCACCATAGAGGACGGCGCGGAGTCAGACAGGCTCATTACCATCCTCATGGGCGATAAGGTGGAACCCCGCCGGGAGTACATCTCCGAGAACGCCAATTTCAACAAACCTGACCTGTTTTTGGAGCAGCATGAGCAGCATGTGAAGGAGAACCATGGCTAAGAAACCTTTTGAAGAAAGATTGCATGAGGTCATCCAATCCTCCTTGGAGGAAGTGCTCTCCGGCTCCATGATGCCCTATGCCGAGCACGTCATATTGGAACGTGCCCTGCCCCGGGTTGAGGATGGTTTAAAGCCCGTTCAGCGCCGAATCCTCTACACCATGCAGGAGTTGGGCCTCTCCCCTGATAAGCCGCACCGCAAATGCGCCCGCATCGTCGGTGATTGTTTGGGTAAGTACCACCCCCATGGTGAATCCTCCGTTTATGACGCCCTGGTCCGCATGGCGCAGCCTTTTTCCATGCGCGGGATGCTGGTGGACGGCCACGGCAACTTCGGCTCCATGGACGGTGACACCGCCGCCGCGATGCGCTATACCGAAGCCAGGATGTCTCCCCTGGCGCTGGAGATGCTGCGCGACATCCAGAAGGAAACCGTTCCCTTCCGGCTGAACTTTGACGACACATTAAAGGAACCCGATCTCCTGCCTGCCCGCTACCCCAACATGCTGGTCAACGGCGCGTCCGGTATCGCGGTCGGCCTGGCCACCAACATCCCCCCGCACAACCTGGTTGAAACCATCAAGGCAGCCATTCACCTGATGGAAAACCCGGATGCCACCCTGGAAGACATCATGGAGCTGCTTCCGGCGCCTGACTTCCCCACCGGCGGCATCCTGCTGGACACTGATGAAATCAAAAACGCTTACGCGACCGGCCGCGGCAAACTGACCCTGCGCGCCAAGGTAGATATTGAGGAAGGCAAATCCGGACGCCACATGCTGGCCATCTCAGAAGTCCCTTACCAGGTCAACAAGGCCCAGATGCTGGAGAAAATCCTCCGCCTGTCCGAAGAAAAAAAGGCCGCCCTGGGCAGCATCTATGACATCAGGGATGAGTCCGACCGGACCGGTCTTCGCGCGGTCATCGAACTGAAGAAAGAAGCCGACCCCAAGGCGGTTCTGGCCTTCCTGTACAAGTATTCCGACATGCAGGTCACCTTTGGCGTCAACCTGGTGGCCATTGCCAATGGCAAGCCCGTGCAGATGGGCATCCTTGAAGCGCTCAGCCACTACATCAACCACCAAAAAACCGTGGTCACCAAGCGTACCCGCTATGACCTGGACCACGCCAAGCAGCGCCTCCACATCTTGGAAGGCTTGATTACGGCGGTGGACAACCTGGATGAGGTTATCGCCCTCATCCGCGCGTCCAAGAGCGGCAAGGAAGCCAAGGAGCGCTTGATGGCGCGCTTCGGCTTTACGGACGCCCAGGCCCAGGCCATTTTGGACCTGCGCCTGCAGCGCTTGACCGGCCTTGAGATTTTGACCCTGCGCGAGGAACACGCGGCGACTGTCAAGCTGATTGCCAAACTGGAAGGCATTTTGAAACACGAAAAACGCCTGATTGCCACCATCAAGGAAGAACTGCAGGAGATTTCGGACAAGTACGGCGATGAGCGCCGCACCGTCATTCAAAAGCAGAGCGAGGAAGAGCAGGAAAAGCTGATTCAAAGCGAAGTGCCCGTGCCGGAGGAAACCGTGGTGGTCATCACCCGGGGCGGCCAGTTGCGCAGGATGAGCCAGCGCGTCTGGGAGAAGGCGGACTTGCCCAGCAATGTGAGCGAAATGCCCTGGTATGTGTTCCAGGCCATGACCGACCAGACCCTGCTGTTCTTCACCCAGATTGGCAACTGCTACCAGGTGCCTGTCATCCAGCTGGAAGAATCCTTCCGGCCCAAGGACAGGGGCACGGTGCTGGCCGGTGTGCTCAACGGCCTTGAAAACGGCGAGGACTGCGTCAGCATCATGATTCTGCCCGGCAATGAGGACCAGATTCAGGACGACCTGTTCTTCTTCACCGAAAAGGGCATGGTTAAGCGCACCGCGCTGAAGGAATACGTCACCAGGCGCAGCAAGGTTGCCGCCATCGGCCTTGAAAAGGGCGACAAGGTGGTTTCGGTCGGGACACTCAAGCCCAGCGATGACATCTATTGCCTGTCAAAGACCGGCATGCTCATCCGCTTCTCTGAGGAAGAGGTCTCCTCCACCGGACGCGTCACAAGGGGCGTCAAGGGCATTCGCTTGGGCGCCAAGGACACACTGCTGTCCGCCGGCGGCATTCAGGACGGGGATGCTCTCATGCTGGTGTCCGAGCGCGGCTACATGAAGCGCGTGCCGGGCAGCATGATTGACAGCCAGAAGCGCGCGGGCAAGGGCGTCCACTCCTTCTATTTCAATAAGAACGGCAGCAACGGCACCTATGTCGCCGCCTCCTTTGTAACCGATGTCCCCCGCGCGTTCACCGTGCGAACCTCCATGGGCCAGGATGTCCCCTTCAACACCGAGGACATCGCTCAGCAGAAATTGACCGAACGCGGCAAGCCCTATGTGATGGCGGTCATGGATGACATCGTGACTGAAATCATCCTCTAAGTTCATTCCCGGGTAAAATCCATCAAAATGAAAGGAGGCGGAGAACGCCATGCGGCTGTATACCTCCCATAAGCACGCCTTGGTTTGGCTCGTCATCACCGGTGCCCTGGTCGCGTTTTTAACCGCCTCCCCCATGCCGGCTGTCAGTTATCTGGGCATGGCTCCGGTTATCCTGCCCCCAGTGCTTTTGTTTACCGTGGCCTTGGCCGGCATCCTGCCGGCAGTTGCCGGGCTGGCTCTGATGCTGCTGGGCGCCTTTGTGGTCTTTGGGGCGGATGGGCTTTGGTTTGCCCTTTATCTTTTGCCCATCACCGCGGCTTTTGCCGTCTGCCTTGAAAAAAAGGTGCCCTTCTTTAAGACCGCAGCCATAATGCTTGGCGTGTTTGTTTTCAGTATGGCTTTCCTCTTCTTTTTCCTGCAGCGTGCCTCCGGCGGCGCTTTATACAAGGCGGCGGCCAGCGCCGCCATCGCGGGGCTTGAAAGCCTGCCCTACCGGGATGGGTTCCTTTACACCCTCTGGAAGAGCGGGTTTATCTCCCACGGCCTGCCCAGTGATACCCAAGCGCTCATCAGCAACGGCCTGGGCGGATGGACCTTCAGCCCGGAGGTCTTGTCCGAGTTCTACAAACAGATTGATAGCCGCCTGGTGGCCTTGCTCGCCGCTTATTTTCCCAGCATGCTGACGGGCTACTCTATTATGCTGTCCTTCCCCATTTTGGGGCTGGCGGTTAAAATGGGCGTCCGCAAAGACACCGCGCCTTCCCTGGGCATGCCGCCTTTCTCCAAGTGGTTTCTGCCCAAAAGCGCAAACCCGGCTTTGCTGATTCTGGCCGCCGGCTACCTCTTGGCCTCCTTTTCCAACCAGGTGGTCTTGGGTACTGCGGGTCAATTGATGTATAATGTATTCTCAAGTGTGATTCTGATTCAGGGGCTTGCGCTGCTCAATTACTTTTTGAAGCGCCGCGGCACCAGGCCGGGCTTCCGCCTGGTTCTCCTGGTGCTCCTGATGCTCATCCTTCCCACGGCTGGGCTGATGCTGGGTGTCTTTGACCAATTGGCCGACCCGCGCAAACTCAGGCAGCCGGACAAAACCGACGAAACAAACCAAAGTATATAGGAGGTCGACATGAAAGTTATTTTATTGCAGGATATCCCGGGCAGCGGCAAGAAGGGTCAGATTTTGAATGTATCCGACGGTTATGCCCGCAATTTCCTCTTCCCCCGCAAATGGGCCATGGAAGCGACACCCCACGCCATCGCCGAGGTGGAGCGCAAGAACGAGATTGAGCGCGCCAAGGAAATGGCCAGGCGCCAAGAAGCCGAAGACCTGGCCCGGGAGCTCAAGGACAAGGTCATCAACATCCAGGCCAAGGGCGGGGAAAAAGGCAAGCTCTACGGCAGCGTGACCACCCAGGAAATCGCCGAGGCGCTCAATGAGCAGCACAAGATTGAATTGGACAAGCGCAAGATTGAGCTGTCTGAGACCATCCGCAACGCCGGTGACACCCAGGTCACGGTCAGCCTGTACGCGGGCGTCAAGGTTCAAATGACGGTCCGCGTCACCACAATCCACTAATCCGGAGGCCAGTTTGAGCACCTTCACACCCGGTGACTTGATTCGTGTCCTGCCCCAAAGCCTGGAAGCTGAGCGGGCTGTTTTGGGTTCCGCCATGCAGAACCCGGCCTCTTTGCTGTTGGTGATGGAAAACCTGTCCTCGGAGGATTTTTATCAACCGCAGCACAAGGTCTTGTTTGAGGCCATGGCGCACCTGTTTGCCCAGTCCCGCAACGTGGATTTGATTACCATGGACACCGAGCTGGCCAGGAGCGGGTCTTTGGACGGGGTCGGCGGGACGGAGTATCTGATTGGCCTCATTCAATCAGTGCCCACCTCCGCCTTTGTGCAGCATTATGTAGAAATCGTGCTGGAAAAATCCACCCTGCGCAAATTGATTACGGCCAGCAACGACATCAGCCGCGTATGCTATGAGCAGCAGATGGAACTGCCCGAGACCCTCACCTTCGCTGAAAAAACCATCTTTGACATCGTCATGCGCCGCACCGGCAGCGAGCAGTTAACCCCGATTAACGAGGTCATGAAGAAAACCCTGGCCGCGATTGAGGAACTGGTTCGCAATAAGGGCAAGATTTCGGGCGTGCCAACCGGCTTTACCCTGCTTGATAAATTGCTCACCGGCTTTCATGGCGGCGAACTGCTGATTTTGGGCGCCAGGCCCAGCATGGGCAAGACCAGCTTTGCCATGAACATCGCCTCCTACGCAGCGCGCTTTGGCAAATCGGTTGCCGTATTCAGCCTTGAGATGCCAAAGGAGCACCTGGCTATGAGGATGCTGTGCGGCGACGCGCGGGTTAACATGCAAAACGTCCGCAGCGGCACCTTGAGCAACGATGACTGGCGGCGCTTGTCAGAAGCCTTGGGGCCGCTGTCCGGTACCAAAATGTACCTGGATGACAGCGCCTCCCTCACCCCCGCGCAGTTAAGAAGCCGCTGCCGCAGGCTCATGACGGAAAAAGGCCTTGACCTGATTGTGATTGACTACCTGCAGTTGATGACAGCGGATGGCCGGACTGAAAACAGACAGCTTGAAGTCAGCGATATCTCCAGAAAATTAAAGGGCATCGCCCTTGAATTAAAGGTGCCCATCCTGGCCTGCGCCCAGCTGTCCCGCGCCAATGTGAAGCGCACCGGCAGCATCAAGCCGGTGCTGTCTGACCTGCGCGATTCCGGCTCCATTGAGCAGGACGCGGACGTGGTCATGTTCCTTCACAGGCCGTATTACTACAACAAGGAAGAAGGCGACCCCAGCGAGGCCGAGGTCATCGTCGCCAAGCAGAGAAACGGCCCCCTGGACACCATCGTCCTCACCTGGAATGAGGACTTCACCCTGTTTGAAAACCGCTACGTGCAGTCAGGAAGTTATCATGAATCAGATTAAGTTGAACCGCGCTGAAAAAGACCAGAACTTTGAGGGCTTTCTGATTGTGAAGTCCTCCAGCAAGCGGACCAACAAAAACGGAGACCCCTACCTGGACATCAACCTGGCCGATGACAGCCAGGAAATCAACGCCAAGGTGTGGAACACCAATGAATCAGCGCCCGAGCCCGGCACGGTGCTGAAAGTTCGCGCCATCATCACTGAGTACAACGGCCGGCTCCAGCTCAAGATTGAGCGGATGCGCCAGAGCCAACCCGGGGACAACGTGGATTTGTCCCAGCTGGTCAAAGCCGCGCCCAGGCCGGCGGAGGACATGTTCAAAGAGGTCATGGACATCGTTGAGGGCATGCAAAACCCGACGCTGAAGGCCTTAACCGGCGAATTGCTTAAGCGCGCGGCCGAAAAAATCCAGTATTATCCCGCGGCGCAAAGCATGCACCATGCCGAGCGGAGCGGGCTTTTGCATCATTTGACCGATATGCTCTCCGCCGCCCGCGCCATTTGCGCCTGCTATCCGTATCTGGACGCTGATTTGGTCATGGCCGGCGTTATCGTGCACGACCTTGGCAAATTAACCGAGATGGACGCCAACAAATTGGGCGCCGTCAATGAGTACACCAAGGAAGGCCTGCTGCTGGGCCACATTGTGACCGGGGTGTCCGATTTGCGCGAGGCCGCCAAAGCCCTGGGCATGAACCCGGATGATGAGTATCCCCTCCTGCTCTCCCACATGATTTTGAGCCACCACGGCATCCCCGAGTACGGCAGCCCGCGCATGCCCATGTTCCCGGAGGCGGAGGTGCTCAACTGGCTGGACGTATTGGACTCCAGGCTCTATGAGATGCGGGAGGCGCAATTGCGCACCAAGCAGGGCGGTTTTTCGGATAAGGTCTTCGCCCTGGACAGGCGGGTTTACCACCCGCATTACATGAACGAAGTGCCCTTTGAGGAGGACCTTCCGGAGATTGTGATGCAGGAAGAAGAGCTTGAAAAAATCGAAGAAAAGGATTATCGCTCTTTAAGGCGCGAGCGGGATGAGCAGGAATACAACCGTTTCCTCTAAGAACGCTTGAAATGCTTGACGCTTTCGGAATAAATTGTTACAATATCTTTACGAACCTTGAAGCGCAATCCGAATTCGGAGGTTGTTTATGAAAAAAGTTTTACTGATAGCGGTTCTCGTCCTGACCGTGCTGCTGGTTTCAGCCTGCGGCCAGAAGGAAGAAACCCCGCCCGCCGCGCAGACCCAATCACTCCAGATTCAGGAGTCCCCTTTAACTTTGCCCACGGACGCGCCGGTGATTGAAGGACTGCCGGAAGGCTATGACCCCTCCAGCGAGGAGGACCCCACCGTGCCCATCACCGATGTCCTGGCCAATGAGGACGGCACCGCGCTTCACGCCGGCTCCACCCCCATCCCCCTGGATCCGGTGGATATGCCGCCGCCCACTGAGCGCCCGGATTTAACCTTTACCTTTGCCACCTACACCGCGGCCAACTTGGGCATCACCTTTGAGTCGGTCGCCGGCTACATCGTGGATGACAGCAACCCTGACGTTTATATTTTGACCGAGCCGCCGGAAATGCAGAAGGACAACTACTCTGTCGTCTTTACCTTCTCGCGCAACGCGGTCACCAACAACTACAACATGAACAACCTGCGGACCGACATCCGCAATTTCGCGGCTGACCTTGGCAAGGTTAACTACCAGGAGTGGCGGGTTTCCGACACCGCGGAGCGCACCCTGTTGGGCAAGCCCGGCTACTACATCACCTACCGAGGCGTGCTCTTTGACGGCACCATCGTCCGCGGCCGTGTGCATATGGCCCTGCTGGACAACAACCGTGTGCTCTCCATCCATTACACCGGCCCCGGCGAATACAACACCGACTACTCCAACAATGTCTTCACCCGCATCAGGAGCACGCTCAAAGCCCTGTAAGACAATTAAACATAAAAAAGCCGCTCTCAGGCGGCTTTTTTATGTCAAAGAAGTGTCTGCGGACACTTCTTTGAGGAAAGAGGAGCGGGAATTTCTGCCTGTTCGCTTTTGCTCTCGGTCGGCAGAAATTCGCGGAATGTTTGGGCTGAAAGCCCAAACCTGCGGCACCGCACATGTCGCTGCCGCAGATGACCATCAGAGGGCTTTGCCCTCCGATACCTCCCTGGATTTACTTTTTTGGCAGTATAAAGCCGCCTGAAGGCGGCTTTATATACACTTTATATTTGTTACTCTGCTTTCTCGGGCAGCTCCATCTTGATTTGAACATGCTTGTCATCCGGGTAGAGGCTGCCGGGCAATTCCGGCAGGTCCTTCAGGCTCTTAAGGCCAAAGTGGGACAGGAACAAGTCCGTGGTGGCGTATAAGATGGGACGGCCCAAGGTCTCCTTGCGGCCCGCATCCATAATCAGCCCTTTTTGGGTTAAGGACTGCAGGGAGTAGTCACACTTGACCCCACGCACCGCCTCCACCTCCTGCCTGGTGATGGGCTGCCTGTAGGCGACAATGACCAGGGTCTCCAGCGCCGCCTGGGAGAGGGACTGCCGCTGGACTGGTTGGAGGACGCGCTCCACGTAGGTGGCGTACTCAGCCTTGCTGACCAGCTGAACCTGGTTGGCAAAGCGCTTTAATTGCAAGCCTTTACCGTCGCTTAAATAGGCTTCCTCAAGGTCATTGAGCGCTTCTTCTATCGCCGTGACCTCATGCCCCAGGGCGTCGGCCAGCTTCTCAGTTTCCAAAGCCTCCCCGCACACAAACAGGATGGACTCAATGATGCCGCACAAGCGCTCATTCCGCATGGACTGTTTCCTCCTTCCTGTCGTGTCTGAGTATCTGTATCTCCGCGTCCGGGCTCTCCTGCCTGGCTGCTATCCGGCCTTGTTTTAACAACTCCAGCAGGGCCAGGAACAAGGTGACCACCTCATTGCGGCTGGGGTTGGCGCTGAACAGCCCCGTAAAGCCAACCCGCCCCTTTTTGGTAAGCCTTAGGATGGTCTTCATGCAATCGCCCACCGTGTGCCGGTCCATTTGGATGATTTGGGATGGGATGCTACCGTTTTCCTCGCTCTTGTCCTTGATGCGCTCACTGATGCGCATGAAAGCTGCGATGAGGCCGTCCAGCGTCAGCCCTTCCAGTTCATAAACGGGCGGCGGCAGGGGGAACTCGTCCGGGAGCTTGGAGAACAGCCTGGCGGCCGCCTGCTCAAAGTCCTGCATCTGGGAAGCCAGCTGCTGAAACTTGGCGTACTCCTCCAATTGCCTGATGAGCACTTCCTCCGGGTTTTCCTCTTCCTCATCGCCTTCATTGGGGGTGGGCGGCAGGATGGAACGGCTTTTAATGAGCAGCAGGGTAGCGGCCATCTGGATAAACTCACTGGCCTCTTCCATGTCCAATTGCGGGCTCTCCTGCACAATCTTGATGTACTGGTCCGTCACCTGGGAGACAAAGATGTCCTTGATGTCAATCTTGGCGTCGCCAATCAGATGGAGCAGCAAATCCAGCGGCCCATTGAAGTCCTTCAGCTCAAATTGAAACGCCATCAGGACACCCCAAACAAGGCCAACAAGGCCGGCAAGATAAAGCCCTGAATCGCGTATAGCGCCTTTGAGATGAAGGAGCCGATAAAATCAGTGGCAAACAGGATGACCATCAAAATCATGTGCGTGAACTGAAAGACCTTGCCGCTCAGCTCCAGTTTGCCGCCAAAGAAAATGCCGTTGGCCACATGAAAGCCGTCCAGCGGCGGGATGGGCAGCAGGTTAAACAGCCCCATGCCCAAATTGACCAGCGCCAGCTGGAACAGGAAGCGCTGCACATGGAGGAGCCAGGGCGTTTTCAGCAGCACCTGAATCAGGCTGTCATTCTCGGGAAAGAGCTGCATGTTAAAGCCGTTGCTTTGAAAGTTGAGCAGGTTCTCAAGCCCGAAATACGCGATGGCTTGCTGGGTATACAGGGCTTTTGATATCAGGATGCTAAAAACAGTCGCCAGGAGAAAGAGGATAAAGTTGGTGGTGACACCCGCAAGCGAAACCTTCAAGTCATCCAGGCGTTTGTTTTTGAAGTTGTTGGGGTTGACCGGCACGGGCTTGGCCCAGCCGATGCCAAAGAGAAACATGCCGATGGTGCCAAACAGGTCAAGGTGACGCAAGGGGTTCAAGGTTAGCCTGCCCATCATTTTGGCGGTGGGGTCACCGGCCCGATAGGCGGCGTATCCGTGCGCCAACTCATGCAAAGTGAGCGCCAGCAGCACTGCGGGCGCACGGTATATCATGAAGCGCAGAAAACCCCAGGGGTCCTGCTGAAGCCATTCAAGCATGTTTTAGGCCAAGTCGGCGGATTTGCCTTGTTTTTGAAGGACGCGATTATACAGTTCCTGCGCCATCTCGCGGTTGACATGGTTGAGCGGTGAAAAATTGCCTTCCAGCGCGGTTTCCATTTTTTCCTCGGCAGCGGCGTACTTGCCTTCCTCTTCCTCCATCAAAGCCAGGAAGTAGAGGGTATCAATCTGGGTGGGTTTGATGGCGTGGGCTTTTTCAAAATACTCACGCGCGGTTTTCTTGTCATCCAGGAGGCGGTAATAGACCTGGCCCAGGTTGTCCAGCGTGATGGGGTCCTCATCATCATAATCCAGCGCTTCCAGGTTGTATTTGAGCGCCTTGTCCGCGTCGCCAGTCTCAATGTACAAAAAGCCCAGGGATTGGTAGGTTAAGCTGTTGGGAGACTTCTGGTGGGAGGCTTCCAGGGTGCTGACCGCTTTGTCCAACTCCCCCAGTTTCCACACGGCGATGGCGTAATTCATCAATAGTTGCTGGCGCTTGTCATCGGTCAAATCGGGTGCTTTCTGCGCCTTGACCATGATTTCACGGACTTTCTGATAGACCCCTTCCTTGCCGGAGCGAAGCAGGAGGACAGAGTAGGGCAGCATGTAGGAAGCCTGAACCAGACCGCTGTCATAAAGCTCCTCATACATCTGCAGGGCTTCTTCCTTCTGGCCTTTCTGGTGTTTCATCAAGGCCGACCTGACCTTCAGTTTGTCCATAAAACTCATCGTTCTTTTTCAACCTTTCTGCTCAGACGGAGACTTCTGCGTTCCAAATCCAAATAATCCTTGTGATTTGACGCGTCTTCGCCAAAACGTTCAAAACAATATACCATGCCTTGCCTTGTGATTTCAAGCGCGCGGGCTGCCTGGCGGTAGCGGTGCTCATAGATTTTGGCCAGGCTGATAAAGACCCTGGCGTTGAAAGCTCCGTCCTTCCTCAAGGTCTCCAGGCCGGACAGGGCTTCCTCATCATGCTTGTCCTTGCGGTGGATTTCTGCCATGCGGAAGCGGGCCATGTCCCGCACGGTCTTGTCCGAGCAGGCCCTGTAACAGGCAATGGCCCTTGCCTTGTTGCCCATGCCCTCAAAGGCCCGCCCGATGCTGAACAGGTCCTGGTGGTGGGAGGCGTTCTCCGGGTCTTGGTAGAGCGTCAAAATGTAGATAAAAAGCCTGGCCAGGGAGATGATGTCCTGCCGGTTGTGCTCCAGGATGTCAGAAAGCAGACTTTCGTCTTTTTTCTCCAGATACTCAAAGTAACGCGGCGGCACCATGGCTCCGGGCAGGTCATTCTCGCGTTTGAGGCCCAGCAGTTCCTCCTCCAGCCTGGTTAAGGGAATCCGCCCCAGGCGAAGTTTGAAGACGCGCCTGGCAATGTGCAGCAAATCCAGGTGGGGAAGGTCTGACAGGTCGGCCTTTATGTGGTTCATGGTCAAGCGGCCCTGCATCAAGGGCAGGTCAAAGGTCAGCCCGTTGTAGCTGACCAGGCAGCGGCTCTCCCTCACCTTGTCCATAAAGTCCGAAAGCAGCAGGATTTCCTGCGGGTAATCCCGCATCAACACCTGGGTGACCTTGAGCTTGTTATCTCGGAACTGCCCGTAACCCACCAGAAAGGCGATGGTGCCGGCGCCTCGGGAGAGGCCGGTGGTTTCAGTGTCAAAAAACAAAAAACCCTCCGCCTCAAAGGCTTCCTTCAAGGCGCCTTTGCTGACAAAGGAGATGTTTTCCTCAGAGAAGGCGGTCTGACCTTGCAAGTCAAAATCCACCCAGGTTTCCACACGGAGGCAGTCCTGCGGCGCTTCGGGCGCGGGGCTGGCCTTTTTGATGGGCGCGGCGCTGTTTAAGCGCTCATACAGGGAGGCCATTACAGCCCGCTTTTTGGCATGACCACTTCAACCTCTTCCTCATCTACATCCACCCAGGGCGCCGCGGTGGGCTTGGGGGTTGGATAGGCGTACCAGAGGGCCTGCTCATAGGTCAGGCCGTCTTTGAGGTAGGGTTGTGTAGCCAGGCGGAGCGCGGCGTCCTGCTCATCAGGCTGCGCTTGCTTTAAAATATCCAGGTGCTCCGGCATCTTCTGCGCCATCAAATCCCCGATTAGCCCGGCCAAGAGCGCGTGGCTGGCAGAGGTCAAAACATACTCCGGCAATTGAGAGGCGTAGGTGTTGTAGGTTTCAAGGGGGATGTCTAAGTCATGCATCGCGGTGGCGTGGGCCACGCCCACATAGCGGAAATGCCAGGGCTCATCGCTGATGCCGGTTAAGTCCCGCCACTGCGTCTTGTAGCGCAGGATATAACCAAAGCGGTGGCAGTTCTCCCCCGTCCATTTGCCCTCTTCCGTTTCGCCAAAGGCCTGGCTGAGGTTTAGGTGCGAAGGCGCCTGGATGTCCATGGCCAGGCCCAATTGGTGCTCACTGGTGCCGGCGGGGGCGACGCGGTACTGGGCTTTGGCTTTGCTGCCCACCTCTTCCACCTTGGCGTTGAACAAAATCTGCTGGATGCCAAAGGAACGGTAGCCGGAGGTGGCGTACAAGGTATAGCCCTGCTCGTTAAAGGCCGCGGCGAACATGTCTTCAAGCGCCCTGGCCGCGTCTTCCCTCAGGTAGATATTGTCCTGCAGGCTCTTTTTCCTGGTTTCCACCTTGGGCAGGACCAGGTCATCCGGCTCATAGGTTCTGCTGATTTTGTTTTCCCGGTTGACCAGCACCAGATACCCGGTCAAATCCAGGATTTCGGGCTTTTGAGGCGGCGCCGGGGTTGCCTGGGGCGCTTCCGTGGCAAAGGCCAGGGAAGCGAACAGGCATAAAAGCAGCGTCAGGCTAAGCAGTTTTTTCATCATCCTTAGGTGTTCCCGCCAAAGGACACTTCGCTGTCGCCGTCCTCATCCGTTTCATTTAAGTGAACAACAGGTGGCGGCGCGCTCAACTTGGCGAGCAATTGCTGATAATCCCCGCCCCTTGTCTCATAATCCGCAATGGCGGCCTGGTATTCCTGGGTGAACTCCTCCAGGGAAAGGCGGTTGTCCATCATGTATTTCGCCACTTCCGGCCCCATGTAGCGCAGGTGCCAGGGCTCATAGATGATGTTGGTGATGTCCTGTTTTTCTTCCAGATAGCGGATAATAAAACCAAATTCCGCGCAATTGTCTTCCATCCACTGGGCTTCGGCGGTCTGCCCGAAAGCCGGGGTCATGCCGTCCCGGTTGGCCCAGTCACGGTTTAACACGTCAACACCCAGGCCGGTCTGATGGTCAGAGGAGCCCGGGTAGGCGACCACGCCGTCATCCTTGCCGTATTTCTCAAGGCGGTTGTGGTACATGGTGTTTTGTGTGGTGTAATTGCGATAGGAGGATTTGACATAGAGCTCATACCCGGCCTGTTCCGCGCTTAGGAACATCGCTTCAAGCGCCAGGGCTGCTTCCTTGCGCAATTCATGCGGGCCGCTGACTGAGCGCAGGCGGACAGGCACCAGGTTGTTGGGCACGAAGCCGCTTTCCAGCAGCGAGTCCCGATTGACCAGGGTGAGGTGACCGTTCTTGTTCTCCAGCAGGTCAGCGGGCAGGGCATAGATCCATTCCGGCTCCTGGGCGGAAATGAAAACCGGCGTCATCAATAAAACAACCAGCAGCAGCGACAGGAGCCGACGGGCATTAATACGCATTGGAATACATTTCTCCAAACATCTTTTCTGACAGTTCACTGACATAGCGCTCAAGCGGAATATCCCGCTCAAAGATTGCCGTGGCGTGCGGCACACCCACGTACCTTAGGTGCCAGGGCTCATCCGCGTAGCCGGTGATGTCTGTCCATTCGGCCTTGTAGCGGATGATAAAGCCAAAGCGGTGCGCGTTCTCACGCACCCACTGGCCTTCCTTGGAGCGGCCAAAGGAGGCGTTGAGCTTGTCGGAGGACTTCCTGCCGACATCCATCGCCAAGCCCAATTGGTGCTCACTGGTGCCGGGCGGGGCGACCAGCAGCTGCGCTTTTTCAACGCTGCCCGCGGTCTTAATTTTTCTTTGATAAATGAGCCTCTGGGTGTCAAAACTGCGGTATCCGGACACCGCGACCAGCACATGACCGTTTTGAGCCGCGTCCTCAAACATCATCTCCAGCATCGTGGCCGCCTGGGGGCGCATTTTGACGCTGCTGCCCGTCCGTCTGACCGCGGGCAAAACCAGGTCCCGGGGCTCATAGCTTTCGCTTAAGCGGTAGGTGCGGTTGACCAGGTAGAGGTTCCCACCCAGGCTGGTCTGCTCCACCAGGCCATGAATACTGCCCTGAAAGATACTCAGCGCGATGAGAAGAATACCGGTCAGTTGTTGAAGCAAGCCTTATCCCCTTTTTAGCAGTCCGGGAAACTGGGCAGCCAGGCGGTCATAATTGTTCTGGCTGACGCGGAAGGAAATCCTGGTGCCTTCATCCTCATGCGATTCAGACAGCACCCGGCCAACCTTTCTGATTTCATTCACGGCCTGGTAGGTGTCAAAAGGTATCAATACCTCGACCACCTTTTCCTTCGCCCGGATTTTTTCGGCGATGGCGGCGAGCAGGTCATCAATCCCTTCCCCTGTCAAAGCGGAGACGCGTACCGCGTCCCTGGGCAAAACCCGATGCTCAGCGACAGCGATGTCCCATTTATTATATACCTCAATGCGCGGCTGTTCGCAAGCACCCAGGCTCAGCAGCACTTCCTCAACGGCCTTGCGCTGCACATCAGCCTGGGGGTTGGACGCGTCAGAGACAATCAAAAGGACGTCCGCGTCCATCGCCTCATCCAAGGTGGAACGGAAGGCTTCCACCAGGTCGGTGGGCAGTTTGCTGATGAAGCCGACCGAGTCGGTCAGCAGGAAGGAATCACCCTCCTTGAGCTCAATCCGGCGGGACACCGTGTCCAGGGTTGCGAACAGCTGGTCCTTGACCAGCACCTCAGCACCCGAAATAGCATTGAGCAGGGTGGACTTGCCGGTGTTGGTATAGCCTACCAGCGCCACCATAGGGATTTCGCTGCTGAGGCGGTTCTTGCGGCGCACCTCGCGCTGGCGCTCCAGCTCTTTGAGTTCGTTTTTTAGTATTTGAATCCTCCCGCGGATAAAGCGGCGGTCCATTTCCAATTTGGATTCGCCGGGGCCGCGGGTGCCAATGCCACCGGCCAAGCGGGACAGCGAGGCGCGGGCGCCGATTAAGTGGCTGGCGCGGTAGTTCAGCTGCGCCAGGCTGACCTGGAGCTTGCCCTCGGCGCTGGTGGCGCGCTGGGCGAAGATGTCCAAAATCAGGGTGGTCCTATCAATCACCGGCAGGCCCAGGATGTCTTCCAGGCGGTTTACCTGCATGCCGGACAATTCATCATCCACGATGACCAGGGTGGCGTCCTTCGCCTGGGCGTCCAGGGCAACCTCACTCGCCTTGCCGGAGCCGATGTAGGTCTGCGGGTCGGGCTTGGACTTGTTTTGCAGCGCGCTGCCAACGACCACGGCCCCCGCCGAATCCGTCAGCGCCGCCAATTCATCCAGGGAGTACTGGCTGTCCACGCTGACTAAGTAGGCGCGCTCGGTTTTGTCCTCGGTCTTGGTGTCCTTGGCGACTGCCAGCAAGTCATTCTGGGCAATCAGGGCCATCAATTGCGGGTGGGCCAGGTGCTGAAGCGGGATGGCGGTAATGGGGCTGGCCTTTAATTCCCCCGCCTCATCAGGCGCGAGCAGCGCCAGGGTCGCGCCGGTCAATTCCCCCTTCTCATCAACCCCCAGGGCGCAAATGGCATCCAGGCGCAGGTTTGATATGGCTGTCATGTCCACATCAGACAAGGTGGGGTCGCCGTTTGGATGGGTGTGAATGAGGCGCACCCGGCTTAAACGCTGCTCACTGCGGTGCCGGCCCAGGTCCTGAAGACTGACCCTGTCCGCCTGGCCCACCGTCACATCCAGCACCTTGCCATCCCGTGACAGATAGACCGCGATTTCGCGCCGGGTCAGCGCCGTGAGCTCGGCTAAACTGCGCGCCAAATCAAGGGGCAGGAATTCGCCGGAGGCGACCTCCGCCTCGTACAAGGCCAAGAGGCCTTGCTTGACACTGTCACGGATGCCGGATAGGTTGCCGTTTAATTCGGGCATGTGTTCTCCTTAGTTGGTTTTGGCCATCTTCTCCCGGTAATCCTGGATGGCGGCGTGAATGGCCTCCTCCGCCAGAACAGAGCAATGCAGCTTTGCCGGCGGCAGGCCGTCCAGGGCTTCGGTAACAGCCTTGTTGGTTAATTGAAGCGCTTCTTCCAGCGTTTTGCCAAGCACCATCTCAGTCGCCATGGACGAGGTCGCGATGGCAGCGCCGCAGCCAAAGGTCTTAAAGCGGACGTCGGTGATGATATTGTTGTCCACTTTGATGTACATCTTCATGATGTCGCCGCATTTGGCGTTGCCAACCTCGCCCACGCCGCTGGGGTTTTCCAGGGAGCCGATGTTGCGCGGGTTGCTGAAGTGATCCATAACTTTATCAGAATACATTGGTTTTCTCCTTTTCATACAGGGGAGACATCTCCCTGAGCGTTTGAACAATTTTGGGCAGGACGCGTTTGACCTCGTCAACCTCTTCCTGCGTGGTCTCATCAGACAGGGTTAAGCGCAGGCTGCCATGGGCAATCTCATGCGGCAGGCCGATGGCCAAAAGCACATGGGAGGGATCCAGGGAGCCAGAGGTGCAGGCGGAGCCGGAGGAGGCGGCAATGCCGGCCAGATCCAGGCGCAGCAACAGGGCTTCGCCCTCAATATAGCGCACGGATACATTCAGGTTGTTGGGCAGGCGGTGCTCCCTGTGCCCGTTGAGCCTGACCTCCGGGATTGTTGAGAGAATGGCCTCCTGCAGGTCATCCCTGAGGGCCGTTATCTTGGCTGTGTTCTGCTCACGGTTTGCAACCGCAAGGGCAAGCGCCTCACCCAGGCCGACAATGGCCGGGACGTTTTCCGTGCCCGCGCGGCGGCCGCGCTCCTGGGCGCCGCCATGCATCAAGGGCTCCAGGCGGACGCCCTTTTTGACGTACAGCGCGCCGACGCCCTTTGGCCCGTGGAACTTGTGCGCGGACAGGGAAAGCAGGTCCACCTGCATCTGCTGTACATCAACGTCAATCGCGCCGACCGCCTGGACGGCGTCGGTGTGAAAAAGCACCTTGTGCTCACGCGCAATCCTGCCTATTTCTGCAATGGGCTGGATGGTGCCGATTTCGTTGTTGGCGGTCATGATGGTGATGAGGATGGTGTCAGGCCGGATGGCCTTTTTGACATCCTCCGGGTTCACACGGCCAAACTCGTCAACCGCCACATAGGTGACCTCATACCCCTGGCTTTCAAGGTACTCCAGCGTGTGCAGCACCGCGTGGTGCTCAATGGTGCTGGAAATGAGGTGCTTGCCTTTTTTGGCGTTGGCGAGTGCCGCGCCTTTGATGGCCCAGTTGTCGCTCTCCGTGCCGCCGGAGGTAAAAAAGACCTCCGTGGCCTGGCAGTTCAGCGCGCTTGCCACCTGCCTCCTGGCGTTTTCAACAGCCTTCCTGGCTTCGCGTCCGGTCGCGTACACGCTGGACGCGTTGCCGTAGCAGGCTGTAAAAAGGGGCAGCATTTTTTCCGCTACTTCCGGTTTAACATTGGTTGTCGCGGCGTTATCCAGATAGATTTTGTTCATCTGTCCTCCAAAATGGAAAGATTCGGGGATTGACCCAGCATGTCGGATAGGCTGAAGCGATTGACAACCTGTTCAATCCCATCCGTCACCAAATCCCAGGTCTTGCTGACACCGCAGCCCGCAAGGCCGTCGCACTTGGCCTTGTCGCTGAAGCAAAGGCTTTTCTTGATGGGGCCGTCTACAGCCGTGATGATGTCACCCAGGGTAATGTCACAGGCCGGCTTCGCCAGCAAGTAACCGCCCTGGTTGCCCCTCACGCTCTTGACCAGTCCCCTGCGCCTGAGCGTGCCCAGCAATTGCTCCAGGTAGTTTTCAGGCATGCCGCATCGCGCGATTTTGTTAAGCGGCATGGGCGCGTTCTCCCCGCTTTCAGCGAGAAAAACCATGGCCCGCATCGCATAGCGGCTCTTGCTTGTCAGCTTCATTGTTCCTCCGTTTTTAATCCCGACTGATTTAATCGGGATAGCATGGAGAATACCACCGGAAACAGCGCTTGTCAATCTGCGCTTAATGAAGCCCGGTCGTCTTGATGGCCTGCTCAAAGCGGGACAGCGCCAGCGCGCTGAGCTCCTGATAGAGCGCCGCCTTTTGGGGGTTACCAGTGAGCTCATCCAAACAGGAGGAGGTCTCCTCAACCAGCTTCATGTCATGGATGCCGTAGACATTGAGCATCCTGCCGTGCTGGCGGGTGCCTAAGAACTCCCCCGGCCCCCGCTGTTCCAGGTCTTCCTTGGCAATTTCAAAACCATCGTTGGTGGAAGCCAGCGTCCTTAAGCGTTCATTCTCCTCGCCCAACAGGAAGCACCAGCTTTCCTTGGCCCCGCGGCCAACCCGGCCGCGCAGCTGATGCAGCTGCGCCAGACCAAAGTTCTCCGCGTCCTCAATGACCATGGTGGTGGCGTTGGGAACATCCACCCCCACCTCAATGACCGTTGTAGAGACCAAGACGGCGGCGGCGCCGGAGTAAAACTCCTCCATCGCCTTGTTTTTTTCCTCTTCCTTTTGGCTGCCATAGGTCAAGGCCAGGCCCACGCCCTTTAATTGGGTTTCTTTTAATTTGTTATACAGCGTAATCGCGGACTTCTTTTCGTTGTCTTCTTCGCTGTCTTCAACCAGCGGGCAGACCAGGTAGCTCTGCTCTCCATTGAGGCTTTTGTCATAGATGTATTTGTACAAGTCCCGGCGCTTGCTCTCAGGCACGATACGGGTCTTGATGGGGGTGCGGCCTGGCGGCAGTTCATCCATGACGGATATCTTCAAATCCCCATACAGCACCAGTGCCAGGGAGCGCGGGATGGGGGTGGCGGACATCGCCAGGATGTGGGGCGTGACCTCCCCCGCGTGGTCCGCCAGGCTTTGGCGCTGGCGCACGCCGAAGCGGTGCTGCTCATCGGTGATGGCAAGGCCCAGGTTGTGGTAAGAAACGCCTTTTGAAATGATGGCATGGGTGCCGATGATGAGCTGGCAGCTGCCGTTCGCGATGCCTTTAAGCGTCTCCCGGCGTTCTGCAGCCTTCATACTACCAAGGAGCAGGCCGCACTGAATCCCAAAAGGGTGTAGCAGTTTTTGAGCGTTCTGGTAATGCTGGCGGGCCAGGAGCTCCGTCGGCGCCATCATGGCGCATTGATAACCATTCTTGATGGCCAGTACCGCGGCGCCAAAGGCAACCGCTGTCTTGCCGCTGCCAACGTCCCCCTGCACCAGCCTGCGCATGGCTTTTTGGGCTGTCATGTCTGTGAAAATCTGTCTTAGGGTCTCGCTCTGCGCGCCGGTGGGCGCAAAAGGCAGCTGTGACCAGTATTCATCCTCACTAAAAGCGGTCTTCTTCATCACTGGCCCGGCTTCGTCAATCGCACCCGCGCTTTTAATAGCCAGTTGGAAGAGCAGCAGGTTTTCAAACGCCAGCCTGCGCTGTGCAAGCCCAATCTGCTCAAGGCTTTGGGGCCGGTGGGCAAAGCGCATGGCCTCCTGATAATTACAAAGCGCGTAATCCTTGAGTAGTTCCTGAGGCATCGGGTCTTTGAGCGAATCCAGCGCGTCCATCGCCTGCTCAACCAGTCCTGAAAACACCTTGCCGGGCAGCCCGGGCAAGGGCTTGTATTGCGGGATAATCCCCTTTTCTGTGAGCATCTTGGGGTTTTGGAGAACAAGACCGTTTTTAAGCCGCTTGACCGCACCATAAAGCAGCACCTTCATGTCCTTTGACAGCAGTTTGGCCATCCAGGACTGGTTGAACCAGATGACCTGGAGCAGACCGCTCTCATCCGCTATTTTTGCCCTGACCATGGAGCGGCCGCCGTAGTACTGAATACTGGGCGCGGCAAGTACCCTGCCCTCCACACAGACTTCCCCGGGTTTGAGGTCGGCAATGCGCTGCGGCTGGCTGGTGTTTAAGTATTTCCGAGGCAGGCAATTTAACAGGCCCGGAATGTCCGCAATGCCGTTTTCATTTAATACCGATAACCGCTTGGCCCCCAGGCCTTTAAACTCACTGAGTTGTTTCACTTTAAACCTTCAAAAAAGGCTGCCAATGCTGACAGCCTTTTGATATTTCTATGAATTTGCTTACTCAACCGAGAGGAGATAGAAGTACAGCTGCTGCCCGCCACGGTGCATTTCCACGTCGCAGTCCGGGAACAGCTCTTCCAGGTCATCCCGAACCTTCTGGGCGTCCGCCTTCTTGGTCTTATCGCCGTAGTACACGGTAATCAGGCCGTCATCCTCGGTCACAATCTGCTTCATCAGCAGGATGGCCGCTTCCTCGGCGCTGGCGCAATTGACGGTCACCTGGCCGTTGTTGAGGCCGATGATGTCGCCTTCCTTGATGTGCATGTCCTCCAGGTCGGTATCGCGCACGGCGTAGGTAATCATGCCGGTGCGGACCTTCTGGGCGGCTTCGTCCATGCGCTTGGCGTTCTCCTCCGGGCTCTCCTCCGCCTGGAAGGCTACCACAGCCGCGATGCCCATGGCCACGTTCTTGGTGGGCAGGACAATCACATTACGGTCGGACAGCTTAGCGGCTTGCTGGGCGGCCAGGGTGATGTTGCCGTTGTTGGGCAGGACAAAGATGCTCTTGGCGTAGACGCTGTCAATGGCCTTTTTGATGTCATCGATGCTGGGGTTCATGGTCTGTCCGCCCTGAACCACCGCGTCAACACCCAGGTCCTTGAAAATCTCGTCAAAGCCATCGCCCTGGCTCACGGCGACAATGCCGTATTCCTTGTCTTCCTTGGGCGTTTTGGCGTCCAAATCGCGGCGCTGCTGCACCATGTTGTCAATCTTGAGCCCGTTGAGCTCGCCCAGCATCAGCGCTTGCTGCAGCGCCTTGCCGGGGTCATTGGTGTGCAAATGAACCTTGATGAGGTTGGCGTCGCCAACCACCAGCACGCAGTCGCCGATGCGGCTGAACTTGCGCCTTAAGGAGGCGATGTCCGCGTCGCTGACGCCGGGCTTTAATTCCTGGATAAAGAACTCGGTGCAATAGGCAAAGGTAATGTCTTCAAGTGAGTCGTGGTCATCCACAAACTCATCCGTGGCCGCGCTGTCGCTGCTCATGTCGACAGTCAGGTCGTCCAGCTGGTCGCCGTTGATGACGGCCTGATAGCCGGTGTAGATGAGCAATAGTCCGCGGCCGCCGGCGTCCACAACGCCTGCCTGGGTCAGCGCGGGCAGCATTTCCTGCGTCTTTTTGAGGATGGCCTCACCGCTGGTGATAACCACCTTCATGAGCGCAGGGAAATCATTGGGCGCCATTTCCGCCTGTTTGACCGCGTCATCGGCGATGACACGGGCGACGGTTAAGATGGTGCCCTCCTTGGGCTTCATGACCGCCTTGTAGGCCGTGTCCGCGCCGGACTTCAAGGCCTGGGCGAACTCAGCCGGGGTCACGCTTTCCTTCTCCAGCAAAGCCTTAGAGAATCCACGATACAACTGGGACAGGATGACGCCGGAGTTGCCCCTCGCGCCGCGCAGGGCGCCTTTGGACATGGCCTCCACCAATTCGCCCACGGAAGACAGCTCTTTGCTGTTGATTTCGCGGACAGCCGACATCATGGTCATGGACATGTTGGTGCCGGTATCACCATCAGGAACCGGGAACACATTGAGCGCGTTGACCGCTTCCCTGTTTTTCTCCAGCAAAACCGCGCCGGCATTTATCATTTCACGCAAAGTATTTGCGTCAAGCAAACCTTGATTCACCATTTTAAACCTCCGAAACCGCGGGTTGTTTAGACGCGGATTCCTTCTACAGTGATGTTTACATTGCGCACCTTCACGCCGGTCATGCTTTCCAGTTTGTATTTGACAACTTCCTTGATGGAGTTGCAAACAGCGGTCACTGAAATGCCATACTCTACGACAATGTAGAGGTCAACATCAATCATATCGTCCACCGCGCGCAAAGCGACGCCGCGGCTTAAGTTCTCACGGCCCAGCCATTCCACCAGGCCGTCCTTGGCCCGTTTGCTGGACATGGCGACGATGCCATAGCACTCAAGGGTCGCATAGCCGACCACCTTGAGCATGACTTCCTCAGAAATATAGATGGTCCCGATTTCATTTTTAATCTTGAATTCCATCATAAACCTCCCTTAAGGTTGCTGATTCAAACATCGTTAGTATACAGGGTTTTGACAAAGGACGCAACATCTTGTGGGTTTTCCCTTGCTCAAACCGGGTGCTCATGCTTGAACCTGTGGGATGATACCCCATTCCCCACATTGTATTAACCAACGGCAAAACAAAACCGGAGCGCGCGGCTCCGGCCTTGTTGATTGTTTATTCAAACCCGTTCTTGACGTTCATTTCCTTAATCAGGCTGGGTCGGATGGGCGGGTTGCAATAGCGGCAGGGCGTCAGTTTGGAATGCTCGGCGTTGTCCAGTTCACCGTAGGTCAATTCGCCCTTCAAAGGCAAGTACCTGTCCTTGATGCTGGAGCAGTTCTGATCCAGATGGTAAAACTTGCCGCCCTCGGGGTTAAAGAAGATGGGCAGATTGCTGTCCGGATACTCATAGTAACGGCCGTCATCATCCCAGATGAGCACCTTGGTGTTGGTTTTGATGTTGTTCCACAGCCAGGCCATGTTGAGGTCTTCACCGTTGAGCACGCGCTGCACGCGCACACAGCCGTGGCTGGCCTTCTTGCCCAACTGCGCCTCCTGGGAGGAATAATCCCAGTAACCGGTTGAGGTGTTGAGGATGTAGGGCACCTCATGAATGAGGACGCCGCCGTTGATGCGCATGGACATGCGGCAGACCAGGTTGCCGGCGTTGAAGTCACCGGTGCGGCTGACCATCAAAAACTCGCCGGAGGGTGTTTCGTTCCAGGGCTGCTGCTTGGTGGGGATGCCGGTTGAAATGAGCAGTTCGCTGAAGATTTTGCCTTCCTTGAAGACATACATGCGCTGTTTGAGCTTGTCAATCAGGATACCGTAGTCCGTCCGGGGTTCAATGACCTTGAGTTCGCTGGTGCGGATGTAGCCGCGCAGCAGGGCGTCCGTATCGCCATAGCCGCGCCTGGAGCGGTTGTCCGGGCCGTAGGATGAGTTGTACACCTCAACCAGGGACCAGCCGTCGTCGCTCTGCTCAATCACATGTACGCCCTGGGACTCATAGCCGACTTCGCCGATGATGTTGTCCCGTTTGGTGCTGTCATCCTTGGCCGCACGCAATTTGTAGGTGTCGCGCTGGGTCTTGCCCCAAAGCACGGTGATGGGCTGCATCATGACCTTCCAGATGGCTTCCTCATTGTAATCGCCTACCGGCAAACGCCAGTAGTCCTTGCCGTAGTCTTCCCGGGCGACTTCTTCCTGTGTGGGGATGGAATAATGATAGGCGTTCTCAGGCGGCGCGCTGATAACATTCTCGGTAACCGGCGCGACATCGTCCACCGGCTCAGGGCTGTCCACATCGGCCAGTTCAGCCTGTGATTCATCAAGCGGTTGCTCTTCTTCCGGGGTTTCATTCTCAACCGCCAACACTTCTAAGGTGATGTGCTGCTGGTTGGCGGCAAAGCCGGTTTCGTCAAACAGCACCACGGTTAAGGTGTGCTTGCCGGCCGGGGCGTTTTCCTTGCCGAAGGTGCCGTTCCAGTTGACCCGGGTGGTGCCCTCCTGGACATCCTTGTGGAAGATTTCATAGGTGGTGTCGGCCACATGGAAAATGACCGCCAGCACGCCCGGCATGTTGGCGTTGACGCTCAGGCTCCAGTCCTGGCCGGGGGTGACGCTCGCGTCCTGTAAAAGCAGCTGGGTAATCATCGGCCTTTCGGGGCCTACCTGGAACTTCTGGCGGCAGTTCTCACCGTTGACCATGAGCTGCAGGTAGTACTCGCCCTCTGCAAGCGGCTTCATCTCGCTGTCATAGCCGTTCCAGATGACACTGTTGTCGCCGATGTTGACATGCAGGTGGTTGTTGATGTCAAACAATTTGTCACCCGAAAGGTTCAAGACGCTAAAGGCGCCTTCGCCCTGGGTGTCGGCCGAAAACTTGTATAATTCGGTTTTTCCGGGACGGATGTAGGTGGGGAATTGTTTTATATCAACTCCGGCGGTCATGTCTTGCGCGAGCGCGCCGGCAAACTGAGTCATCAGCAGTAACGTTAACAAAAAGGCAGCCAGTCTTTTGAGCATGTAATCCTCCTTCCGCAAATCTTTTTTATCTTATCAGATAGATTGTGACGGGGCAAGAATAAGTTATAAATACATTGTAAACAAATTCTTCACAAGTTATAATAAACATTGATTATTTTTTGAGGAGTTTTCCTTTGCTGAATACCATTGTCGCCGCCATCCGGGAGATTCGCGCACCTGTCACCATCAGTGAGCAGGAATTGCACGACCTTGTCGCCCAGGCGCTCAATGACAAACTGATCCCCAACCGCCATGAGGTCATGGTGGCGCCCCGGTGCCGGATTGACTTTTTGGCCCAGGGCGTCGGCATTGAAATCAAGCGGAAGCGCCCCAATCTCAAGGCCCTGATGAGCCAGTTGACGCGCTACCTGGCCTCCCCCATGGTGCAATCCCTGCTGCTCATCACAGAGCGTGACCCCGGCGTACCGGAAACCCTGCTGGGCAAGCCATTAAAAGTCATCAGCCTGTCCACTCTTTGGGGCATTGCCGTGCCGGAAGGCCAGGCCAAGAGCAGAAGCGTCAAGCCATTGTCGGAAATCATTTCAAATGTAAATAACGGTGAAGTAACCAGCGCTGCTCCCCCGGTTGACACCCCAAAAACCCTCCCCCGCTACCTGCAAAGCGCCAAGGATGAGGCGCGGGTCTTTGGCACGCTGTCCTATCAGAAAAGGGGCAACTTTTGGGTGGTCAAGGGCGACCCTGCCGTGACGGAATTGGTCAAGCGTCTGTTTCCAGGCGCCGACTCCGGTAAAAGGGGCATCGCCCGCTTCAGCGCACACAGGCGGCTGGTGGGCGAACTTAATTGGCTCATGCAGCGCTACCCCCTGGCCATCTTACCCCAGGACCAGGAGCGCTGGAATGCAGCGCTGTCCCAAGCCCAGGAGCATTATTTGACCCAGGAGGCCTTCAGGCTCAACGCACCGCCCTATGAGAACACCACCGGCCACTTTACGGGCACGCTCAGAAACTTCCAGCAATACGGCGCCAGCTGGCTTTGCCATGTCAAGCGCGGCCTGTTGGCGGATGAGATGGGCCTGGGCAAAACGGTGCAGACCCTGGCTGCCCTGGCCTCAGTCAAGGGCTTTCCGGCCATGGTGGTTGTCCCGCCGCACCTGGTCCACAACTGGGCAGGTGAGATAGAGCGTTTCCTGTCCTTTGAAGGGCAAAAGCCCCGGGTGCACATTATCAAAGGTTTAAAGCCCTACCCCCTGCCGCAGGCTGATATCTACCTCATCCACTATCTCTTGTTGAGAGGCTGGAAGGACGCGCTGCCCGAATCCGGGGTTAACACCGTTGTCTTTGATGAGATACAGGAACTGCGCCACAGGGGGACGGAAAAATACAGCGCCGCCAGCCTGCTTGCCAACGCAGCGGAGCGGGTGTACGGCCTCTCCGGCACGCCGATTTACAACCAGGGCGGTGAAATCTGGAACGTGGTCAACATTCTGGATTATCACTTCCTGGGGGATTTTGAATCCTTCTCCCGTGAGTGGTGCTATGGCTACGGCAACGCCGTGGTGGTGCACCCGGATTGGCTGGGCGACCATCTAAGGCGCGAAGGACTGATGCTGCGCCGGTCCAAGAAAGAAGTGCTGCCCGAACTGCCGGACAAGCGCCGCCTGGTTACCCAGGTGGATGGGGATGACGCGCTGATGCAAAAGCTGATGCAGCCCGTCATCAAAGAACTCAAAGCCTACCGCGAAAACTCCGACTTGAGCCCCTCCCAGCGCGCGCTGTCGGAAAACCGCTTGTCCCAGAGCGAGCGCCAGGCCACCGGCATTGTTAAGGCGCCCTATGTGGCGCAGTTTGTGCGTTCTCTGCTTGAAAACGGGGAGAAGGTGCTGCTCTTTGCCCATCACCACGCGGTGATGGATTTGTACAAGCAGGAACTCAAGCGCTTTTCCCCCGCGTCAGTGACCGGGCGGGAAACCACAGCGCAAAAGGAGCAGGCGGTCAAGCGCTTTGTGGAGGAGAAAACCAATTTGATGCTCATCTCCCTGCGCGCGGCCTCAGGCCTTAACCTGCAGCGGGCTACCTGCGTGGTCTTTGGTGAGTTGGATTGGTCCCCCGCCGTTCACAGCCAGGCGGAGGACAGGGCCCACCGCATCGGCCAATCGGATTCCCTGTTGTGCTACTATCTGGTGACCTCCAACGGCTCTGACAGCCTGATACAGGACACCCTGGGCTTGAAGGTCAGTCAGTTCATGGGCCTCATGGGCGAAAACCCGATTTTGGAGTCCGAGGCGGCCTTGAGCGCCAGCCTGGCCAAAAAGCATGTGGAAGACATGGTAAAACGCCTGCTGCCGGACACGGATGCTTGATTGACAGTCCTTGCGGGTGCAAGTAAGATAAAGTTTGAAATGAGGAGGACGCATGCGGATTTTGGGGATAGACCCGGGGCTGGCCACGATGGGATGGGGTCTTGTGCGTGGCAAAGCCAACAAACCAAGCCTCATCGCCTGCGGCGTTATTCTAACCGCCCCTGAAACCCCTTTCCCCCAAAGGCTGGCGGAGATTGACCGCCAGGTTGGCCAGTTGATTGAAATTTATCAGCCGGAAGCCATTGTCTTTGAGCAATTGTTCTTTGCCAAGAACGTGACCACCGCCTTCACCGTGGGCGCGGCCCGCGGGGTCGCCATCGCCCGCTGCGCCAGGTACACGGATGAATTGTTTGAATACACCCCCATGCAAATCAAGCAGGCTGTGGTCGGCTATGGCAAAGCCGAAAAAGCCCAGGTTCAGCAGATGGTCAAGTTGCTCTTAAACCTGCCCACCTACCCCAAGCCTGATGACGCGGCCGACGCGGTCGCAGCCGCCCTCACCCACTACAATGCCGGCCGCTTTGGCCGGGACCATTTGATGAAATAGAGGTTTGATATGTACGCGTTTCTTGAAGGCCTTGTCGCCGAAAAAAGCGGCAATGAGCTGGTGCTCAATGTTTCCGGTGTCGGCTACCAGATGCTGTGCACCCAGGCCACCCTGTCAAACGCCCCGGCCAAGGGGGAGTTTCTGAGGGTGTATACCTATATGTCCGTCCGCCAGGACGCGATGGAGCTCTTTGGCTTCCATTCAAAGGAAGAGCGCGCCATGTTCCTAAACCTCACCAATGTGTCCGGCATCGGCCCCAGAACGGCGTTAAACGTGCTGTCCAGCATGCCGCTTAAGGATTTGACCCTGGCCGTGTTAACAGAGGACGTGCAGGCGCTCTCCCGCGCGCCCGGCATCGGCAAGAAGACCGCCCAGCGCATCACGCTGGAGCTCAAGGACCGCTTGAGCAAGGATGAGGTGGCCGGCAGCCTGCAGGGCGTTGTGACCGGTACTGCCGCTGGCCCGGTGGGCGCTGTGGGCGAAGCCATCCAGGCGCTTGCCGCCCTGGGCTACAGCCAGTCAGAAGCCGCCCTGGCCGTTTCCAAAGCCCATCAGGCCCAGGGTGACCTGGAGGCGGATGAACTGGTGCGCCAGGCGCTGCGCTCCATGATGAAAGGATAAGGTATGCAGGACGACCGTTTTGTAATGTCCGGTTACCGGGATGAGGACAGGGAAAGCGATATCTCCCTGCGCCCAAAGAACCTGCGCGAATACATCGGCCAGGAAGTGGTTAAAGAGAACCTAAACATCTATATTAAGGCCGCCCTGCAGCGCAGGGACGCGCTGGACCACATCCTGCTCTACGGCCCTCCGGGCCTGGGCAAAACCACCCTGGCCACCATTGTGGCCGCCGAAATGGGTCAGAACATCCGCGTCACCTCCGGCCCCGCGATTGATAGGCCGGGGGATTTGGCCTCCATCCTCACCAATTTAAACGCCGGGGACATTCTGTTCATTGACGAGATACACCGCCTCTCCCGCGCGGTTGAGGAAGTGCTTTACCCCGCGATGGAGGATTACGCCCTGGACATCATGATTGGCAAGGGGCCGACCGCGCGCTCCATGCGGCTTGATTTGCCGCATTTTACTCTGGTTGGCGCCACCACCAGGGCGGGCCAGTTGTCTGCGCCTTTGCGTGACCGCTTTGGCATGATGTTCCGCCTGGAGCTGTACACGCCGGAGGAGCTGGCCAAGATTGTCAAGCGTTCCTCCTCCATTTTGGGCATGCCGGCTGAGGAAGAGGGCATCATTGAAATCGCCCGCCGCAGCCGCGGCACCCCGCGCATCGCCAACCGCATGTTAAAGCGCGTGCGCGACTACGCCCAGGTCAAGGCCGACGGCAAGATTACCAGAACAGTCGCCAATGAAGGCCTCAACATGCTGGAGGTGGACGCGCTGGGCCTTGACAAAGTGGACCGCAATGTCTTGACCACCATGATTGAGAAATTCGGCGGCGGGCCGGTGGGCCTGGACACCCTGGCAGCCGCGACGGGTGAGGACGCGTTGACCATTGAGGACGTTTATGAGCCCTATTTGCTGCAGCTGGGCTTTATCCAGCGCACCCCCAGGGGCAGAATCGCGACCGTCACCGCCTATGAACACCTGGGCAAGGTCTTCCCCGTGTCCGATGCCTCGGCCAGCAATCCGCAGATCAATTTTTTAGATGAAAACGAGTGAGTTTGATTATGTCCTCCCGGAGGAGCTGATTGCCCAATCCCCGCTACTGAAGCGGGATGAGAGCCGGATGATGGTCGTGAACCGAAACGGCTTTGAAATTGAGCACCGCCACTTTTTTGACCTGCCGGAGTATCTGAAAGCCGGTGACGTATTGGTGGTCAACCGCAGCCGGGTCATTCCGGCCAGGCTGCTGGGCGTCAAGGCCGATTCCGGCGTCGCCTGTGAGGTTCTCCTCTTAAAACGCGTGGACAAAGACGATTGGGAAGCACTGGTCAAGCCCGGCAGGCGGCTTAAGCCCGGGAGCGAGGTTGTCTTTGGCGAGGGCGAACTCAAAGCCACCATTTTAAGCCCGACAGACTTCGGCGGGCGGATTGTTCGCTTTTCCTATGAGGGCATCTTTGAAGAGGTGCTGGACCGCCTGGGCAGCATGCCGCTTCCCCCCTACATCCATGAGCAATTAAGCGACAAAAACCGCTATCAAACTGTCTACGCCAAGGAAGAAGGCTCCGCCGCCGCGCCGACAGCCGGCTTGCACTTTACTGATGAGGTCCTGGACACGATCAGGCAAAAAGGCGTGATTGTGACAAGCGTCCTTTTGCACGTGGGCCTTGGCACCTTCCGCCCGGTCAAGCACGAGACGGTGGAAGAGCACCAGATGCACGAGGAATGGTATTCTGTGAATCAGGAGACCGCCGACATCATCAACCTGGCCAAACAGGAAGGCCGGCGGGTCATCTGCGTGGGCACGACCTGCGTACGCACGCTGGAATCCGTCAGCGATGACAAAGGCCAGGTCGTCCCCGGCAGCGGAACCACCGCCATCTTCATCACCCCGGGCTACCGCTTCAAGGTGGTGGATGCGCTGTTGACCAATTTCCATTTGCCGCAAAGCACGCTGTTGATGCTGGTCTCGGCTTTTATGGGCCGGGAGGAGGCGCTTTTGGCCTACCAGCAGGCGGTTGAGCAGCAATATCGTTTCTTCAGTTTCGGGGACTGCATGCTCATAGGAGAGGGGCTGGTGAAAAAGACATGAGACAAAACGAACTGTCCGGGAAACGGACCAAGGTGCTGTGTATAGGCGGGATGAACATTGACATTCTGGGCAGCACCGACTGCGCTTTTGTGCAAGGCGACTCACTGACCGGAACCATCCACCTGTCCCCCGGCGGCGTCGCCCACAACATCGCCACCCAACTGGCCAAGTACAAGGCGCAGGTGGAATTGCTCTGCCCGCTTGGCAATGACGCGTTCAAGGACAGGCTGACTTCCGCCTGCCGGGACGACGGCATCGGGCTGCATTATGCCCTGCTGACCAACTACCCCACCCCCACCTACCTGGCCGTGCATGATGACACGGGCGACATGGTGGCCGCGATTAACGACATGCGCGCCATGGACGCCCTGGACGCGGACGCGGTCTTAAACCAGATTAACTTAATCGGCAATGAGCGCTTTGACGTGGGCATTTTAGACGCCAACCTCAGGGAAGACAGCCTTATCGCGGCGGCTGGCGCGCTGCATTTTCCGCTGATTGCCGACGCCGTCAGCGCGGTCAAGTGCTACCGCCTGGTGCCCATCCTGCCCCGGCTTTTTGCCATCAAACCCAATAAAATGGAAGCCCTGGCCATGACAGGCGAGGACACGGTGGAGAAGGCCGCGGATGCGCTTATCTCAAAGGGCATCGCCCAGGTCTTCATTTCCCTGGGCAAGGACGGCCTGTATGCCCGTGACCTCACTGAGGCTATCCATTTAGAAGCCCCCGCCCTGCCCATTGTCAACCTGACCGGCGCCGGGGACGCGATGACTGCGGGCCTTGCTCTGGGAATCGCCCAGGGGCTGTCGCTTCGGGACACGGCACAACTTGGCATCAACAGCGCGCACGAATATTTAAATCAAAAACTATAAAGATTAAAGAAGAGGTAAAAGGTATGAATCGCTATCTTCAGATTTCCCCCAAGGTTCAAAAGGCGTTAAACCAGGGCAAGCCCGTCATCGCGCTGGAGAGCACCATCATCAGCCACGGCATGCCCTACCCCAAGAACGTGGAAACAGCGCTGCTTTGTGAAAAGGTGGCGCGGGAAAACGGCGCTGAGCCGGCCACCATCGCGGTCATCGGCGGAAAACTGTGCGCGGGGCTGACCGAGGAGCAGATTGAATACCTGGGCAAGGCCGGCTCCAGCATGACCAAGGCCAGCAGGCGGGATTTGCCGCTGCTCATCGCGCGGAAGATGGACGGCGCCACGACCGTGGCCGCCACCATGATTATCGCGGCCTTGGCCGGCATCCGCGTCTTCGCGACCGGCGGCGTGGGCGGCGTGCACCGCGGCGCTGAAACCAGCATGGACATCTCCGCCGACCTGGAGGAATTGGCCATGACCCCGGTGGCCGTCGTCTGCGCGGGCGCGAAGAGCATTCTGGATTTGGGGCTGACGCTTGAATACCTGGAGACCAAGGGCGTGCCGGTCGTTGGGTACAAGACCGATGAATTACCCGCCTTTTATACCAACCATTCTGATTTTAATGTGCCCCTGCGCGCGGACACGGTGGAAGAAATCGCGGGCGCGATTGACGTGATGAAGGGTATCGCCTACAAGGGCGGCATGCTCATCACCAACCCCATCCCCGAGGAATACGCGATGCCCAAGGACACCATCAACAAGGCCATTGAGCAAGCCTTGTCTGACGCCAACAAGGATGGCATCAAAGGAAAAGAAGTCACCCCCTATCTCTTGGCGCGCGTGGTCGAGTTGACAGGCGGGGACTCCTTAAAGTCCAATATTCAGTTGGTGCTCAACAACGTCAAGCTGGCCGCGCAAATCGCGGCGGCGATGGACTAATCCAGGAGCCCCAAGACAATCTCGTCCTTAAACAAGTGATAAAGGTTTTGGCCGGTCTTCCGGTCAAAATCTTTTTTGATATCAAGGAAGGCCTGCCATTTGGGGACGGAGGACGCGTGAACGCCGTGGCGCAGGGCAACATCCATCAGGCGCACTTGCAACACCGTGACCCGGTCAGGCAGGCACAGGGCGTCACACAGTTGAATCAGGCGCAATTCATCGTCGTATTCCACCTGGTCAAGCAATTTGGCTATGCGTTCAACCTCATCCTGGCTGACGTCAAACTTGCCGTTATAGGCCTCAATGGTCTGGTAGGGAAAGGAGTGCGTCAGACAGGCCAGGGCGACGTCGGTGTAGCCTTTTTCCATCATGAGGTCATAGCCGGCGCTCACATGCTTAAAATCCACCACGCCGACATAACGGCCAATGTCATGCAAGAGGCCCATCACTTCCAGCTTGTTGGCGTTCATGCCGGCGGCCTTGGCGATGGTCTTGGCGGCACGGGACACAGTGCGGCAATGGTTCCCCCATTTGCCTGGGTTCTTCAAAAGCGCCCAGTCAAGGATGCGGTGCGCCTCATGGATGTCTGGACAGGTCATCATGTCCCTCCTTTTTCAAGGTATAAAAAAAGCCGCGATTGCGGCATTTAGAACTGAACCTTAGGCCTGGGTCTTGTTCAGAGCGAGGGCCATGCGGGCCTTCTTGCGGTTGGCGGTGTTCTTGTGCAGAACGCCTTTGGCCACGGCGCGGTCCAGGGCGCTGGACGCGGCGCTGAGCTTTTCGGGCGCGGCAGTCAAATCAGCGTTGAGCGCAAGGGTATATTTTTTCACGGCGGTTTTCACCCCGGTTTTCACCATGCGGTTGCGCAGGTTCTTCTTCTTGTTGACCCGGACGCGCTTTTCCGATGAACGGATGTTTGGCAACTTACTTCACCTCCTGCCTTGCCGATTAAGCACGATAGAGTTTAACACATGATTTGCCGTTCCGCAAGCGAATTTTTTCCAAAAATCAGAACATTTTCAAGGATGAAGCAAATTCCGCCTCCAAAGCTGCGAAAGCGCTCGGGAAAAGGGCGGTTTCTTGCGCCTGAACGCGTTTGGGTGTATGATAGTCTGGTATTTATGTTCCCTACTTTGGTTATTTGAAAGGAGAGTCTGCACGACTTGTCAGTCCCTTTGGAAGCTTTTGATTCCTGTGTTGCGCTGTTTGGCTTAAACGACCGCAACATTCGTATATTGGAGGAGGCCTTAAAAGTCTCTGTTCATCTGCGCGACAACGAGCTTCATGTCTCAGGCGCGGAAGAAAACACAAAGATTGCCGAAAAGGTCATTGAGGAATTGCTGTCCCTGCTCAACGCAGGAGAGCACATTGATGAATCCCGCGTGCGCTACCTGGTGTCTTTGGGCCAGCAAAACCGCCTGGAAACAAGCGAAGGCCTGTCCAGTGAGACCGTGGCCTACACCTATCGCGGCAAGCGCATCGTATCCAAGACCGAGGGCCAGCGCCGCTATGTAAAGGCGGTGCGCTCCTCCGGCTTAACCCTGTCTGTCGGCCCCGCCGGCACCGGCAAAACCTTCCTGGCCATCGCCATGGCCGCCGTCGCCTACCGGAACAAAGAGGTGGAGCGGCTCATATTAACCAGGCCTGCGGTTGAAGCCGGGGAGAAACTGGGCTTTTTGCCCGGTGACCTGGTGCAGAAGATTGACCCCTACCTGCGCCCGCTGTATGACGCGCTGTATGAAATCATGGGCATTGAAGCCTACCAGAGAATGTTTGAGCGCGGCGCGATTGAGGTAGCCCCGCTGGCTTTCATGCGCGGGAGAACCCTAAACGACGCCTTTATCATCCTGGATGAGGCGCAGAACACCACGCCGGAGCAAATGAAGATGTTCCTAACCCGTATGGGCCGCAACGCCCGCTGCGTG
>CAZHPW010000002.1:37171-48923 GCA_964534515.1 uncultured Christensenella sp.
CCCCTCCCAGATTGACCTGCCCACCTCCCGCCGCTCCGGTCTGATGGTCGCCCTTGACGTTCTAAAGGATGTTGAAGGCGTCAGCATCGTCCACCTGGGCAATGAGGACGTGGTGCGAAACGACCTGGTGGCGCGGATTGTCCGCGCCTATGAGGCCTACGAAAAGGGAAGTAACGGCCATGCATGAGATTCCTTTCAAGAAAACGGAAAAACCAACCGGCGGCTTCTTTAGCCGCCTGATTGGCTTTACCCGCTCAAAGGCCTTTGCCCAGGGATTGATTGTTGCTCTTGGGTCACTTTTGTGCATTGCCATCTTCATGATTACCATCACCCCCAAGCGTTACAACCTCTATACCGGCATGGTGCCCAACCAGACCATCGCCGCGAACAAGGACGTTGAGGATGAACTGACCACCAAGCGCAACCGCGAGGCCGCGGCTGACGCCGTCACGCCGATTTATCATTTCCAGGACGGGGTGACCGAGATGGTCATGCTGTCTTTGGACAATGTCTACGCGCAGCTATTGGAAGTGCGCCAGTACGCCCAATCCCTGCCCGAGTACAACACCAGCCGCACCTATACGGTTGAGGAATACGACACCGCGCGGGATTTCCTGACCCTGGTGGATTTACAGGATTTCCAGTTGACCACCCTCATGAACGCCACACCGGAGCAGATTGAGGAAATGCACGCGGCGCTCTCCCCAGCCATCCGCAACACCATGCAGGGCAACGTGACCCAGGGCCAGGAATCCATCGCCATCACGGCCATCATGCAGGTGGTTGGCTTTAAGACCAATGTGAGCCTGCTGCAAAACCTGGTGCTGCCCATTTTGCGGGAAATCATCCTGCCCAACATGGTGGTGGATGAGGAAGCGACCGAGACCGCCAGACAGACAGCGTACAATGCGGTAGAGCCCGTCATCTACAAGCAGGGTCAGAACATCGTCGTCGCGGGCGAAGGCCGCATCCGCGAAAACCAGATTGCCATTTTAAACAGCCTGGGGCTACTCAGCGATAACTCCATTGACTACACCATGTACATCGGGGCCGCCGCCCTGGTCTTGGGCCTGCTGATGCTTTTGGCCGGCTGCCTGGCCCTGTTCGCCGGCCGCTTGTACAAAGACATCAAGCGCCTGGCCATTATCTACCTGGTCATCATCATGACCATGCTGTTGAGTTTGCTGGCCAAGTCCATTGACATCACCTATTTCGCGCCGCTGATTTTGCCCTTCATGCTCTTAACCGTCACCCTGGGCGTCTTCTCCGGCCTGGTGGTCGGCGTGTTCACCACGCTCATCACCGTGCTGATGCTGACAAACGGCGCCGCGGGCAGCAACACCGACCTCATTAACCTCTTGGTCATGTCCCTGGTCTCAGGCTCCCTGGCCGGCATGATGCTGCACAAGAAATATGAACGCTCTTCCATCCTCTTCGCAGGCGCCCTGGCCAGCGTCGCCAGCTTCCTGGTCGTTTTCTGCCTGGGGCTGATGACCAGCATGTCCCTGCGCGCCACCGCCAACAAGGCGCTGTACGCGATGGCGGGCACCGCCATCAACGCGCTGCTCTGCCTGTCGCTGCAGCCGGCGATTGAGTCCATCTTTAACCTGCCAACGCCTATGAGGCTCCTGGACCTGACCAACCCCAACCACCCGCTTTTGCGCAGGCTGCTGTTGGAGGCGCCGGGCACCTATCACCACAGCATCATTATCGCGAACCTCGCCGAGGCCGCGGCCGAAGCCATCGGCGCCAACCCGCTTTTGGCGCGTGCCGGCGCGTATTTCCATGACATCGGTAAACTCAAACGCCCCCTGTACTTCAAGGAAAACCAGATTGGCGCTGGCAACATTCATGACACCACCGACCCGCAGGTGTCCGCCGCTATCATTATCGCCCATGTCAGGGAGGGCCTGGCCCTGGCCAAACAGCACCGCCTGCCCTATGAAATCCAGCAGATCATCGCCGAGCACCATGGCGATTCCCTGGTGGCGTATTTCTACAACAAGGCGCTGAAGACCGCCGGGGACAAGCCTGTGGACGAGGCGGACTTCCGCTATCCCGGCGTCCCCCCGCAGACCGCTGAGGGCGCCTTGGTCATGATTTGCGATACGGTGGAAGCAGCTATTAGAAGTCTCAGCAACCCAACCACAGACGAAATTGTTGCCTTTATCGGGGAACTCATCCAGAAAAAAGTGCAGTCCGGCATGCTGGTCAACTCCCCCCTGACCTTGAAACAGCTGGATATGATTCGGGACAGCTGCGCGTCCGTCATCTACGGCGTGTTCCATGAGCGCATTGAATACCCCAACGCCGTTGACAAATTGCCGCCGGCTGAGCGCCTGGTGGCCTTGCTGCAGCAGATGCGCAGCAACAACAAGGCAAAGCCGGGCGCCTACCCGCAGATTCACGTGCCCACGCCGCATTCCTCCGAGATTGACATCATCAGCCCGCCGGTTCCCGTCCATACGCCCGTCAAGCCCATGAGCGATGAAGCGGTCAAGCCCGCAGCGCCTGTTACGGCAACAGCGCCGGTCACGCCGGTTACAGCCACGGCACCGGTTATGCCAGTTACCCCACCGGCGCCCGCAACCTCGCCCGAAACCAAGCCATGATAGAGGTTCATCATCTGCTGGATACGCCGCTTGAAATGGACGACGCGGTGTTTGAAAAGGCGGCAAAGGCCTGCTTTCAGGTCATTGGCTTAAAGAAACCCGCCACGCTCAGCCTCAGCCTGACAGACGGCCCGGGCATCCGGGAAGTGAACCGGGAATGGCGAAACAAGGACGAGGCTACCGATGTGCTCAGCTTTCCATCCATGACTTTGAGCCCGCAATCCCTTTATGACGAGAACAGCGCCCAGGCCCTGGCCGCCTATGACAGCGAAGCCAAGGCCATTTATCTGGGCGATATACTCATCAATGTCGACCGCGCGCGCGAACAGGCGCAAGCTTACCATCACCCTTTTTTTCGGGAGATGACTTATCTGTTCGTTCACGGGGTATTCCATTTACTGGGTTATGACCACATGTTGAAGGAGGACCAGCAAGCGATGCGCGAACAGGAAGAAAAGGCGCTTAACACGGCTTTCCCCAAGCAAACAAGCGATGAACAGCTGCTCAAACTGGCGCGTGAGGCCAGGCAAAGCGCCTATGTGCCCTATTCCCGCTACCGGGTGGGCGCGGCTCTCCTGGCCAAGGATGGCAGGGTGTATACCGGGTGCAACATTGAGAACGCTTCCTTTGGGCTCACCAATTGCGCGGAGCGCACCGCGGTCTTCAAGGCCGTCAGCGAGGGCAACAAGGATTTTACCACTATTGCTATCGCCGCTGACAACACCGCGCCCTGGCCCTGCGGCGCCTGCCGCCAGGTGATGAGCGAGTTCGCGCCCAACCTGCGCGTGCTGGTCACCTGGGAGGACGGCCAGGTTGAGGAAACCACGCTGTCCAAATTATTGCCCCACAGTTTCTTGAATTTTACGGAGGATGAAAATGGCTGAAGCCAAAACCCCATTCAAATCCGGCTTTGTCAGCATCGTCGGACGCCCCAATGTGGGCAAATCCACGCTGCTCAACGCCCTCATCGGCGAGAAGGTGGCCATCACCTCGCCCAAGCCGCAGACCACCCGCAACCAGATTATCGGCATCCACAACGGCGAAAACCACCAGGTGGTCTTTGTGGACACCCCCGGTATCCACAAGCCGCGCACCAAACTGGGCGAGTACATGGATAAGACCGTGCAGGACGCGCTAAAAGCGATTGACGCCCTGGTCGTCATTGCGGACGTGTCCCGCGTTGACCACCAGGAGCGGGAAACCATCAGGTCCCTCGCCAACAACAGCATTCCCAAGTTTTTGGTGCTCAACAAGATTGACCTGGTGCACCCCCAGCAGCTGCTGCCCCTCATCGCGCAGTACGCCGATGACGGCTTTGACGCCATCCTGCCCCTGTCCGCCCGGACGGGTGAGGGCGTGAATGAGCTGATGGACAAGGTGTTAGCCGTTCTCAAAGAAGGCCCGCGCTACTACCCGGATGAGCAGTACACGCCCCAGACCGAGCGGCAGATTATCGCGGAACTCATCCGCGAGCAGGCCCTCTTCCTTTTGCAGGAGGAAATCCCCCACGGGATTGGCGTTGAAATCCTGTCCATGGAGGAGAAATCCCCCACGCTGACAGAAATCTTCGCGGACATCTACTGCGAGCGCGCCTCCCACAAGGGCATCATCATCGGCAAGCAAGGCGCCATGCTCAGCAAACTGGGCACCAAGGCCCGCGCGCAGATTGAGGCGCTGTTGGGCACGCAGGTCATGCTCAAACTCTGGGTCAAGGTTAGGCCGGACTGGCGCAACTCCAACAACGATTTGAAAAACCTGGGCTATTGGGAGCAGACATGACAAAACGCTTGACAAGCTTTCTTTTGGCACTGATGCTTCTGTTGTCCGTTGCCTCGTTCACTGGCGCGGAGACAGCTGAAACGGAATACAAGAAGTATTCCTACATGTTCTTTGACACCTTCGATACCGTCATCACCATCATCGGCTACGCCAAGGACAAGGCGGTGTTTGATGAATTGGCGCAAAAGAGCGAGGGCATGTTTGCCCATCTGCACAAAATCTACAACCAGTACCTGCCCTATGAGGGCATCAACAACCTGTATTATGTCAACGCCGAGGCGGCAAAAGCCCCGGTTGAGATACCCCAGGAGCTGTTTGACCTCATTTTGTGGTGCAAGGAAAATCAGCCCATGACAAAAGGCAAGGTCAACATCGCCCTGGGCGCGGTTTTAGCCTTATGGCATGATGAACGGGAGAACGCGGAGATGGACCCAGCCGGCGCCAAGCTGCCGGACATGGACGCGCTCAAAAAAGCTTTTGAACACACAAAGATGGATGACGTCATCCTGGACGAGGAAAACAGGACCGTTTTCTTCAAAGACCCCGCGCTGAAGCTGGATTTGGGCGCGGTGGCCAAGGGCTACGCCGCTGAAATCGTGTCCCAGATGCTGCTCTCATCCCCCATGCCCAGTTTTATCATCAACGCCGGGGGCAATGTGCGCACCGGGCATCCGCCGCTGGATGGCCGCACAGCCTGGGGCATCGGCATCCAAAACCCGGATGACGCGATTGTGCTGCAAAACAGCGGCGAGCCCAGCGCGGTGCTCTTCCTGGCCGACCGCTCCCTGGTCACCTCGGGTGATTACCAGCGCTATTACATTGTTGACGGACAGCACTACCATCACCTGATTTCACCGGATACCTTGATGCCGGCCAATTTCTTTCGCTCGGTCACCATCATCACAGAGGATTCGGGCATCGCGGATCTGCTGTCCACCGCCGTCTTCCTGATGCCCGTTGAGGAAGGGCAGGCCTTTGTCGCCTCCCTTGAGGGGGTGGACGCCCTTTGGATTCTAAATGACGGCAGCATTGTGATGACAGAGGGCGCCATGAAGGCCACCACCCCGCCCAGTGCAGTGGAAGCGCAGTAAGCCCGGTTTATCGCAAAAACAGATAACAAAAATCCGCCTTGAATATGCAGGGCGGATTTTCTTTTATGATTATAGAGATTAAATCGGCTCAGAAATTAGCCCAGGCGCTCGTACAATTCACCGGCCAGCTGCACCTGCTGGGCAATGAGGTCCAGGACCTCCGCTTCCGTAATCTGCTTGTCCCCGGCGTCGCCAAATTCACGGGTGCGCCAGCCGGAGGTGAGCACGTTGGTGATGACGGTCTCCAGGCAGTCGGCCTCGCGCTCCAGCTTTAGGGATTCACGAACCAGGTCCACCATCGCGAACAGCAGGGAGAACAAGGGCAGCCTGCCCTCCCGTCCCACGGGGGACACGGTCTGATAAATCCGGTTTTCAGCATAGAGGTTGCTGTGGATGAGGCGCTCGGTGCCTGACAGGTAGGCTAAGAGCTTAAATAAAAAGCGCTCATCATTCTCCGGCGCCATGATGGCCAGGTTGCGCCTGTCATCATAAAACAGCCTGGCGAGAAGGCCATCCGCGCTATCCGGCACCGGCGCCGGCAGGGCGGCGTACATGGCGGCCTTGTTCAACTCATTCTGCCAAACATCCTTTGTTTCGCCCGGTATATAGAACAAATCCGCCTTGCTCTTTTTGGCCAAGGCGGAAGCCAGCACGGCGGCCTTGTTGAGATCCGCCGCCTTTTCTGTCATCGGGCGGATCATGAGCGCGGCCGGGGACGCGCCGGATTTGAGCCGGCTAAACTCCGGCAGGCTCACGGGGTTGGTCAAAACGGCGGACGCGTATGCGCCCAGTTTCCAGGCGGCGTCCTTGAGCATGTCCTCATTGCCCGTTAAGACAACCGCGTCCTGTTCCCCCACCGCCTGCATCATTTCAACCGCGCTGGCCTCAAAGGGCAGCGCCATCTCGCGCATGACAAAGCTGTGCGAAAAGGCCAGGGCCAATTCGGACAGGGCTTGCTGCGCCAAGCGGATGTCCTCGCGGTATTCGTTGTTTTGGGACAGGAACAGTATCTTCGCTCGCATGTTACTCCCAGTCTACCGGGTAATGCTCAACCGCGTATTCAAGGCCCCTGCTGTTGCTCTTGAGCATGTTGATGACGTTGTCAATCAGCCGCTGGTCGGTAAAGGGCGTCAGGGCAAAATCGTTGTAATCGGTGCGGGAGGAAATCCGGCTGGGGATGATGCGGAAGGTATCCGTCTCAATGGAGTTGGGCTTGACGATGTAGCGAATCTGGAAGAGGAAGGTGCTCATGTCACTGGGCTTGGTGTTGCCGGCAAAGCTGAAATTGCCCAGGGAATAAACGATGTACTTGCCGTTATAATACTCAATCGGGTTGATGCGGTGGCTGTGGTGGCCTAAGACCAGGTCAGCGCCGGAATCAATGGTCAGGCGGCCCAGTTTAATCTGGTTGTCATTGGGCTTGTAGTCCAGTTCAGCGCCCCAGTGGTAGCTGACGATGACCAGGTCATGCTCCGCTTTGGCGGCGGCGACATCCTTGGGCACCTGTTCAAACAAGCCGGGGTAGCGCCCGTCAAAGGTCTGGTAGGACAGCATGGCAATGGACACGTTATGAATCTTGTAGACGCCCATGTTCTTCTCATCGCTCCAGACAATCCCGGCGCTGTCCAGGGTAGCCTTGGTTTCATTCAGGCCTGTCTCGCCGTGGTCCATGACGTGGTTGTTCTCCAGCGCGACCGCCTCAATGCTGCCGTCCTTTAAGATGCTGACGTACTCGGGCGGCGCGGAAAAGACAAACTGGTTGTTCTTCTTGTAGACAGGCGCGGTGGTCAGGGTCGATTCAAAGTTGACGATGGTCATGTCATCGTTTTCAAAGATATCACGGACATTCCGGGTTAAAAAGTTGAGGTCGTTGTCCTGCTTCTTGAGCTCCTTGACAAAGATGGAATCCCCGCGTTTTCGAACGTCCCCGCCGATGGTCATGTCCCCGGCGGCGGTAATCACCAGCTGGAAGGAGCCGTCCCGGAACACCTGCTCCGGCGCTAAGGTGGGCGTCACTTCCATCACAGGTTCGTCCCCAGCCGTGCTGTCCGTTACGGGAGCGGGCTCCGGTGTCGCGGTCAAGCTGGGGTTGAGTTCCATCATGGACACCTCATCATCTGCCAGTGACCCAAAGGGCACGGACAGACAAAGGGCAGATAGCAATAAAAACAGTGTAACTTTCTTCAACAAAACAAATCTCCTATAAACCCTGGATAAAGTGGTTGATCCTTTCAAAAGCTTCAATCAGTTTATCAGTCGCCGTCGCGTAACAGCAGCGGATGTGCCCTTCGCCGCTGGGGCCAAAGGCGTTGCCGGGCACGCAGACCACATGGTGCTCGCGCAGCAGGCGCTCGCAGAACTCGTCACTGCTTAGGCCGGTATTCCTGATGGATGGGAAGGTGTAAAAAGCGCCTTTGGGCTCAAAGCAGTCAAGGCCCATGTCCAAGTACGCCTTGTGCATCAGCCTGCGGCGGCGGTCATAGCTCTCACGCATCTTGTTCACTTCGCTGTAGCCGTTCTCCCGGCCCTGCTTGAGCGCGTTGTAGGCCGCGACCTGGCTTTGGCGGCTGGCGCACATGATGGTGTACTGATGGATGCGGGAGCAGGCTTTGACAATCTCCCTGGGCGCGCAGAGGTAGCCCAGGCGGAAGCCGGTCATGGCGAAGGCCTTGGAAAAGCCGCTGACCACCATGGTGCGCTCGCGCATGCCGGGCAGGGAGGCGATGGAATGCTGGAAAAAGCCGTCATAGCAAAGCTCAGCGTAAATCTCATCACAGATAACAAACAAGTCGTGCTTGATGGCAACCTGGGCCACGGCCAAAAGGCGCTCCATGGGCATGACGGCGCCTGTTGGGTTACTGGGATAGCTGAGCACCAGCACCTTGCTTTTCTTTGTAACGCGGGCTTCCAAATCACTGGCCAGCAGTTCAAAGTCGTTTTCAGCACGGGTGGGCACATCCACCGGCACGCCGCCCGCAAAGCGGGTGCAGGCCTGGTAGCTGATGTAGCAGGGCTCCGGAATCAGAACCTCATCCCCCGGCTCAATCAAGGCGCGCAGCGCGATGTCAATGGCCTCCGACGCGCCCACGGTGACCAGGATTTCGTCCTCCGGGTTGTAGGAATTGGAAAATCTACTCTCCTGGTACAGGGCAATTTCCTGCCGAAGCGGCATCAAGCCGGAGTTGGCGGTATACTGCGTCTCCCCATCCAAGAGGCTGTCAATGGCCGTGTTGCGGACCGGGAAGGGCGTGATAAAGTCCGGCTCACCTACGCCAAGGGAAATGGCATCCTTCATGGTGCCGGCGATGTCAAAGAAGCGCCGGATGGCGCTTGGGGGCACAGCGCTGATGGCCGGGTTGACAAATCGACTGCTCACGGTGAAACTGTCAGCCTCCTGTCCTCTTCGGGCAAGTCAAAAATGACGCCATCCTGCTTGTAGCGCTTTAAAACAAAGCTGGTGCTGGTACCGGTGACGGTCTCCAGCGGGCTTAAGCGGTTGGACACAAACTGCGCCAGTTCCTTCAAGGTAGGAGCGGACAACTGAATTAACAGGTCATACGCGCCGCTCATCAGGTAGAGGCTTTTGACCTCCTCAAAGCTGTTGATGCGCTTGGCGATGGCGTCAAAGCCAAAGTCCCTTTGCGGGGTGACCTTGACCTCAATCATCGCTTCCACCATGTTGCGCTCCGCCTTGTCATAATTGATGACCGGCCGGTAGCACAGGATGATGTGCTCCTTCTCCAGGTGGTCGATGGTCTCGGCCACCTCTTCCATGTCCATGTTGAGCATCACCGCCATTTTCTCAAGCGGAATCCTGCAGTCCTCGTTCAGCAGTTCCAAGACTGCCTTTTGCTTATCGTTCATTGTTTTTCCTCAAAATACGCCGCTGATAACGCCGTCGTCGTCCACGTCAATGTTCAGGGCCGCCGGTTTCTTGGGCAGGCCGGGCATGGCGATGATGTCGCCGGCAAAGGCTACCACAAAGCCCGCGCCGCCGGAGAGGCGGATGTCACGGATGGTCAGCTCAAACCCGCTGGGCGCGCCCAGCAACTTGGCGTTGTCGCTGAAGGAATACTGGGTCTTGGCAATGCAGACCGGATAGGAGCCAAAGCCGTCCTCTGTTAATTGGCCGATGACCTTCTTGGCCTGGGCGGAGAAATTGACGCTGGCAGCGTGGTAGACCTTCTTGGCGACCGCCTCAATCTTCTCATACAGGGTGAACTCATCCGGATAAGTGAACTCCAGGCTGGTCTTGCCTTCGTTTTGTGCGATCATTTCAACGGCCGTCTGCGCCACTTCCTTGGCGCCCTGGCCGCCCTTGGCCCAGCCGTCTGAGAACGCGCAGGGCACGCCCTCCTTGGCCAGGGTATCCACCAAGGTCTTCACCTCAGCGTCAGAGTCGGTCACAAAGTGGTTGATGGCCACCATGACCGGCAGCTTCCACACCGTCTTGACATTGCGCACATGGGCCAAGAGGTTGCTCATGCCATTTTCCAGCGCCGGGATGTTCTCTTTGTTGAGGTCATCCTTCAAAACGCCGCCGTGATGCTTTAGCGCGCGGATGGTGGCAACCAGAACAACCGCGTCCGGACGGAGCCCTGTGATGCGGCATTTGATGTCAATGAATTTTTCGGCTCCCAGGTCTGCCCCAAAGCCGGCTTCGGTGACCACGTAATCAGACAGCTTGAGCGCCAGCCTGGTCGCGGTGACGGAGTTGCAGCCATGGGCGATGTTGGCAAAGGGACCGCCGTGAATGAGGGCGGGAGTGCCGTCCAAGGTCTGGACGAGGTTGGGCATCATGGCGTCACGCAGCAGCGCCGCCATCGCGCCCTGGGCGCCGATTTGGGAGCAGGTCACGTTCTGGCCGTCACGGGTCCTGGCGACCACGATGCGGCCCAGGCGCTCCTTAAGGTCAGACAAGCCATCGGCCATGCAGAAGGTGGCCATCACTTCGCTGGCCGCGGTGATGTCAAAGCCGTCTTCCCTCGGCGTGCCGTTGCCGGTGCCGCCCAGGCCGTCCACGATGCTGCGCAGCTGGCGGTCATTCATGTCCATGCAGCGGCGCACGCGCACCTGGCGCTCGTCAATATTGAGGGCATTGCCCTGCTGGATGTGGTTGTCCACCATCGCGCAGAGCAGGTTGTTGGCGGAGGTGATGGCGTGGAAGTCGCCGGTGAAGTGCAGGTTGATGTTTTCCATCGGCAAAACCTGGGAGTGGCCGCCGCCGGTGGCGCCGCCTTTCATACCAAAGACAGGGCCCATGGAGGGCTCACGCAGGGCCAGCATGGATTGTTTTCCGATGGCCTGCAGGCCGTCCGCCAGGCTGATGGACACGGTGGTCTTGCCCTCGCCGGCCGTGGTCGGCGTGATGGCGGTCACCAGAATCAATTTGCCCTTCTGGGGCAGGTCACGCAGTTTGACAGGGTCGACCTTGGCGACATAACGGCCATAGGTGTTCAGGGCATCTTCAGGGATACCGGCTTTCTCAGCGATTTCCGTGATAGGCTTTAGCTTGGCTGCCTGAGCGATTTGGATATCGTTCATCTGACCCTCCAAAAATTATTAGTTTTATTTGCTCTGCTCGCTGCGGCGCAGGGACACCACGGCCAAGCAGGTGTTCATGCTTTCTTTCAAATGGCTGCGCATCAAGTCGGCAAAAGCCGCTTCTTCCCCGTTTTTGAGCATGCGCAGCAGCTCATGGTGCTCTTCATGGGCGTTGGAACGGCGCACGATGCTGGCGATGGCCATGTTGGAGAAGCGCAGGATGTACTCCTCCTGGCTGTCAATCACGCGCAGGATGCGCTTCTTGTCGGAGATGTGCTCAATGGTGCGGTGGAAAGCCCGGTTGTAGCGGGAGAGTTCCTCCACGTTTTGCTCCTTCTGGCTCACGTCCATCGCGTCCAGAATTTTCTCCAGCTCATCCAGGTGCTCTTTGGTGACATTCTGGAAGATGGACGGGATAACCAGCATCATCAGGGCGTTCCTGATGGTAAAGGTTTCCTCGATGTCCTCAATCGTGAACGCGCGGACGACGACGCCCCTGCGCTCCACATACTCAACCAGGCCGTCCAGCTCAAGCTTGCGGAAGGCTTCACGCAGAGGCGTCCTGGAGATGTGCAGGGTCTCCGCGTAGACGGTTTCTATCAGTCTGGAGCCCGCCGGGATGTTGCCCATGATGATGGCGTGCTTCAAAGTTTCATACGTGGTTTCCCTTATCGGCTTATTCAGTTCAACATTGTCCAAACCAAACTGCTCCAAGTAAATTACCCC
>CAZHPW010000003.1:0-40574 GCA_964534515.1 uncultured Christensenella sp.
ATGCCCATGATGCGGCCGCGGCGCTTGTTGATGTCGCCCATGATGTCGCCCATGTTCTCGTCGGGCACCAGCACTTCCACGTGCATGATGGGCTCCAGGAGCACCGGGCCGGCGTCCAGGCAGCCTTTCTTGAAAGCGATACGGGCCGCGGTCTTGAACGCCATTTCAGAAGAGTCGACCGCGTGGTAGGAGCCGTCGTAGAGCTTCGCGCGCAGGCCCACCATCGGGTAGCCCGCCAGCACGCCCTTGACGATGTTCTCGCGCAGGCCTTTTTCAACCGAGGGGATGAAGTTGCGCGGCACCACGCCGCCGACGACCGCGTCGACAAACTCGAAGTCGATGTTGGTGTCGCCGATGGGGGAGAACTCGATCCACACGTCGCCGAACTGGCCGTGGCCGCCGGACTGCTTCTTGTGGCGGCCCTGGGCGGAGACGGTTTTCTTGATGGTCTCGCGGTAGGGCACCTTGGGGTCTTCCAGGGCGGCGGAAGCGCCGAACTTGGAAGCCAGTTTGGATCGGACCACATCCAAGTGCAGTTCGCCCTGGCCGGACAGCAAGGTCTCGGTGGTCTCGGTGTTCTTGGCGGTCTTGATGGAGGGGTCTTCCTCCTGCAGCCTGGCCAGGCCGGTGAAGACCTTGTCTTCCTCACCCTGCTTGGCCGCGAAGACGGCCTTGGTGAAGGAGGGCTCGGGGAAGACAATTTCCGGGTATTTGATGGGGTTGTTCTGCTCAGCCAGGGTGTCGCCCGTGGCGGTGTAGTTGAGCTTGCTCAGAGCGCCGATGTCGCCGGCGTTCAAAACGGGCACGTTGGTCTGCTTCTTGCCGCGCATCACAAACAGGCCGCCAGATTTCTCGGTGCGCTCCTGGTTGACGTTGTACAGCGGGGTGGAGGAAGTCAGGGTGCCGGACATGACCTTGACCAGGGACAGCTTGCCCACAAAGGGGTCAGCCACGGTCTTAAAGACAAAGGCGGAGAAGGGCTCGGAGTTTAAGCACTTGCGGGACACTTCGCTGTCATCCTTGGGGTTGACACCGAACTGCTCATAGCCCTCAGGAGAGCCCAGGTAGTCCACCATCAGGTCCAGGAGCTTGGCGATGCCAACGCCGGTGAGCGCGGAGACCGCGATGACCGGGACGATTTTGCCAAACTTGATGCCCTTGCGGAAACCCTGGAGGATTTCATCGCGGCTCAATTCGCCTTCTTCAAAATATTTTTCCAGCAGCTCATCATCCATTTCGGCGGCCGCTTCGGTGATTTCAGCTAGGTAGCGCTCCACCGCGTCATTGAGCTCAGCGGGGACGGGCACTTCTTTTAAGCCCTTGCCGGCGCCTTCATAGGCTTTGTTTTCCAGCAGGTTGACAACACCTTTGAAGGAGGCGGCGGAGCCGATGGGCATCATGAGCGGAACCACGCTGGAGCCGTATTTGTCGCGCAGCTCATGGAGCACCTTGTCATAGTCCGCGTTCTCGCGGTCCATCTGGTTGACGATGAACATACGCCCGGTGCCGGCCTTGCCGGCGGCGTGCCAGGCCTTGTCAGCGCCAACGGAAATGCCGCCGACGGAGGATACCACGATGCCAACCGTGCGCACAACGCGCAGAGGCCCAATGGCCTCGCCCACAAAATCAAAATAACCGGGCAGGTCAATCAGGTTGATTTTGGTGTTTCTCCACTCCACCGGGGCCATGGCGCCGGAGATGGAAATACCGCGTTTGGTCTCTTCCGGATCGTAGTCGGTGGTGGTGTTGCCGTCTTCCACTCGGCCCTGGCGGTCAATATTGCCCGCAGCAAACAGCATAGACTCCGCCAGGGTGGTCTTGCCCTCGCTGCCATGTCCCATCAAGGCGATGTTCCGAAGATCCTTGCTTAAATATTCTGCCATATTAACTTCCCTCCATATAAATTGCGACCATCGCTAATTATTCAACAAAAAATATGTTACCATAAGCACAGATTATTGACAAGCAAAACAGGTGGAAATGCGGACAATCTGCACAGGTTTTCCGCGTAAAGAGGCCGCTCTCTTGAAAGAAAACAGGCAAAATCGTATGATGCTTACATCAGGATGCCTATATGGATGAGGTGAACCACAGATGAAAAAAGCGTTTATGGATGAGGATTTCCTCTTGCATTCGGATACGGCAAAAGCGCTGTATCATGGGTACGCCAAGGACCTGCCCATCATTGACTACCACTGCCACATCAGCCCCAAAGAGATATATGAGGACAAGGTGTTCTCCGACTTGAGCGAGGTTTGGCTGTCCGGGGACCATTACAAGTGGCGGGTCATGAGGGCCAACGGGGTGCCTGAGGACTATGTGACCGGGTCAAAAAGCCCCCAGGAAAAATTCGCGATGTGGGCCAAAACCCTCCCCCGCCTCATCGGCAATCCCCTGTATCACTGGACGCACCTGGAATTGCAGCGGCATTTTGGTATCACAGAGCCTTTAAACGAGGCCACCTTTGAAGACATCTGGGAGAAGGCCCATCAGATGCTGCCCCGGTTGTCCGCCCGTGAAATCATCAGGCGCTCCCGGGTGGAGGCGCTTTGCACCACCGATGACCCCAAGGATGACCTGCGCTGGCACCGCCTGATGCGGGACGACCCCACCATGCCCTGCAAGGTCTACCCCGCCTTCCGCCCGGACAAGGCGCTGGGCGTTGAGAAGCCAGGATTTATAGACTACATCAAAGAACTGTCTGAGGTCTGCGGCATGGACATCAAAACCCTGGATGACCTGAAGGCAGCCCTCAGGGACAGGTTAGCTGTCTTTATTAATTTGGGCTGCCGGGCGGCGGACCACGGGTTGGACGAGGTTGCGTTTGAGCCGGGCAAAGACGCCGATGGCATTTTCCAAAAAGCCCTGCGGTGTGAAGGCATTAATAAAGCGGAGACGGATGCTTACAGGACCGAATTGCTCTGCTTCCTGGCCCGGGAATACCGCGAGAATGACATCGTGATGCAACTGCATTTTGGCGTGGTGCGCAACAGCAACCCGGCGGCTTTTAAGCGCCTGGGGCCGGACACCGGATACGACGCCATCAGGGGCCAAAGCGGCACCGGCGCAGCCCTTGCAGGGCTGTTGGGCGAGATGGAAAGCCATGGCGGCCTGCCCAAAACCATCCTTTATTCCCTAAACCCCACCGATAACGCGCAGCTTGCCGCCCTCACCGGCTGCTTTCAGGACGGTTCCTATCCCGGCAAAATCCAGCACGGCAGCGCCTGGTGGTTCAACGACAGCAAGCAGGGCATGTTAGACCACCTGAACAACCTGGCCAGCCACACCGTGTTCGCCAATTTCATCGGCATGCTGACTGATTCGCGCAGCCTGCTGTCCTACACCCGGCATGAGTACTTCCGCCGCATCCTCTGCCAGTGGGTGGCGGACCAGGTGGACAGGGGCGAGTACCCCGAGGATGAGGCTTTCCTGGGCAAGATGGTTCAAGACATCTGCTATTACAACTCAAAGCGGTATTTCAACCTGGACGACTAAGCCCAAAAAGATATAGAAAAGCCCGGAGAATCATGTCCTCCGGGCTTTTATTATTATTGTTGTTTTAGTCGATGTAGACCAGGAACTTGGTCATGGCATAGCCTTCGCGGGTGCCCACGCGGATTTTGCTCCACTCGCCTTCCTCAGCCAGCACGATGACCTCGGTGCCAAAGTCAATGCGCATGAGCAGTTTGGCGGTGCCTTTGGGCTCCTTGCGGACGTTGAGCGGTCCCTTGTTGCCGGTGACCACGGTGGCCTTGCGCTCACCAGCGGGCTCCGGCGTGGCGGCTTCCTCAGCCGGCTCCTGGGTGGCCTCCTGTGTGGGCTCGGCAGTCGGCGCAACAGTCGGCTCCGCTGTCGGCTCCGCGGTCGGCTCCGTGGTGGGAGCGACAGTGGGCTCAGCGGTCGGCACGGCGGTGGGCTCGGGGGTGGCCGGCGCCTCGGTCACAACAGGGGCTTCCTCCACCACCTGGGTGGTGCCCTCAGGCTGGGTGACGGTTTCCGTCACGGTAAGCGGTTCCTCTCCCTCAGGGGCGGCAGGCTGGGTGTAACCGGGCACGGTTTCGCCATAGAGGATGGCCAGCATCAGGCTGTCGGCAATGCCGTCAACCGGCAGGCCCTTGGCTGCCTCAAAGGCCTCAACCAGCGGGACGGTATTATCCTGGAAGCGGCTGTTGAACTTGCTGGTACGGATGAAGCCTTGCTCATAAAGCGCCTGCTTCATCTTGCGGACTTCCTCGCCGCTGTCGCCCAACTGCAGCAGGGTGTACTGGGGCAGTTTGCCCATCACGTTGTAGTAGGCCTGGGTGTTGGCATCGTGTTTGTTGTCATAGGTGACCACGGTGTCTTCACCGTTGATGGTAATCCAGGTTTTGCCGGGATGGAGGATGATTTCCTCGCCGTTTTGGTCATAGAACACGGTCCTTGACTGGAAGCTGGAGCGGTACCAGACACCGGCGATGTACTTGCCGCCGATGAAGATGTCGGCAGCACCACTGCCCACGATGTCCGGCAGCAGGGGGTTCTGGGAACGCTTGTTAAACGCCAGCTTGGTGCGCTGGACGATGATGTTGCTGTAATAAAGAGTGGTATCGGGCTCCAGGTAATCCGTGTAGATGCCCTTGGCGGTCAAACGCAGGTAGACGCCTTTGGCCTCATCATAGAAATAAGTGGCCTCAGTGGAGCTGTTCTTCTTGTGGGTGACGGTAATCTTGTGGGCGTCCGGGCCTTCATAGGTGGCGTTGGCGTCAAACAGGAAGGGACGCGGCTGGAAGGGGTAGTTGGGATCGGGTACCTGAGCCAGGAGCTGCTGTACCTGTCCGGAGACGTTATGGGGCGCCCGGTGGTACTTGACCCTGGGGAAGAGGGCGGAATATTTGTTGCCGATGCCGTCCATCTCCAGCCCCTTGGCGGGTACGCCGAAATTGCGGATGGCTTCACGGAAGTTGCTGCCATCAGCGGTCTGCTCGCCATAGTGCAGCAGAAGGGCGTCCCATTCCTCGCGCAGCTCCGCGTGCATGACGCGGGCGGAGCGGACAGGGCCCGCTTCCGCAGGAATCTTGTCAGAGAATAGAGCAGTCAGCCTGGTCCAGCCATTGCCGGAGATGGGCAATTCGTACATGATGTCCGCGCTGGTGAGGCCCCACTGGGGCAACGCGCCCAGGTTGTTGTCAATCTGGCTTAGAACAACAACGTATCTGCCTTCCGCCTTGGGCAGGCCCGTGGTCGGGCTGATGCCGGGGATAACAGGGTTGTTGGGGACGCTGCCGTCCGCTTTCTTGCCTTTTAACTGGATGTCACGGGTGAGCACGGTTGGAATCACCGTGTTGATGACGCCGTCAGGCGATACGGCTGGGGCGTCCTCGGCAAGCGCCATGGGAGCCAGCATAACAAACAGCAGGATGAGCGCGATAATCTTCTTCATGATCAGATTCCTTTCGCCGGATTCGGTTTATCTTAGCAGATGCGGGGTGCGCAAGGCAAATCAGAAGGACTCTTCCATGTCCGCTTCACGCATCACAACAAGGGAGGAGGTGTTCTGGTCATAGACCAGGTGGAGGAAGGTATCGTTGGTGGACCAGGTCAGGTCGCCGTTTTCCATGACCATGACGGGGTCCGCATAACGGTCGTAGAGGGAGAAGAGCGCCGAGTAGAAGGACAGCTCGTTTTTGAAGGTGTACTCAATCCTGGTGAGGCCGTCCTCAAAGCTGAAGGTGATTTGGGCGGGAATCTGGTAGAGGATGCCCTCCGCCACCTTGACCTGGCCGTTCTCTTCCACAGCGCCTTCCAGGGAGGCCACATCGCTGACACTATCGCCCCAGATGAAGTCCTGCATGGCTTCGTGGTTGTTGTCATAGGAGGTTTCAAAGGTGTAGCCGCTCAGGCCGTGCACATAGGAAGCACGCTCAGGCGTGACATCGGCGTATTCCTTGGTGAGGCGCAGCAGGCGCCATACGCCATCCACTTCTACAAAGTTGAAGCGCTCAAAGTAATACTCATGGAAGTCTTCCTCTTCCACGTAAAACTGCATCACGCGGTAGTTGTACATCACTTCGCCGATGCGCGCCTGGAAGACGACAAAATTATCAGACAGCTCCGAAAAGTCCTCTTCCTCAAAGCCGGGCAGGGTGTTGAGCTCGGCATAGCCTTCCGCGCCGCCAAAGCCGTTTAACAGTTTGATGGCCTTGACCTGATCCTCCCGGGAGAGGGCCGCCCACTGCGCCTGGTAGGGCTCAAGCGCCCCGGACAGGGCGAAGACCAGGGGCTTTACGCCGCCGTCCTTGCCCTCCACGCTGTCCAAAATGGCGTTAAGCGCGGTGTCCAAATCGGGCATCTTGGCAACATCCAGGGAAGTGGGGTTGGACAGCAGGCCGCGGTAGGGCTTCATGGGGTCCACAATCTGGTAGTAGGTGAAGCCGTAGATTTTAAAGAAGGGCATGTGGTTGGTATAGCCAACCAGCAGGGGTTCACCTTCTTCGGGGTGGGTAAAGGTCATGCCCAGGGCGAGGGCGGGCAGGGTGCCCAGGGTTAAAACGAGCGCCAGCAAAAGGGCGAGCAGTTTTTTCATGGCAGTTTCTCCTTTAATAGCGGTTTAGTCCGGATACAGCAGAAAGTCCCGGACGGCTTGAATCTCCTTGTCCATATCGGTCACCTGAACCACCAGGTGCTTGTTGACGCGCTTGGATTGAAAGGGAGTGGAGGGGGAGCGCTGGTAGACGATTTCCATGTCCAGGCCGCCCTGCAGGACGCCCTGGGCCAAAAGGAGCAGGTCATACACCGGCATGTTGGTTGAAATCATGGGCAGGATGTCGCTGGCGACGGCCACCGCCTCAGAAAGTCCCATCTGGGGCAGACGCTTTAAGATGGCAGAGATAACCCGGGTTTGCCGCTCATTGCGCTGGGCGTTGGACTCAATGGGGTTGATGGTCATGTCGCGCACGCGCATGAAAGCCTGAGCCTGCTTGCCATCAAAATGGTGCGGACCAGCCTTGGCCTTGGGCTCAATCACGGGGGAGGCGTTGACGACCGCCAGCTCATCCTCCCTGATGTCCACCTCAATGCCGCCCAGGCTGTCGATGATGCCAATGGCGCTGGGGATGTCCACCTGCATGTAGTAAGTAAGATCAGTGCCAAACAAGCCGTTGACCGCGTCCAGCGCCATCTGGGAGCCGCCAAAGTAGGTGGCGGTGGAAAGCTTGTTGACCCCGCGGTCCCCCAGCAGGGTGACCTGGTAATCCCTTTCCACGCTCAGCACGCGGATTTTGCCGCTGCCGGGCTGGATGGTGAGCACCAGGATGGCATCCGCGCGGCTTAAGGCTTCATCCTCCGTCAGCGTCCGGTAGCCCAGGCGGTCCGTGCCCAACAGCAGGATGCGCAGGGGCTCAGGCGTTTGCGCCAAGCCGGTGAACGGGGAAATGACTAGTGCCAAAGCCAGCGCCAGCAGGAGGGCGCGCTTTAAGGTGGCAAGAGAAAACGCAGCTTTCATAACAGCCTTAAACCAGCATGTAACCCAGCAAGGGCTTGTCGTTGAGCGCCAGCCTTTCCTTGTCAGACAGCACGCGCTTTAAGCGGGAAACATTCAATTTTTCCAGCAACACAACGCCATCCGCCGTCTGCAGGGCGCGAACAGTCTGGGCGCTGCTGCCCAGGCTTTCCCCGGGGATGACGGTAATGTCCTTGCCCTTGAGTTCATCATTTAATCTCTTGGCGGCAGCGGACACCTGGGCGGCATCCAAAGCGCCGCTTAAGAGGATGGTGGAGCCGGGCTTGACCAGGTCCTCCAGGTTGGCCGCGACAACGGCCATGGCGGCCTGCTCATCCTGCAGGAGGTCATCACCGGCCAGGCGGTTTTTCCAGGCCGTGAGCAGGTAACCCTTCTTGGGTTTCACGCCGCCCAGGAAAGGCACATTCAGCTGATCCTGAACTTGGAGGGCATACTGCAGGGGATATTTGGCCAGGTACATGAAGGCTGCCAGCACCAGACCGATGATAAAGCCCAGGACAAAGGCAAAGATGGCGTTCTTCAGCACATACTTCCACAGGGAGGGCTCCACCGGCTTTTTGTCGTGGAGTTCTTCAATCTCATTGCGAAGGGCGGTAATCTGGGACACCGCGGTGGCGTGCAGGCTGCGCTGCTCGGCCTGCTTGGCGGCCAGCTCATTATCAACCGAGACCAGCAGGGTATCGTCCAGCAAGGTCAAGGTGTGCGGGGCAATGGTTTCTTCCAGCATGTCCTGCTTGCTCTGCAGAAATTCATACATTTTGTGCGCGGCCAGCTTGGCGTCCAAATCCTTGCCGCCAATGACGCTGATGGTGACCAAGCCCTCATCGCCCTCCAGCTTATCTTCCTGGGCGTAGCGGGTGACGCTGACCATCTCACGCAGGTAGGTATCCTCCGGCATTTCGGGTACAAGGCCCGCGAACAGCTCGCTCAATTTGGCGCTATTGGCCAAAATGAGGTAGCGGCTGACCAGCTGGGTGGCTTGCACACGGCCCAGGTCCACAAAGCCCAGGGTGCGCTGGTTGGCCAGGTCCAGATTGAAGGAATCGGGCTTGACAGAGACCGAGAAGGTGAGGGTGGCCACCTGCTTGTTGTAGGGGTCCACCGTCATCAACAGGCTGTTGTCGTTGTATTTTTCAGCCGCGTTGGCAATGGCGGTGTTCTGCTCAATGCCGGACTGCTTGGCCGCCAGGTTGGCATGGTAGGAGGCCAATTCCGCTTCATAGTTTTCCTGCAGTTCGCCGATGCCGCGGGATTGGGTCAGGTAGCTGTAGCCGCCGACCAGAATCGCCAGCACCAGGCCCAGGACCACCATCAGCTTCCAGCGGTTCAATACCGCGATTAACAATTCCTTGGGGGTGAGTTCAATCTGACGCATGTCAGGCTTCCTCCTTCACTGCCTCTGTCGGCACATTCTTATCTTCACCGGCCAAAATGGCCTTCTGGTTGACTTCCTCAGCGTCGTGGTAGGTGGGCACGGTGCGCTTGACGGCCTCCACAATGGCTTCCGGCGTCTTTTCCGCGATGGCGGCTTTCAGAACAGCCAGTTTGTCCTCAACCTCGTCCCGGGTGAGGCCGGACTCGCGCTCAATGAAGATGCGCTGGTCATCGGTCTTTAGCTGGTTGGTATAGTCGATGAGGATTTCCTCATAGAGCTTTTCACCCGGTCTCAAGCCGATTTCCTGGATATCAATCTCCTTATAAGGCGTGTAGCCGCTCAGGCGGATGAGGTTCTCAGCCAGTTCGATGATTTTGACCTGGGAGCCCATGTTGAGGACATAGATGTCCCCCTTCTCGGCCCGGCATCCGGTCTGCAGCACCAGCTGGGCGGCCTCCGAAATCATCATAAAGTAGCGCACGATGCGCTTGTCCGTGACCGTGACCGGCCCACCGGACTTGATTTGGCGCAAAAAGAGCGGGATGACAGAGCCGTTGGAGTTGAGCACGTTGCCAAAGCGCACGGCGACAAAGGCTGTTTTGCTGTCCCTGCGACTTTGGACAATCATCTCGCACAGGCGCTTGGACGCGCCCATGACATTGGTGGGGTTGACCGCCTTGTCCGTTGAAATCAGGATAAAGCGCTTAACGCCGTGCTCCTCGGCGGAGGACACCATGTTGTAGGTGCCAAAGACGTTGTTCTTAATCGCCTCCTCCGGGTTGTGCTCCATGAGCGGCACGTGCTTGTGCGCCGCGGCGTGGAAGACAAAGGAGGGCTGGTAGCGCTTCATGACCTCGTCAATCTTGCTTTTCTCGCGGACAGAGGCAATCTCTACCTGGATGTCCGTGGAAGTTTTTCTGGCCTTCAACTCATTTTGCAGGTCATAGACGCTGTTTTCATAGATGTCCAGCAGCACCAGGGTCTTGGGTTCCATCACCAGCAATTGACGGCACAGCTCACTGCCAATGGAGCCGCCAGCGCCGGTCACCAGGATGGTCTCGCCGCGGTAGAACTCTGACTTGTTGCTGCCCAGGTTGGCGATTTTCTCCCGGGGGAGCAAATCCTCAATGTTGATTTCGCGGATGGTCTTGGAGCCGCCGTCTTCCAGCAGGCGATCGGCCGGGTAATCATAAATAAGCACATTGCGGCCAAACTGCTTGTAGAACAGGAAGAGCTTCTGCAAAAAGGCGGCGTCCTTGTCCGGGATGGTGATGACAAAGGTGTCCACGTTCATCTTCTGCGCGGTGAGCGCGACGGACTCATCCTCCGGGAAAACCTTCAGGCCCAAGATGAGGTTGCCAATCTTGCCCTTGTTGTTGTCCAGGAAGCAAACGGGCAGGTACTTGGCGTTTTTGTCGCCCAGCAGTTCCCTTGCCAATTGGATGCCCATTTCGCTGGCGCCCACGATGGCAATGCGCGTCTGCAAGGGCTCGCTGATGGCGTGCCCTTCCTTGTCTTTTAATTTGCTGATTTTAATGGGGCTGCGCTCAACCGCGCGCTGCCACTGGTAGAGGAAACGGAAGGACAGGGTGAAGATGAGAGACATCGCCACAACGGCGAAGGTATGAATGGCCGAGATTTTCCAGACCATGAAGGTGTTGCTGATGAGAAAATACAGCCCGCCGCCCAGGGTATCGGCGAAGATAAACAGGAGGTAGGCCGACTCATTGGCGTAGCGCCAGGACTGGGAATAGACACGGAAAACCAGGCGCATCAGGAAGATGCAGCCTAAAAGAATCGCGCCATGGATGATTTTTGTCTGGGTGGTGAGCCGCATGGTGCTGCTGGGATAAATACCAAAGACCAGCGCGATGGCGGCGATGAGACAGACCAGGTCAATCAGGATTAAAACAGCGTGCCTGGCGCGTCTGCCGGATGGAAAACGAAGCTTCACTTCACAATCTCCTTAGCCCAAAGGCGGTAATAGTGTACCACCAGCGGGTGAATAATTCCACAAAAGGGCGAAAACACGGCCCTAAAGGCTGGCTTTGACCCCGGCGATGACCTTGTCAATCTCCTCATCGCTCAAATACGGATGCATCGGCAGGCTCAGCACACGCCCGGTCAGGGATGAGGTGACCGGGAAGCGGTCGTCTGAAAGGTTCATGTCGCGGTAGGCGGATTGCTGGTGCAGGCCGCGGGGGTAATAGACCATGGTGGGGATGCCCTTTTCATTCAGGCGGGCCTTGAGCTGGTCACGCTGGGCGCGGTCTTTTAAAAGGATGGTATACTGCGCCCAGGAGGAATAATAGTTTTCCGGGATGTAGGGCGTGATGACCACATCCTTTAAACCGGCCGTGTACCTGTCGGCGACGCGGTTGACCGCGTCCAGCTCATCATGGATGAAAGCTTCCAGTTTGGGCAGGAGGATGGCGGCCTGCAGGGTGTCCAAGCGCGAGTTCATACCAATCATCTGGTTGTCGTACTTGTCCTCCGGCGAGCGGCCCTGTGCCCTTAAAGAACGCAGCAGGACATCCATTTCATCATCATTGGTAAAAATCGCGCCGCCGTCCCCATAGCAGCCCAGGGGCTTAGCCGGGAAAAAGGAGGTGGTCGCCGCGTCCCCAAAGGAGCACACGCGCCGGCCCTTGATCGCGCCGCCAAAGCCCTGGGCGCCGTCTTCCAGAACCAGCAGGCCATATTTCTTCGCGATGTCATTAATGCGCTCATAATCAGCCGGCAGGCCAAAGAGGTCCACGGGCACAATGACTCTGGGCTTTAATTTGCCTTCCTTTTTGACTTCCAGGATGGCCTTCTCCAGGCTGTCCGGGCAGATGTTGAAGGTGCGCTCATCCACGTCCACCAAGATAGGCGTCGCGCCCAGGATGGACGCGCTGCCGGCGGAGGCGAAAAAGGTGAAGTCCGAGGTGAAGACCGCATCCCCCTCCCCCACGCCCCAGGCCATGAGCAGCAGTTGCAGGGCATCCGTGCCATTGGCGCAGGAGACGCAGTGCTTGACGCCCACATAGGCCGCCAATTTGTCCTCCAGCTCCTTGACCTCCGGCCCAAAGATAAACTTGCTGCCGGCCATGACCTCCTGCACCCTCTTGTCAATCTCAGGCTTAAGGCGCTGGTACTGCGCGCCCAAATCACGGAATTGCATGCTTATACCTCCAATAAATGATTGTCTTTTAGCTCATAGGAACGCTTGCAATGCTTGCAGGTTAAGCCGTCCTTGAGCGGCTGGCCGCACTCGCACGCCCAGCCGATTTGCTTGGCCGGTACGCCGGCCATCAGGGCATGGGCGGGCACATCTTTGGTGATGACGGCGCCTGAGGCGATGAGCGCCCACTCGCCGATGGTGTTGCCGCACACGATGGTGGCATTGGCGCCGATGGACGCCCCGCGCTTGACCAGGGTCTTGTAAAAGCCCTGGGGGCCTTTGGGGTACTTGGCCCTGGGGGTCAAGTCATTGGTGAACACACAGGAAGGACCGCAGAAGACATAGTCTTCCAGCTCCACGCCCTCATACACGGCGACATTGTTCTGAATTCTGCAGCCATTGCCTATCTTCACGTTGTTAGAGATATTCACATTCTGGCCCAGGGAACAGTTCTCCCCGATGACAGCGCCCTTTTGGACGTGGCAGAAATGCCAGATTTTGGTGCCCGCGCCGATTTGGGAGGGCTCATCCACGTAGCTGCTCTCATGCACGAAATACGGCTTGTCCACCTTAGTTGCCCGCCTTGTCAAAGCGTCCGGTAAAATCCAGGGAAGAGCAGGAGGTGAGCGGCAGCTTCACCGGCTTGCCGGTAGCGGCAGACTGGTAAATGGCCAGCACCAATTCAAGCGCGCGCTTGCCGGCATGGGCGTCCACATAGGGCGCGCGGTCATTTCTAATCGCGTCCGCCACGTCGGCGTACAGCGGGATGTGGCCAAAGCCGTAGACATTGGGCGGGTTCTCATGGTGCTCGCGCTTGATGGTGTCCGGGTCATCCAGGGCGTCAGAGAAATTCCACTCGTCAATCACGTTGACAGACTGGCCGCCGGCTTTGACAGTGCCCTTTTCGCCGAAGATGTACAGCGTTTCTTCCAGGTTCTTGGGGTAGATGTTGGTGGTGCCCTCAATGAGGCCGTAAGCGCCGTTCTTAAATCGGATGAGCGCCAGGCCCAGGTCCTCCGCCTGGATGTAGGGGTGGTTTAATTTGTCGGTGTAGGCGAAAACCTCTTCAATCTCATCCCCCATCATCCACCGCAGCAAATCGATGTTGTGGATGCACTGGTTCATCAAAGCGCCGCCGTCCTGCTCCCAGGTGCCGCGCCATTTAGCACGGGAATAATACTCCCAGCCGCGGTTCCAGCGGATGTGGGCGGCGCCGTGGAAGAGCCGGCCAAAGCGCTTCTTTTCAATGGCGTCGCGGATGACGCGCACCGACTTGTTGAAGCGGTTCTGATGGCAGGCGGAGACCTTCACGCCCTTTTCCTCGGCCAGTTTGATGATTTTGTCCGCGTCCTCAATGGACAGCGCCATGGGTTTCTCAATGATGAGGTTGCAGCCCGCCTCAATGCAGTCCAGCGCGATGGGCGCGTGCTTGCCGGACTCGGTGCAGATGGCGACCAGGTCGGGCTTCTCGTTTTTGAGCAGCTCACGGTAATCGGTGTATTGCTTGACGGTTTCCGGCAGCTCAAACTTGAGCATCTTGTCGGTCATGTTCTCCGGCACCAGGTCACAGATGGCCACGATGTCAAACTGGTTTTCCTTGGCGGCGGCGATGTGGTTGGGGGAAATCCTTCCGCAGCCGATGAGGGCATAGGTGATTTTCTTGCTCATTGCTCTTTCCTTCCCGTTTGTCAGGCCAAAAGGCCGGTAATTTTCTCGCAAGCCTTGCCATCGCCAAAGGGCTGATACGTAGGGTCAATGCGCATGGGCTTTTTAAGGGCGGTTAGAATCTGCTGTTTGTCCGGCAGGGACAGCTGGTTGCGGTTGTCCACCATGGTTTCAGGCCAGCAGACAAAGTCCAGAACGGACACGCACTGCACGCCGGCAAAGAAGGCCTCGCGCTGCACGCCGCCGGAATCGGTCACCACCTGCTTGGCATGGCTGACCATGTAGATGGAGCTGAGGTAGCCCACCGGCTGAACAAAGAGAATCTGCCGGTAGCCCTTGTCCTTCATCAGCTGCAGGACATCCTTGCGGTTCCTGGGGTGAACGGGGTAGACGGTGGGCGCGTCCAGGCTGTCCATGGCCTGAAGAATCTGGTCCAGCTTGTTCAGGTCATCGGTGTTTTCCTGGCGGTGGCAGGTCATGTAGTAGAAGTCGCGGGGCAGGGTAAGCGGCTTGCCATCCAGGTCAAACAGGTCGTCAATCGCCCGGTTTTCGCTCTTGTCCTTGTAATACAGGTAGGCGTCAAACATCGGGTCACCGACCAGGTGGGCGCCGTTTAACAGGTTTTCCTTTTTTAATTCTTCCATGGCGCTGGGCACACAGGCAAAGCGCCAGGTAGAGGCGTGGTCGGTCATGATGCGGTTGACCTCCTCCGGGTTCTTCAGCGTGCCCACCCGGTTGCCCGCTTCCACATGCGCCAGAGGAATCTGCAATTTGACCGCGGCTAAGGCGGCGGCCAGGGTGGAGTTGGTATCCCCGTAGACCAGCACCTTGTCCGGCTTTCCCTTGAGCATGACCTCTTCAAGCGCCATGAGCATCCGGGCCGTCATAACCCCGTGGCTGCCGCCGGCGATGCCCAGGTTGTAATCCGGATGCGGGATGTCCAGCTCCGTAAAAAAGACCTCGGACATGTTGGCATCATAGTGCTGGCCGGTGTGCACCAGGATTTCCTTCTGCTCACGCCGGAGCACACGGGAGAGGGCAGCGGCCTTGATGAACTGCGGGCGCGCGCCCACCACTGTTAAAATCAATTTGAACCTCCTTTTAATGGTTTCACTTGGGTTTTGCGTGAATACCACCACAACAGCATAAAATAAACCAGATAAACCAGGGACTTGAAAATAGAGATGGCCCAGAGGAAGGACTCAATGGGGTAGTGTTGAGTCCGGGCCAGAAGGAAGGCGGACACGGAAGCCACCAGCAAAAGCACCTGCAGGAAGGCGTCCGTGCGCTGCTTGCCGCAAATCATGTAGCCGGGGGACACGGCGGTCGCGATGAAACGGATTAAAAACATGGGCGTTAAAATCTTGATGTACTCACCGGCAACCTCCCAGCCCGGGCCAAAGACAAAGCGGCTCAGCGGCGGGGCGAAAAAGAACATCACAATGCCCATGGGCAGGGCGACCGCGGTCAAAAAGAGGGACATGCGGTTAAAGGTCTTTCTGAAGGTACCGGTTTTGTTAAACTCATTGGAGGCGTCCGCCATGAAAATCTTGCCCACATTGGCGCTGATGAGCGCGAGCGGCAGGCCCAGGATGCGCATGGACATGGAGTAATACGCGAGCAGACGGAACTCAAAGAGCGCTTCAATAAAGAAGGTGATGGAGGAAAAACTCAGGCTGTTGACAAAATAAGAGGGCGCGGTGAAGAGCGGATAACGATAGTTTTCTTTGGCAACCGCCTTCACTTCCGCCTGGGGCACGGCCAAAACAGCGGGGATTTCGGGCTTGATTTCCTTGGCCTGGCGGCGGATGCCCGCGGCGTTGCCCGCCACATAGCTGAGCAGGAGCCCCGGCGCGCCCAGCTTTAAGAAGGCGGAGAGCACATTGCCCAGGTTCTGGAATACCGAGCGGTAGATGCCAACAGCCGCGATGGTCTTGTAGTCCTTGCGGCGGTTATTCCAGGCGGTCAGCGTCTGAATGAGCCCGGTGGACAGCAGGGTCAACAGCACAAACACGGCAATGAGCAGCGCCGGGTAGTTGTCCTTTGAGAAAAAGACGATGTACAGGTAACTGCCGATGCCCACCAGGACGCTTAGGACAATGCCGACCACAAAGGATAGCTTGATGAGGGCGTGCACCTTGTGCTCGTTGTCCTCCACCACGATGCCGTTGTTGTACGCGCCGTTGATGGAAGCCTGGAAGGTGTTGACAATGGACAGGGCAAAGGCGAACAGCGCCAGCTCATATTCGCTCAGCAGCCGGGTTAAAATCGGCGACACCAGCACGGCCAGCAACTGGGCGATGATGGTGCCGGTGGACAGCATCATGAGCGAACGGAAAAAGCGGTTATTTTTCAGTTTTTGAAAGAGACCGCTCAAGCGTCCGCCTCCTTCTGAGGCGTCAGGGTCTTCAGCAGCCTGGCCGGGTTGCCGGCGATGACGCAGTAGCCCTCCGGAAAGCTCTTGGTCACAACAGCGCCTGCGCCCACCACCGTGCCCTCACCCAGGGTGACCCCGGGCAGGATGACGCAGTTCATCCCAATCCAGCACTTGTCCCCGATGACCACGTCGCTGCCCGGCAAATGGGCGTCCAGGTCATTGGGGTCGTGGTTTTCGGTGATGAGACCCACGTTGTTGGCGATATAGACCTCTTTGCCGATATGGATGTCCGCATTCTGGTTCTGGAAATAACAGCCGCGGTTTTGCAGACAGTTGAGGCTGGACGGGTCAATGTGCAGGCGCTTGTGGTTTTGGATGATGTTGTATTTGGAGGACGGCCAGGGCTGGCCGGTGAGCAGTTTGCGCGGGAGGGACTTGAGCGCCCAGAGATAGCCGGCGCGGTATTTGGTAAACCACTTGCCGGAAAGCCATTTGTCCTGATAAAACAGGCGCAGGAAAACGCGCAGCGCCTTTAAAACCAGCGTTTTCATGCCCGCTCCCCCTTCATCAGTTGATACATCTCTAAAGTAATCCGCTCATAGGAATACTGCTGCTTTTTATCCTCAACGAGGGTGCTTTTAACCTGCCCCGTGCCGCGCTTTTCCACAAAGCGCGCTTCAAGCCAGGCGAGGAGCGCGGGGTAATCCGTCTCATGGTCGGCCTCTTCATACAGCAAACCTGCGCCCACAGTGTCCATCATGCGGCCCAATTCGCTGCCTGCCAAATCCCCGTTGATGAGGGTCAGGACGGGGCGGGAGAGCATTAGGGTCTCAAAGGCCTTGCCGGTCAGGATGCCCTGGTCCTGCCTGGTGTTGTGGGAACAGATGACCAGGATATCGGCGGACTGCTGCATGGAAAGCGCTGTCTGCCTGTCCACCCGGCCCAGGGGGGCGATGATGTCCTCCAGGCCATGGGGGCGGGCAAAGCCTTTTAAAATCTCAAGGTCGCTTCCGGCAAAGCGGAAGACCAGGTCCTCTTTTCTGAGGACACCCTTTTGAATCAGAGCATCCAAGGCTGAAAACAGCACCCTCAAATCACGCTTGCCGCCGTACAAGCCGCCGGCATAGGCGAAAATCAACTGACCCTTGTTGCCCGGGAAGGTACCCTCCGCTGCCGGCCTTGTGTTGAGCCCTGCCAGGTCTGTGGGGTCAAAGCCGTTGGAGATCCAATGCAGTTTGCCCTGTGACTGGGCGAGCGGGAACTTTTGCATGATGTCCCCGGCGACCACGGTGACCGCGTCCGCCTTTTTCTCCACCCGGCGCTGCAGGAAACGGTTCAAGGCGCGCTGGAAACCCGGCTGCCATTCGTAGACCATGGGGTCGCGGAAGTCCGCCACCCAGCGCTTCGCGACGCCCTTTTTGCGGGCGTTGCCTGCCACCCAGTGGGTGGCGATGTTGGGGTAGGAGGACAAGACCGCGTCAAATGTGCCCGGGGCAAAGCGCTGCCTGACAGCCTGTTTGGCGCGGCGCGCCCAGAGGACATCCATGAAGGTGGTGTAAGCAAAGCGCAGGAAGAGCTTCAAGCCTTTGCCCTGCGGGGTTTGGGTGGCCGGTGATGCCGCCTTGCTGTCCTTGTAGCGCTTGCGGATTTTGCCGTAGGCCGCGCCATAGGAGACCAGCACGCGTTCAACCTGGTCCATCTCCCCGCCTTCAAGAAGGGGATCCTTGGGTTCATTCTCCGGCACCGGCGGCATCACCACGGTGACCTCATGCCCGTTTTGGATGAGGTACTTGGCCATCTTGGACGGCCGGATGCTGCCGATGACATTTTTGGGCGCAAAGGCCGTGACCACAAATAAAATCTTACTCATACAACAATCCGCCCAAGGGTTTAATCCGAAGGAGTCTGCGCTCCTTAAAGCCCAGGCCTTCCGTCTTGGGTATTTTTTCAGAAATCGTAATCATCATAACCGTCAGCACCCAGTAGGGAAGACGCCTTAAGCCAAAGCCCGCAAAGCCATAGACATAGTAGGCCAGGGGCAAAAGCAGCAGGAAGGGGTCATGCCAGAGGTTTTTGATGAGGCGGTAGGTGAACAGGACAAAGATGATGACGCCGATGAGGCCGGACATGCCGATAATCTCCAGGTAGGTGTTATGAAACTCGGAAATGCCGTTGTTGGAGTGCGTCCCATCCCCCAAGCCAAAGAGGAAGTTCTTTGACAGGGGGTCCAAAACATAGGCAAACAGCTGGAAGCGGTGCAGGCCGTTGGGGTCCTTGGCGACCCAGTTGTAGAATTTCTCATACAGCTGCGTGAAGGCCACCATGACCAGCAGGAGCGAAAAGGCCGAGAGCAGGATGACCGTGACCTGTCGGTCTCTGACCCCCCTTTGCAGGAGCAGCACCAGGAGGACAAAGCCCACCGCGTAGGTTGCGGCCATCGCCATCCAGGCGGTGGTGGAGCGGGTCAGGAAAAGGTAATACAGGTGCGCGCCCATGCAGGCAGCATGCAGGATTTTCTTGGGCAGGCTCAATTTGACCCGGCAGAGGAAATAAAAGGAGACAAACATCAGCCCCAGGGACAAAATGGCCATCTGGTGGGGGTTGCTGCCCCCGCCGGTATAGCGCACACGGGCGTACCAGAGCCTGGCGCCCAGGAAATGGGTGGACACCCTCTGGCTGTACATCAATAAGAGGAAATACCAAATCGCCGACAGGATGACCACCGTCTCTAAAATCTGCAGGATGCTGGACAAGGAGTGCTTTTTCATGCCGGCGTAGACGCCCAGGGAGATGTAGAGCATGAAGAACCAGGTGAACAAGCCGTCAACGCCCGAGGACTCCCTGGGGTAGAAAATAAGGCAGTAGAGCATGCCGGCTGTGATGGTCAGGTAAAACAGCAGCCAGAAACGGACGAGGTAATGCTTGAGCCCGCCTTCAAAGAAGCCGCGGATGTATTTGGTGCTCCAGAGCATCAACAGCAGCTCGCTCGGGCCGACCTTCCAGATGCGCAGCTCGGTCATGGGCGCCAAAACAAGCCCCAGGATGAGCAGGTAGTCAAACAGGGCGACACCGTTTCTACGAACGACCTTAAACCCGGACATCGTTCTTAATCATACGGAACTTGCCGCTGCCTTCCCTTGGTATTTCATCAACATGGACGATGTTGACCTTGAGTTTGCTGCCGAACTTGTGCAGGAACTCATTGAGGAGCAAATCGTCATAGCTCTTGTTGTACAAGGCTTTATCCACTTCCAGAAGCACCGTGACTTCGTCCATTTTTTCTTGCTTAAACTGGGCGCGGATGACGGAGTTGGGCATGTTCTTGAGCAGGTTGGCCACGTTGCCGGCGTTGACCTTGGCGCCCTCAGGCGTGTACAAAAAGTCCAGCCGGCGGCCCTGGATTTCTTCCACCATGGGCGCCTGCATGCCGCAGGGGCAGGTTTTGCCCTCAGGGGAGAACACCATGCTGTCCCCGATGCGGTAGCGGATGAGCGGGGTGGCGTAGGTGGTGAAGCTGGTGACCAGCACCTCATCCCCCATGCCAAAGTGCTCAAATACGCCGGAGGACAAGTCCATGTGCAGGTGCTGATGGGGGCAGTCTGTCACAAAAGGCGCGCCTTCTGAGGATGCGTACTGGTCATAGACCTTGCAGGAGAAGACCTCTTCCAAAAGCTCACGGCCGGTTTTGGTCAGGGTTTCAGAGGTGGGGAAGATGGCCTTTAGTTGAAAACCGGGCTTGATGCCCTTGCGCTTCATGTAGTTGGCCAAATCCAGCATGCAGGTGAAGAAGCCGTCCAAGGCATCGGGCTTGAAGCGGTTCAAGGACTCTAGGTAGTAAGGGATGTTCTCCTCCGTCAAAAAGAAGGAGGAGTAAATCATCTGCTTGCAGGCGGCGTTGTAGCGCCAGAAGACCTTGCTCTTCTGCCCCGGCGGGACGATGTGCTTGCCGTTGAAGGTGGCGCGCTTCATTTTGAGGTGCTCAAAGCCCACCCGGGACTTGAAGTGGTCCAGGGTGGCCATGCGGCGCATGCTATCCTCGACCCGGTGGCGCACCACCAGGGACTTGCCTGTTGTGCCGCCGGTATGCTCCTCCACCGTGTTGTCCTTGTCGGTAATGACATCCGCAATGTTCTTGCGGAGCATTTCCTTGTCCACGATGGGCAGCTTTTTGAGGTCTTCCACGGTCCTGAAGGAAGTCAGGTCAACGCCCTTGTACAAGTCACGGTAAAAGGCGCTTTTATGGACAGCGTAGCTGAGCAGTTTCATCAATTCGTCAAACTGATAAGCCTGCTGTTTCTTTAGCGGCCAGGTATCAAAATCCTTCAAAAAGGCGCGGTGAGCGTGATACACCTCGCCATAGCGGGTGCTGTTCTTCTGATAACCAGCGACCGTTGTCATCAGGTTTTGCCAGAAGATGGGTGAGCGCTCGTAGACCTTCTCCAGAAAACTCATCCTAAAAGCCCCTTGTAATAGGTGATGGCGGCCTCAAGGCCGGTCTTAAAATCCCACTGCGGGTTATAGCCCAGGAGGGTTCTGGCCTTGGTGATATCCGCGTTGCTGTGCTTGATGTCGCCCGCGCGGTCAGGGCCGTAATGCGGTTTGATGTGCTCCTTGCCCAGAAGCCTCGCGATGAGGATATAGATGTCCTCCAGTTTCTCGCGCCCTCCGTAGGCGATGTTAAACGCCTGGCCGGAAGCCGTTTTCGGCGCCAGGCAGGCCTTAAAGTTGGCTTCAAGGACGTTGTCGATGTAGGTAAAATCGCGGCTCTGCTCGCCGTCGCCGTTGATGGTGGGCGCCTGGTCGTTTAAGAGCAGGCTCACAAACTTTGGGATGACGGCGGCATAAGCGCCGTGCGGGTCCTGGCGGCGGCCAAAGACATTGAAGTACCTAAGGCCAATGGTGGGCAGACCGTAGAGCTTGGTGTAAAGCGCGGCATACTGCTCATCCACGTGCTTGGTCAAGGCATAGGGCGAGAGCAGGTTGCCCTCGCGGCCCTCGGTCTTGGGCAGGTTGGGCTCATCCCCATAGACTGATGAACTGGACGCGTAGACAAACTTCTTGACCTTGTTTTGCCTGGCGGCCTCCAGCATGTTGAGCGTGCCCTTGATGTTGACTTCCTCATAAAACAAGGGCATCTCAATGCTGCGCGGCACGCTGCCCCAGGCAGCCTGGTGCAGCACATAGTCAACGCCTTCACAGGCCTTCATGCATTCTTCCTGATTCCGGATATCGTACTCTAAGAGCGTGAAAAGCGGGTTATCCAGGAAGGGCTCCACATTTTCCCGTTTGCCGGTGGAGAAGTTGTCCAGGCAGCGCACTTCAAAGCCGCGCTTTAAAAGCGCCTCAATCAGGTTGGAGCCGATGAAACCGGCTCCGCCCGTGACCAGGAAGACACTGCCCGCTTCAAAGGGGACGTCCAGGTAGCCCATTACAGCCTCCAGTAGAGGTAATCGCCCTTTTCAAAGGCGTCCTTGTCCAGCAAGCCCTTCAGGTCCAAAAGCACCTTGGCGCCGGAGTTGTAGAACTGGTTCATCCGCTCAATGCTCAGGGATTTGAACTCGTCATGGGCAACGGCCAGGATAACGGCGTCCATGTCCTTGATGTCATCCATGTTCACAAACTCAATGCCGTACTCGTGCTTGGCTTCGTCAATATCGGCCTGGGGGTCGGCGATCTGGCAGGTGATGCCGTATTCCAAAAGCTCGTTGTACACATCGATGATGCGGGTGTTGCGGGTGTCGGGGCAGTTCTCCTTGAAGGTGAAGCCCAGGATGGCCACCTTGGCGCCCTTGACAGGGCGGTCGGAGCGAATGAGGCACTTGACCAGGTTCTCGGCTACATACTTGCCCATATCATCGTTGATGCGGCGGCCGGAGAGGATAATCTGGCTGTGGTAGCCCACCTGCTCGGCCTTGTAGGTCAGGTAGTAGGGGTCAACGCCGATGCAGTGGCCGCCGACCAGGCCGGGATAGAACTTGAGGAAGTTCCACTTGGTGCCCGCGGCTTCCAAAACGGACTTGGTGTCAATGCCCAATTTGTTGAAGATGATGGACAATTCATTCATAAAGGCGATGTTGATGTCGCGCTGGCTGTTTTCAATGACCTTGGCGGCTTCGGCAACCTTGATGGTGGCCGCGCGGTGCACACCGGCATCAACGACCAGTTCATACACCTTGGCGACCAGGTCCAGGGTTTCCTCGTCCATGCCGGACACGACCTTGACGATGGTTTCCAGACGGTGCACCTTGTCACCGGGGTTGATGCGCTCGGGTGAATAGCCGATTTTAAAATCCACGCCGCATTTAAGGCCGGATTCGTTTTCCAGAATCGGGATGCAGACATCCTCCGTCACGCCGGGGTACACGGTGGACTCATACACGACAACAGAGCCGGGAGTCAGGTTCTGACCCAGGGTCTTGCTGGCGGAGATGACCGGAGTCAAATCCGGGGTGTGGTCATCACGAACCGGGGTAGGCACGGCCACGATGTGGAATTTGGCTTTACGAAGCTCAGCGGCATCGGAAGTAAAGTGAACGGTGGTCTTCTTGATGACCTCGTCCCCCACCTCGCGGGTCGGATCGATGCCGCTTTTGTACTGCTCAATTTTGTGCTGGGAGATGTCAAAGCCAATGACATCCACCTTCTTGGCAAAAGCGACCGCGATGGGCATGCCGACGTAGCCCAGCCCGACCAGAGACAGTTTTTCTTCCTTGGCGACCAGTTTTTCGTAGAGATTCTTCATGGTGTGTTCGTGTCCTCCTGTATGATTGCGATTTCCTCAAGGTAAGCCTTGAGGATGTGGTTACGGTCAAAGGTGCGCTCCATTTTTTCCCGGCCCCGCCTGCCCATTTCTTCCTTGTCCCGCAGGGAGAGCGCGGCAAAACGCTTCAACGCCTCAAGCAGGCTGTGAGGGTCCATGGGCTCACAGCCAAAGCCCGTAACACCTTCATCAAAGGTTTCCCGGCAGCCGGGAATGCGGCTGGCGATGACAGGCCGCCCGGTAGACGCCGCTTCCAAAAGCACATTGGCCATGCCCTCGTGGTAGGAGGGCAACACCAGGCAGTGACAGGCCTTGATTTGCTCATGGATGTCGCTGCGAAAGCCCAGGAAGGTAATGCCCGGCTCGTTTCGCAGCCTGCCTTCATAGTCCTCCTCCGCCTCGCCCACCAGGGTGAGGGTGGCGTCCGGCCTTGATTGCCTTAAGCCTTTCATGGCTTCCAGCAGCTCATCAACGCCCTTGTCCTTGGTGACGCGGCCGATGAAGAGGAAGCGCAGGCCTTGCTCGTCTGAGGGGTAGGGCTCAAGCGGGTTGTCCTTTAGGTTAACGCCGGAGCCCGGAACCAGGCGGGTCTTGCCCAGGATGACGCCGGTTGAAGTCATCAGGTCGCGGTTGTGCTCATTCTGGAAAAAGACACAGCGCGCCTTCTTTAAGCCGATCTTGTGCAGGGTGAGCACAATCTTGCTGAGCAGGCCGCCGTTTTCAACCGCCGTCCCAAGGCCGGTGATGTTGGCTATCTGCGAAATCCCCTTCAGCCTGCAGGCAAGCCCGCCGTACACATTGGGCTTGACAGTATATGTTAACACAACCTGGGGCTTAAAGTCAGCCAGATGGCGCACATAATGCAGGAAAAGCAAAATATCGCTGATGGGATTCATGCCCCGCCGCTCAAGCGGGACATCGGAAACCTGGCATCCCATCCTGGAAAACGCCTCGGAATACCGCCCAGATGGCATAACAATCAGCACTTCATGGGAGGCGGCCAGGCGCTCCACCAGTTCGCGGCGGAAGCGGTAGAGCCCAACGTCGTTATTGGCGAAAATGGCGATTTTCATTCGCTCACCGCCTTTTGACGAACCGGGACGCCGACATAGGTTCCGGGCTGGGTCAAATCCTTAATTACAACGCCGCCAGCGCCGATAACACACCAGGGGCAAAGCGAGACGCCATTGATGACCAGCCCGCCAAGGCCTACCCAGGTACCTTCGCCCAGGGTGACCGTGCCCGCCAGGTGCGCGCCCGGGGACACATGGACATAATCATAAAGCGCGCAGTCATGATCCACGGAAGCGGCGGTGTTGACCACGCAGTGCCTGCCCAAGACGCTGCCGACATTGATGACGGCGCCGGCCATGACCACGCTGCCCTCCCCAATGATGACGCCAGGGGCAATAACCGCGCTTTGATGAATAGCGCTGGTAAAAGTCAATTGGCCTTCATAGCGCTCCGCGATTTGCTTGCGCGCCTGGTTGCTGCCAATGCCGATGATGAACTCCGCCTGGTCCATAAACCGCGGCGCGTCCTCAAGTTTACCAAGCACCGGGGCGACGCCTTCCGCTACTGGGCTGTCATCCAGAAAGCCCAGCACCTCGCGGCCTGTGCTTCTGACGATATCCGCGATGACGCGGCCATGGCCACCGGCCCCCAGGACAATGACAGGCTTAGGCATCGCGCGCCTCCGTGTGCCCTAAAAAGGGCTGCATGGTTTGGTCCTCGGACTGGTTGATGCCGTCCTTGGCCAGCACGTTTCTGATGGTCATTTTCAAAACTTTGAAATCCAACGCCAGGCTGATGTGGTCTACATAAAAGACATCCAGCTTGAACTTTTCCTCCCAGGACAGGGCGTTGCGGCCATTGACCTGCGCCCAGCCGGAGATGCCCGGCCTGACCTCGTGCCGGCGGGCCTGTTCCTTTGAGTAAAGGGGGAGATAGGACATCAGCAAGGGGCGCGGGCCGATAAAGGACATGTCGCCCTTGATGATGTTGAACAACTGGGGCAGTTCATCAATGGACAGGGAGCGCAGCGCGCGGCCCAGGCGGGTCACCCGCTCCATATCGCTTTTTTGCGGCTGGCCTTCGGGGCTCTGGGGCAGCATGGAGCGCAATTTGTAGAGCATGAAGGGCTTGCCGTTCATGCCGGGGCGCTGCTGGACAAAGAAAACGGAGCCGCCGGACTCCAGTTTGATGAGGAGCATCGCGGGCAAAAGCAGCAGGCCTGCCGGAATCAGCATCAACAGCGCGAAAAAGAGGTCCAGAGCGCGCTTTCCGATGACCGCGTAAAAAGTTTTGCTTGGTTTTGCCATGTACGTGTCAGATTCCTATCTTAAAGAACTTGATGGGCGGATGTTAGAAGCAGGACTTAATGACATGAATGACCTTTTCCTGGGTTTCAGGTGCCATTTTGATGTCAGAGGGCAGGCAGAGGCCGCGGGCGAACAGGTCAGCGCCCACATCGGTGTCACCAGCGGACACAAAGGCCCTGTCCTTGTAATAGGGCTGCAGGTGCATCGGTTTCCAGAGCGGGCGGCCTTCCATGTTGTGCTCGTTTAAGCGGTTTAGGACGTCCATGGGCGTCACCTTGCTCTCGCTGTCAATGAGGGCGCAGGAGAGCCAGAAATTGGGCTCAGTGTAGCTTAAGTAGGGGTTCATGCTCAGCGGCAGGCCTTTTAAGCCCTCCAGGTAGCGCAGGTAGATTTCTTTCTTTAAGCGCTTGTGCTCATCCAGCCAGAGCAATTGACCCCGGCCGATGCCGGCGACCACGTTGCTCATGCGGTAGTTGTAGCCCAATTCGCTGTGCTGGTACCAGGGCGCGGGGTCCCGCGCCTGGGTAGCCCAGAAGCGCGCTTTTTTGACCGCCTCCTCAGAGGAGGAAAGCATCATGCCACCGCCTGAGGTGGTGATGATTTTATTACCGTTAAAGCTGATGGCGCTGTGCACGCCAAAGCCGCCGGTCTGCTTGCCCCGGTAGGTAGCGCCCAGGCTCTCAGCGGCATCCTCCAGCAGGGGAACATCATATTTCTCACACAGAGCCATGATTTCATCCAGTTTGGCCGGGGTGCCATAGAGATGGGCCAGCAGCACGGCCTTGGGCTTGCGGCGCTCAAAGCTGCCGCCGTCATAATACTTCAAGGCTTTTTCAAGTGCGGCGGGGTCCATGTTCCAGGTGTCGCGCTCGGTGTCAATGAAGACCTGGGCGCCATTTTCATAGGACACGGGGTTGACGGTAGCGGCGAAGGTCAAGTCGGAGCACAGCACGATATCATCGCGTGAAACGCCCGCCAATTTGACCATCAAATGCAAAGCCGCCGTGCCCGAAACCAAAGCCACAGCGGCCTTGACGCCCAGGTATTCGGCGGCTTCCCTTTCAAATTCGTCCACGTTGCGCCCAAGCGGGGCGACCCAGTTGGTATCAAAAGCTTCCTGAACGAAGCGCATCTCATCCCCATGCATGGTGGGCGAGGAGAGGTAAATTCTTTCTTCCACGGTGCACTGCCTCCGTAATCTGCCGGGCCGGATGTATCCGGCCTCCATTCCCCGGCCAAAAGACACACAAAACCAGTGCCTTTCAGCGTCCTTTATTATAGCACGATAAGGCAAGATTAACCACATCCCATCCCGGCGGGACGCATTTGTTCCCGCGCAGTCCATCTGGCTAAAAACAAGCAGCCTGGCAGGAGGATGAGGCGCAAAACAACAAAGCCATTCATTAGTTTCTTAATCTTTTTTTAACAAATTGTAAAATTTCAACTTGAAACCACGCTATCGCTTTGCTATACTGGGCAGAGCAAAATCGGTATTTGACGATGCAACAGGAGGTAACCATGAAAAAGAGAATCCTTTCCGCCCTGCTCGCCAGCCTGATGCTGGTGGGCTTGCTCCCCCTGATGGGCGCGCAGGCTGCCCCCACAATGGTAGTCGCCACGGTGAACCGCCAAACCGCCTATGTCGGCGACACCATTACCTGGACCCTCAACGTGGAGCCGGCCACCATTCAAAGCCAGACCCGCGTGCGCGTCATGGTTGACGGCGTAGCCAAGTATGACAGCCCCTGGACGAACTCTAAAACCCACAGCTATGTGACGCTTCTGGCTGGCGACCATGTGGCCGAAGCCATGGCGACTGACCTGGCGGACAACGCGATTGTGACCAGCGATTCCGTGACTACCAAAGTCAGCCTCAAGCCCGGCCCCACCATCACCAAGATTGACGCCATCAACGAGACCGCGCTCAAATTGACCTGGACCGCCGTGTCCGGCGCCGCCGGCTACAAAGTTTTCTCCGCGACCAGCCCGGCCGGCCCCTACACTTTGAGGCGTTACACCACCACGACCACCGCACCTGTGAGCTTCTTAAAGCCCGGCGTGCGCACCTTCTTTAAGGTTTCCGCCTACATCGAGTCCGAAGGCAAGAAATATGACCTGTCCGAACAGAGCCCCTACAAGATTGGTGTGCCGGTTGGAACAGCCTCCATCACAAAGATTGACAATGACAAGGCCGGCCGTGTATTCCTGACCTGGAAATTCGCTCCCAGCGCGACCGGCTATGAAGTCTGGCGCAGCAACAGCCCCACCAGCGGCTTCACCCTCATTAAAAACGCGACCTCCACTTCCTATGTGGACAACACCGTGCAGCGCGGCCGCTCCTACTACTACAAGGTCTTCCCCTATGCCCGTCTGTTCGCGGTCAACTACTACGGCCAAATGAGCATGCTGCGCAGCATCAAGGTTCTCAAGTAATCAAGCTTTAGTTCATTCATCCCCCGGGTAACCGGGGGATGTTTTTGTTTACGGGAAACCATATGTTTATCAAAAGGCGCTTGGTAATCATCTTCCTGTCGCCTTGTTTTCGCCCGCACCTGCCGCTATAATTATCGCAAGCGAAACGAGGTGCGACCATGAAACACCCCAACATTGTCATGATTATCGCGGATGACCTGGGACATTGGACCCTGGGCTGTGAGGGCAATAAGGACGCCGTCACGCCCAACATTGACCGCTTGGCCAAAGAAGGCATGCAGCTGAGGCGCTTTTACTGCGCTTCGCCCGTGTGCTCCCCGGCAAGGGCGAGTTTGCTGACAGGCAAAATGCCCTCCGCCCACGGCGTTGCCGACTGGATTCGCAAGGGCAACGTCAAAACCGAGGATGACACACCCGTTGAGTATCTAAAAGGCCAGACCGGGTACACGCAATACCTGAAGGACGCGGGCTATGAGTGCGCGCTGTCGGGCAAATGGCACCTGGGCGACAGCCAGCGGCCCCAGCAGGGCTTTAGCCACTGGTACACCCACCAGCGGGGCGGCGGCCCTTACTTCAATGCCCCCATGATTCGGGACGGCCGGCTTTACAACGAGCCCACCTACATCACCCACGCCATCACCAAGGACGCCTGCGAATACATCCACAACCGCAAAAAGAAGGAAAAGCCCTTCTATCTCCAAGTAGGCTACACCGCGCCGCACACGCCCTGGGTGGATAGCCACCCGAAGAACTATGTGGATTTGTTCAGGGGCAAGCCTTTTGACTCCTGCCCCATTGAGCCAAGGCATGAAGACCAGGTGCCCTATGACCAATTTGCCGACCCCAGGCAGGACATGCTGGAGGGGTATTTCGCCGCCGTCATCGCCATGGATGAGGGCGTGGGCGACATTTTGGCCGCGCTGGAGACGCAGGGCATCCTGGATGACACCCTTGTCATCTTCACCTCGGACAACGGCTTTAACTGCGGCCATCACGGCATTTGGGGCAAGGGCAACGGCACCATCCCCTTTAACATGTATGAAAGCTCCGTCAAGGTACCCTTCATCGTGCGCGCGCCCGGCCTGGTGCCAGAAGGCAGCATGTCCCAAAACGTCGTTTCGGCCTATGACTGGTTTTTAACCGTGCTGGACTTAATTGGAGAAGAAAGCAAGGAAGACAACCTGCCCGGCACCAGCTTTTTGGCCGTTCTCAAGGGCGACAAAGCCCAGGAGAGCCAGGAAGCCTACCTGTATGACGAGTACGGCGACACCCGGATGCTGATTCATGGTGACTGGAAATACATCAAGCGTTATCCAAACGGCCCCAACCTATTGTTTAACTTGAGGGAAGACCCAAAGGAGGAGAACAGCCGCTTTAACAGCGCAGAACCAAGCCTGATTGCCAACCTGGACCGGCAATTGGAGCACTGGTTCGCCGAGTATTCCAAACCGGAAATGGACAGCAGAAGCCAGGGCGTCCTGGGCTTTGGCCAGGACAAAGCCGTCGGAGCGGAAGGCTTTGAAGAGGCGTCCTTTTGCAAGAATATGTAGCCGGTGATGCGTATCAACCATTAAAGCAAGCGATTTGCACCAGGGTACGGATTTACAAGGAGGAAAGGATTGCCCCCGCTCTCACTGCTGATTAAGCCGGTTTCCGGCGCCTGCAACCTGCGCTGCACCTATTGTTTTTACATGGACGAAATGGACAGCCGCGCCAAGGCCAATTACGGGCGCATGGACGAGGAGACCGTCAAAACCCTCATCCGCCGCGCGCTGACCTTTGCCGATGGCCGGGTTCATTTTGCCTTCCAGGGCGGGGAACCCACCCTGGCCGGGGCGGATTTTTACCGCTTTTTCACTGAGGAGGTCAACAAGCAAAACCGCCGCAAGCTGCAGATTCACTACGCGCTGCAGACCAACGGCTATGAACTGACGGATGACTTGCTAAATGTACTCAAGGAGAACCAATTTCTCTTGGGCGTGTCGCTGGACGGTACCCGCGACATCCACGACAGCAGGCGGCTGACCGGGAAGGGCGAAAAGACCTATGACCGGGTGCTTGCAAACATTGACATGCTGCGGGACCGGGGCATTGACTACAACATTCTGTGCGTAGTGGACGACGCGGTCGCGGATGACGGCAAGGTGGTCTACCAAAACCTGAGGCGGCACGGCTACCTGCAGTTCATCCCCTGCCTTGATCCCCTGGAAGGCGGTGAGGAGCCCGTTCTTGACCCGGAGAAATACAGAAAGTTCCTCATTGACATCTTTGACGAGTTTGAAAAGGACTTAAGAAGCGGGAATTATGTCAGCGTCAACCTGTTTGACAGTTGGATAAACATGCTCTATGGCCGGCCGCCCGCAACCTGTGGCTTCATCGGCGTTTGCGCGCCTAATTACCTAGCCGAGAGCGACGGCTCCGTCTACCCCTGCGATTTTTACGCGCTGGATGAGCACTACCTGGGTAACCTGAAGGAGGACTCGCTTTATCACCTGGAAAAGACGCAGAGGATGCGCGATTTTCTGGAGGAATCAAAGCAGGTGGATGAGGCCTGTAAAACCTGCCCCTGGCTGTTCATCTGCCGGGGCGGCTGCAAACGGGAGCGCCAGCGGGGCATCCAGGGGCCGCTTCAAAGAAATCGCCTGTGCGAGGGTCTGAAAACCTTCTTTGACGCGCGGTTTGAACGCATGAAAGCGCTGGGCGAGGTGCCGGTGAAGAGCCTGCCAAAGCAAAGCTAAATAACAAAAATCCCTTGAGCAATCAAGGGATTTTTGGTGGCGCGCCCTAAGAGATTCGAACTCCTGACCTTTTGGTTCGTAGCCAAACACTCTATCCAGCTGAGCTAAGGGCGCATACTGTCTTGTTTGACAGCCCAATGATAATAACAGGATTCCGGAAATTGTGCAAGCACTTTTTTCTACAATGTTCAATTTCTTGTCGGGCAAAGGGTTTTCCCCGTGGTTTTACAGCTTAATCACACTAAACCGGCACCGGTAAGAGATAAATGAAATCGAGCAGGATAGAGGAGTTGTATTCCTCAGCGATTGTTCGTTGATAGCCGCGCTTATTTTTGATGCCCGGTGCTTTGCTCCCTTTCCGCCATCCAGAAGCGCGCGGTGTCCTCCAAGGTCTGCGTCAGCGGCCTTGGGGCAAAGCCCAGCAGGGTTTTGGCCTTGGTGGCGTCAAAATTGCTGTTGGCCTTGACGGTATACAGGGAGTACTCAGAGAAAATCGGCTTGATTTTGCGGATTTTGTAAACCAGGGTCATGACCGGCATGAACAGGCGCGCCAGCCAGATGGGCACCTTGGCCTTGACTTGCTTAGCGCCGGTGATGCGGTGGAAGTTCTTGAGGATGTCCATGATGGAGATGTATTCGCCCGAGAGGACAAAGTCCTCCCCCCAGTACTGGCCGGTAGCCAGGGTCACGATGGCCTTGGCGACATCGCGGATGTCGGCGAAATTGTAACCGCCATCCACCCCCATTGGAATCTTACCGTCCATGTAGTCCAAGAACAACTGGGACAGGTTGCCCCGGCCGTAGTCCCCCGGCCCGCAAAGCCCGGCGGGATAGACAATGCTGGCGTTAAGGCCATTTTCAGCCCTGGCTTTCATGACCTCATTAACCGCCATGGCCTTCGTCTTGGCATAGTAGCCGATCACGGAATCCGGGTTGACTGACTCCGGCTCCGCCATTTTCCCGCCGTTTGGTTTCTCTGTGATGGCGTGAACACTGCCCACATGGAGCATGGCCGTAACCCCGGTTTTGAGGCAGTAATCAATCATCTTTTGCGTGCCCAGCACATTGACCTGATAAACCGCGTCAATGGGCGTCATGCTCATGGTGATGATGCCAGCTGAATGGATAAGGATTCTGGGCTCATCCGCCGCGTCAAAAAAGCGGTCCAAATCCTCGTCTGCAAGCAGGTTGCCAAAAACGATGTCCGTTTCCCCGGGCAAGTTGGCGGCCAGGGGATCACCAGGCAGCACAAGGGCGCGCACCTTCTCGCCGCGCGATAAGAGAAGGGACACGATTTCCTGCCCCAGAAAGCCGGCAGCACCTGTGACAAAGAACATAATATCCTCCCTGATTGGCTGTGTAAATTATAACACAATAAGATTGACAAGGGGTTAGTTATATTGTAGAATTCAACATCGTATTGTTCAACCAACAAGTTGTGCGATAAAGAGCCAGTTTATATTAAACTGAAAAACTATGATGAGAAGAAGGCAATTATGACAAAACCTGTTGCAAAAAAGGAAAACCGTAGGGTTCGATATACAAGGATGGCTTTGAGAGAAAGCCTGCTGGCGCAATTGGCGACCACTCCCCTGGGCAAGATTTCCGTGTCCAAGGTTTGTGAGCAGGCCGACATCAACCGCAGCACCTTCTACATGTATTACAAGGATGTCTACGACCTGATGGAGCAGATTGAGAATGACTTCTTTGAGGAGCTGGAATCGCTGACCGGCAAGCCTGTCACGCTGCCCAATTCCTACGGGCTGCTCACCCGGATTTATGAAATCATTTATAAGAACCGTGACCTGGCCACCGTCATCTTCGGTGAGTTTGGCAACAAGCAGTTCATCAACCGGGTCAGCACCCTTTTCCGCGAACAAATTCTCAATGAATGGCGCAAGGTTCTCTATAAACCAGATGAAACTGACCTGGGCTATATCCATACCTTTACCACCTACACCAACCTGGGCGTGATTGAGCATTGGATTTCCCGCCATTTCCATGAGACCCCCGAGCAGCTGGCCCAGATGACCAGCAAACTGACTGCCCAGGGCCTGTCCGCCTTCTATCCTCAGGAGAACCAGAGTAAATAAGACTTCAGCGTTTTTAGGGCTGCCAAAGAACGGCAGTCCTTTTTTTGTGCCCGGGTTTTTGACCCTTGCGCGGGGATAAGGAACTTGCTATACTCAAAACAAGAACATTTGTTCCCGTTTTGGAGGTGAATCTATTTGCGCAGCATCCTGCACAGCGACTGCAACAGCTTTTATGCCTCAGTGGAAGCGGCGGAGAACCCGGCGCTGCGCGACCAGCCGGTGGCCGTGTGCGGCGACCCGGCGCTGCGCCACGGCATCATCCTGGCCAAGTCCAACCTGGCGAAGAAATGCGGCATCATCACCGGCGAGGCCGTCTGGCAAGCCAAGCAGAAGTGCCCCACCCTCATCCTGGTGCCGGCGGACCAGCGCAAATACCTGCTCTACTCCCGCAAGATGCGCGCGATTTACAAGCGCTACACCCATTTGGTGGAGCCCTTTGGGCTGGATGAGAGCTGGCTGGATGTGACAGGGCACGCGCTGAGCGGGGAGGAAATCGCGGCGCAGATACGCAACAGCGCCAGGGAGGAACTGGGCATCACGGTGTCCATCGGCGTGAGCTACAACAAGGTCTTTGCCAAGTTGGGCTCTGACATGCGCAAGCCGGACGCCACCACGGTCATCACGCCGGACAACTTTAAGACCAAGGTTTGGCCGCTGCCGGTGGACGACCTCTTGTACGTGGGGCGGGCGACCAAGCGGCGCTTGTCCACCCTGGGTCTTTACACCATCGGTGACCTGGCGACGGCGGAAGACAGCCTGATTCGCGGCCTGCTGGGCAAGAACGGGGAGATGCTGCAAGCCTTCGCCCGGGGCGAGGACGAGAGCCCGGTTTTGTGCGCGGAGGAGGCGGATGAAATCAAATCCATTGGCAACTCCACCACCACTCCGCACGACCTGTGCGACGAGGACGCCGCCAAGGCGGTCTTGTACCTCTTGAGTGACAGCGTGGCCGCCCGCCTGCGCGCGCACCGCCTGGCCTGCCACACGGTGTCGGTATGGATGCGGGACAGCGAGCTCAACAGCATTTCCCGCCAGTGCCGCCTGCCCCAGGTGAGTGACACGGGCGCCGATATCGCCAGGGCTGCCCTGGGCCTGCTGCGCGCGCACTACGCCTGGGAAAAGCCGCTACGCTCCCTGGGCGTTTGCGGGAGTGAGCTGAGCAGCACCGAAAACCGGGTGCAGCTGCCCCTGTGGACGCCGCCAAAGACGCGCCAGGAGCGCAGCCTGGAAGGCGCGCTGGACGGCATCCGCCAGCGCTGGGGCCACAACTCGGTCAGGCGCGGGCTGATGCTGTGCGATGCCAGCACGAGGGACTTAAACCCGGTGGACGACCATGAATTGCAAGCCCTGGGCGCGATGCGGGGAAGGGGGTAAAATACAATGACGGAACGGGTGTATGTGAAGGTGTGCGCCAAGTGCGACGAAGCGGGCAGAATTACCCCGGTGGCCTTTACCAGGGAAGGGCAGACCCTGCCCATTACGCGGGTGGTGGAATGCCGGGAGGCCAAAGAGACCCGCGCGGGCGGGCGGGGCTTCCGCTACCTGGTGCGCGTGGGCGATCACCAGACCTGCCTGTATATGGACGAGGAACGCCGATGGTATGTGGAGGAAGAGCAAAATGTGCGGGAAATACCATATTTCGACTGAGGATGAGAACATCTCTTTCCGGGAGGCCATCCAGCAGCTGATGCTTGAGCACCCGGAAATCAACCTGAAGACAGGCGACGTCCTGCCCAGCCAGGTGGCCCCGGTCTTGAAAGCCGACGGCCTTTCCCCTATGCGCTTTGGGCACAAGGCCAGCTTCATGAAAAGCCTGCTCATCAACGCCAGGAGCGAAACCGCGCACACCAGCCCCATGTTTGCCCCCCTGCTGCGCTCCTCCCGCGTCCTGGTCCCGGCAACCGCGTTTTATGAATGGTCGCCCGAAAAGAAACCCCATCTCTTCGGCCGGGACAACAGGCGGCTGCTCTACATGGCCGCTTTGGCCTTCCCGGGGAAGGAAGAGGTGCCCCAGTTTGTCATCCTAACCCGCGATGCCACGGGCAAACCGGCCCAGGTCCATCCCCGGATGCCGGTCATCTTTGACAGCCCGGAGTTGCGCAAGGCCTGGCTGGAACAGGACAGTCTGGCAGTGGACTTGCTGCAGTTGGCCGATGAGAGCGAGTATGAAGAGGTCAGGGCGGGGTAGAAAACAATTTTATCAAAAGAGGGCCGCCAGAAGCAGCCCTTTTTTGTTGGGGCAAAAACTCAAATAATTTCCAGTCCTTCAGGTGCGGTAATCTGTTTGATCAATTTTCCGCCGACCTTCTCCCAGGAAACAGTCAAGAGGCCTTTGGGGGTAATAACCTCACCTTTCGCCCAAGACAAGAAAGCGGGATTGGGGTTGATGAATACAGCCTCATAGCCCGGTTTAGCCGGACGGACACCGAGTACAACGGAAGGCAGCTCATACAGAATCAAAGAACCCCAGGCGTGACAGTCGCTCCTCGCTTCATCCCCGGGGGATTCCACACAGGTGGTCAGGTTGTTTTTCAGCATGTCCCGCCAAGGTTGCCAGAGGCTGTGGGTCTCTTCATACAGCCCGGTTTTCTCAACAGCGCGGAAGAGATAATACGCCATGGCAACCGTGCACTGTGTGAGGGAACTGTCTTTGAGTGTTTTTTCCATCAGTAAACGGGCGTCTTTTCCGCTGACAGTCTCAGCCAACACAGCCCATACCTGGGCATGCTGGCTATACTCCTCAACCCCCGGGCCATCCTGATACAGTCCATTGCTGCCCAGGCAGGTTTGATTGACGGCATGGATGATTTTTCCCGCTTTATCCCGATAATCAGCCGCTTGAGCGGGCTTTCCCAGATAATCCAGAATTTCGGCAGATGATTTCAGGACATGGGCATACAGCAAATTTTCTACGGTTAAAGGGCCTGACAGCCCGGCCGTTGGGTGCCCGTGGGTGTGTGACCATTGCGGCGCCCAATCCACAAAGGACCAGAACCGCCCGCCCAGAGGTCCTCCAATCTTGCCAACCAAGCCATCCTCGTTCAAATTCGAATCAAAGAATCCCAGGATGGCATCCATGGTTGGCACATACTTCTTTAAGAAAGACTTGTCGCCAAAATACATCATGTGGTCGTGGAGCATCAGCAGATAGAAAAGAGAAAAACCAGGGATAACATTGGGCCCAAAAGCCGGAAAACTACAATTGGTCAAACCATCAGGCCGCAGGGAGCGATGAAAATCATCTATGCAGCGGCGCGCCAGCCTGTCGTCGCCGGAAATGGAATAGGTAAACAAAATCTGTGAACGGGTGTCCATGGCATACTGCAATTGCTCATAAAATGGGCAATCCTCATAGGTTTCATGCATACAGCGGCGCAGTGTCCTTAAACTGATGTCCCAAATGTCTGACATCATGGGATCAGAAGTCTGAACACTTGTTTTAACTTCCAGCGGATATCCGGTCTCCCTGTAGGAAAGCCTCTCAACAGTCAATGGCGTGCCGGAAGTTTCAATGCTGATTTGGAGATAACGAAAAGTACGGAACCAGAAGGGCTCATAATACTCAACAGCGTTTGAATCACCATGCCCGGATACCTGATAGGTATCGGTAAAGCCATAAAGAGACCCATTGACGTGGTCTGCCCTGTCACCTTTTACAGGCAGGGATGGTCCTTCACCCCTGTTCCTTGGCGGATAGGCATAACATTCAGACGTTAGAATCCGGACAACACTGTCTTTACCGGATACAAGCCGCAATTCCAGGAAACCGGTAGTTAATTCACAGGCTGATATCTCTACAACCTCTTTGGAGTATGCCGGAATGGTCAGGGGATTATCCCGCTGAAGCATATCATCCCAATCGTTAATCGATAATCGTGATTCCCTCAAACATACTGCTTCATAAAAGCGTCTTTTCTTTTCAAACATTGCAGGGATAGGGCGTTTGACTAGAGAACCGGGGCTGATGCTCTGAAATATCTGACGTGGGTGATAAGGAACTGCATTTGGCCAATATATGTCATCATAATCCGGTTTGAGCCAATCAGCCGTTTCTGCGTTTCCCTTCGCGTTTTCCAGAATCCATAGAAAATTGAGCCCGCCTTCGGGAAGAATCTGTACATCACGATTGACAATTGCGCGCCAAGAGGAATCGGTCCTTATGGGAAGGCATTCACCCTCAGAGAACTGGATTGAGCCTTCAAGAAAAAACCCGGGAGTATCTGTTCTAAAAACGGCCTGACCGCCTTCAAGATTGGAATTTGGGTAGCGAAGAACAATAGCACAAACGGCATTTTCCCCCGCCACCAGGTGTGGCGCGATGTCCACTTCCTCGTAATGCCAGACAAAATGATCCCCTTTGCATGGACCAAAGGATACAGACACGCCGTTGACATACAGTCTGTAACGGGAATCGGCCGAGACTTTGACCACAGCGCTGGTAACAGCCTTATCCAAAGTAAAATTCGTTCTAAAGTTAACGAACCTGCTATGCGCCTGATCAATCTCGGACCAGTCTTTTACCCATATCCAGGCGGAGTCTTTATTCATGACGCTGTTCCTTCCAGAAAAAATTGACCAATCTCATGAAACGCGTCCTTCGCTTCTGGGCAGGGAAACAGAAGAAAACAATGGAATAAACCTTCCCATTCTTTCAGCCTGACATCCACCCCGGCTTCTTTACACAAATCGCGAATCAGCATCGCGTCATCATAGAGCACTTCCTCGCTGCCCACATGAATTTGAATCTTGGGGAATCCTCGATAATCCCCATAGCGGGGGGCAAGTTTGAAGTCCTTTTGATCTGTATTTCCATAATATGGAATGCCTTTGCGATATACAATCATCGGATCCCGATCCGCGCGCTCAGTATGGGATAAAAGCGGCTCGCCCGGCCCCGCAACCGGGGAAAATATACACACGCTGCCCGGAAGAGGCTTGCCCTGATCCTTGAGGGTCAAGACAGTGGTCAGGGCCAGAACAGCACCTGCTGATTCTCCAAAAAGATGAATTTTCTCCGCTTGGTATCCCTGTTGCAGCAAATACTCATACGCGCGCAAGCTGTCTATCAATGCCGCTGGATGCGTCCCTTCTGGCCACTGGGTATAGGTTACAGCCAGGGCATCCATCCTGGCTGCCTGTACGATTCCAGAAAAAGGTGCGCGCCTTGAAATCACTGAGCCTGTCATAAAACCGCCGCCATGGAGCAGCATCAGGACATGGCCATCCACCCTGTCACTGCCGGTATATTGGTGAAACTCTCCATCTACGTCCGGATGAGAAAGGGGCGTAACCCGTACATTCTCCGCAACAGGCGACTGCCCCAGGCGTTCATCAAGACCCAGGCGGGTGGCAATAACCTCCTGTGGAATATCTTTTTCCTCTTCAGTATTCTTGGAAGCAAACAGCATCTTTATGATGTCTTTGGCTTGCTGGCTGAGCATAACAACACACTCCTATTCATTTGATTTTGGATAATAATTAAACTTCTTCAGGCACTTCATTTCTGACGAAACGGCCGATTTCCTTGATTGCATGCTGAGCCTCCGGAATGGGAAAACCGAGAAAACAATGAAACAATTCATCCCACTCCCTGAACCTGACATCGACACCCGCAAGTTTGGCTAAGTTATAGATCAGTTTCGCATCATCATACAACATTTCTTCACTGCCAACATGAATCATGGTTCTGGGAAATCCTCGGTAATCCCCATAGCGCGCCGCCAGCCTGAAATCATGTCGATCCGCATTTCCGTAGTATGGGATGCTTTCCCTGTAGACAATCATCGGGTCGCGTGAAGCGCGCTGCGTCCTGGACGCAAGGGGCTCGCCCGGACCAGCAACAGGCGAAAACACACAGACACTGCCAGGCAAAGCATTACCTTGATCTTTCAGGGTTAAGACAGTGGTTAAAGCCAGAATCGCCCCGGCGGATTCTCCATAGATGTGAATCTTACTTGCCTCATATCCTTTCGCCTTTAAATACTCAAAGGCTCTGATACAGTCCATCAAGGCAGCCGGATGCTCCCCTTCCGGCCATTGTGTGTAGGTGATGGCCAAAGCGTCCATTTTGGATTCCTTGGCAATACCGGAAAAATGAGTCCGGCTGGAAAGGACTGAGCCTGTCATAAACCCGCCGCCATACAAGAGGAGGAGAATCTGATCCTCAGTTTTATCCCCCATATCGTAACGGTGATATTCGCCTTCAATGCCCTGGTCTGCAATAGCAGTGACATGCATCCCTTCGGGCAGAGGCTCATTTGCCCTGCGTTCCCCCAACTTTTTTCTGATGGCCAGAATCTCCTCAGGATTGTCCTTTTCCTCTTGAGTGTTTTTGGATGCAAACAGCATTTTGATGAAGTCCTGGGCTTGCGGGCTGAGCATATGACCTCCTTTGATCGTATCCACCTATTCTTTCACGCCGCCCAAGGTAATGCCCTTGATAAAATAACGCTGGAAAAATGGGAAGGCTGCCATGATAGGGAGGATGCCGACGACCGCGATGGCCATGCGCATTGTAGTGGATGGCAGATTGGCTGCGCCTGCTGAAGCGGCGATGTCTGAATTGTTCGCGAGAAAATTGATGTTCTCATTGATGCTGTTGAGAACCAATTGAATGGTGTAGAGCCTGCTTCCGCCGCGCTCTGTGAGGAAGTAAAGGCCATTGGTCCAGTCATTCCAATAAGCAATTGCCGCCATCAGACCGACAGTTGCCAGTATCGGGATGGACAAAGGCAAGACAATGGTAAAAAATGTGCGGAACTCTCCTGCGCCATCAATCCGCGCAGCCTCAATGATCGCGGGCGAGATGCTGTTTGAGAAATAATTTTTCATCAGTACCACGGTGAACGCATTCATGAGCAGGTTTGGCACGACCAAAGCCCATAGGGTGTTCTTAATGCTGAAAACATTGGAATAGACGTAATAGGAAGAAACGATTCCCCCGTTGAACAGCATGGTAAAAACACATAAGAACATCAGCAACCTGTGTCCAGGCAGGTTCTTGTTGCTTAACGCGTAAGCGAAAAGACTGGTGATGACCAAACTAAAGAAAGTACCCAACAATGTAGTAATGATGGTCATCATGTATGCCCGGCCAACGGTTGCCCATTCCCGTCCAATGTAACGGTAGGCTTCCAGACTCCATTTCTCGGGGAAGAAGCTATAGCCGTTTAGCATCGCGGTGGTGTTATCGGTAAACGACGCGATGATGAGGAGCACGAATGGCAAGACTGCCATCAGGGTCGCGAAAATCATAACCACATGCGCCGATACACGCCATTTGACATCATAATGCAGATGCATCCTGTGTTTTGTGCTGGTTGTCATCATCTTCTCCTCAAAACAACGAGTTTTCGGGGCTGACTTTCCTGACAAAACCATTGGCCAGCAAAATCAACGCAAAACCGACAAAGGATTGATAGACACTCGCAGCGCTGGACATGCCAAAGTCGCTGTTGCGCATCAAGGCATTGTATACGTAGACATCAATGGTTCTGGTAACGCTGTACAGAGTCCCGCTGTTTCTTGTGACTTGATAAAACAAGCCAAAGTCCGAGTAAAATATGCGGCCTACCAGCAAGACAAACATAGTGATGACTGAGGGCTTCAACAGCGGCAGCGTGATATGACGAATTTGCTGCCACTTGCTCGCGCCATCAATCAGCGCAGCCTCAAAGTAATCCTGACTGATGCCAACAATGGTGCTCAAGTATATCACCATGGCATAACCCGTTGATTTCCACAGATAAACCAAGGTCAAAATGTAAGGCCAGTATTGCTTGGAGTTGTACCAGGATACCGGCTGCTGACCCAGGGGAATGAGGATAGAGTTGTTAATCAGCCCGGTGTCCGCAGATAAGAGGGAATATGCCAGATAATTGATGATAACCCAACTCATCAAATACGGAAGCAGAACACTGCTTTGGTAGACTTTGGACGCTTTCTTTGAACGGACTTCGTTGAGCAGAATGGCGACTGTTACCGCGATTACGGTTCCCAGTACAATGAAAACCAGATTGTAGAGAATGGTGTTGCGCGTGATAGTCCAGGCATCTTTGGACGCAAACAGGAATCGGAAATTATCAAGACCATTCCAGTCGCTGCCCAGCAAACCTTTTCTAAAGTTGAGGTTCTTAAAAGCGATGATGATAC
>CAZHPW010000003.1:40584-46482 GCA_964534515.1 uncultured Christensenella sp.
GGGAAGGTAGTTATTGATAAGAAGATAAGCAACCCCTGGCAAGGCCATGAGATAAAAGGGGATAAACTGCTTCCACCTTTGTTTGTTCCTTGGTACGGGCTTGGTTTTTGGTATGGCTGTCATCGTTTCGACCTCCTGATAACAAAGGAGGGAGGCGTCCTGAAAGAATCAGGGACGCCTCCCTGCGCGACGGATAGATTACTTTGAAGCCTTCCAGGCGTCAAACTGGCGCTGGTTCTCAGCGATAATTTCATTGATTCCGGCTGCTTCCAGAGCGTCCAGGAACTCAGGAAGGACAGTTGCGGGATCAACAACACCCATTCCCAGGCTGACCTGGTACTGGCTGATGGCATCCGCGACAGCGGCAAACTGGGTTCTCACCGGGCTGGAATCAAAGCTGTACCCCAGGGCGGAAGAGGTGTACTCCGGCTTGATGGAAGCGTTAAAATCCGCCAGCTTCTGATAGTAGGTTTCATCATTGGGGACACGGACATAGTCCTTGCTCTTGTCTCCCCATACATTCAGGATGGTCATGTAGGTGGCATTGGCGCCATTGATGCCTTCCGGCCAATCCACAACGGTATTGCTACCTTCAACGAAGTTCCAGTGAACCCCTTCAATGCCATGATAGATGAGGTTAATGAGTTCCTGATCCTTATAGAACAGGTTGAGCAACTGCATGGTTTTTTCAGGGTTTTCGCAGGTGATGGGCATCATCCAGAGGGTGAGTTGGTAAAACTGGGTCATCGCTGAAGGCGCGCTGGTTCTAAAAGGAACAATTTCAGTATTCAGGTAATCACGGGCGGTTGCGGAATGCCCAAAGACCATGTCCGGTTCGGAATTGCTAAAGAAACCCAAGTAATTACCTGACTGGAACTGGGCAAGAGCGGAGTCGGTCGCAGTATTGACATCCGGCGCCAAATATCCCGCCTGGTACCATTCCCTGGCGACCTGAGTGGAGTGCTTGAAAGCATCAGACGCAAAATAGTTAACAACCTGATCCTCATTGACTCCATAATTCAACAAGCCACCAGATGCCAAAGTGGAACCCAGGGTGTCCAGCATATCAAAGTAAGTAAAAATCTGATCTTCATTCGGGTTGGCGGCTACAGGGTAGAATTTTTCACCTTCACCAGCTTTGACAGCCGCAAAGATTTCGCTCATTTCTTCGTAAGTATAAATATGATCGGGATCATATGCGATGTTGTATTTGTCCACGAGGTCTTTGCGGGCATGGAAAGCCTTGACACGACCCATTTTTTCTTCAGTTGGAATGCCATAAAGTTTACCATTGAAGTAACCGCCGGACATCGCAAGGCCTTCAGCCGCGAGGATGTCCTGGCCATACTCAGCCACCAATTCATCCAGCTCCAGCAGCATGCCTTTGTTGACATAACCGCCAACTCCGCCTTCGAACATGCTCATTGCCAAGTCCAACTTCTCATTTGAAGAAACCATCAGACTGGTTGTGTTGTTCAAGGTGAACGCGCTGGCCGGATATAGCGTCAGGTGAACGCCGATTTCCTTTTCGATTCTTTCATTGATTTTGTCCTCAACCATTTTCAGATCCTGAGGCGTGTTTCCCAAGGTGGGATACTGCATGACTACCTCATAGATGTCTTCCTGCGCAAAGGCAGGCACCCCGCTTAGAAGTAGGGACAGTAGCATGACGGACATCACCAGAACAGCCATTTTTCTTTTCATTCCGATTCTCCTCCATTGTTATGATGCGGAAATCACCGCATTTGATATCTTGACTTTAACAATGGAAATCAGAATCAACAATGCATTAATCCGACCCCTGATATAGGTTTTCCGACTTTATTTTTTCCTGATACTCCGTCGGTGTGTTTCCAGTATGACGTTTAAATACAGTGATAAAGTATGAAACGTTCGGGTAACCAGCCTGACGCGCGACAGCGCCAACAGACAGGGTTTGCTCTTTTAGCAACCTGGCTGCCAAGGCCATGCGTTCCCTGATAATGAACTGACGGATGGCTATCCCTTTTTCTCGTTTGAAGATGCGGTTGAGGTAATCAACATTCAGGAATTGATTTGCAGCGATGGTGGAAACGGACATGCCTTCATCCTGAAGATTATTAATGATATAGTTCTCTGTGCTTTCCACAACCACTTCAGGGCTGCGCCAATTGCCCTGATTCTGAGCAGCCTGATCCTGTTGTTCCGCAAGCCAACTGCTGCCATATTTTAAGATGGATTCATTCTCACGCTCAATATTGAGTTGTTTGACCAAGGTAGAGATGGTGTGCGCGACAGTCTCATATGGAGCTGGGGTCAAAATATAGTCAAAACAACCCAGTTTCAATGCTTCCTGCGCATATTCGAACTTGGCGTGGCAAGTTAGAAAAATGCAGGCAATGGGCATTTTTGCGTTTCTGACATGCCGGATTAATTGGATACCATTCTCGCCTGGCATCTCAATATCACACAGAATAATGTCCACACTTTCCCGCTCCAGGATATCCATTGCCTGCTTCGCGTCAAACGCGACCAAAACGGGAATTTCAATCCCGCATTCTTGCCAAGCTATACCCTCAACCATTCCCCTTACCGCGATTTCCTCGTCATTGACGATCAACAGTCTCAACATTGTCACCTCCTGTCATCGCTTTGATGTATGGAAAGCTTACCTTCACTGTCGTGCCTTTACCCGCTTCTGATGAAACTTGAAGCACTCCCTCGTCTCCAAACAAATGCTTTATCCGCTGTGAAGCATTCCTGATACCCATCTGGCTCTCTCCGGCTTCCTGAACAGAGGCGTCTGAATGATTAAGACGCTCCAAGATATCTGATGGAATGCCCTTCCCTGTATCGCTCACGGCAAAAACAGCCAATGGACCAATTACATGAGCGGAAATGATGATTTGAATCTGCCGCTCACGATCCAAGGCGTGCATGATAACATTCTCTACAAGAGTATGAATCATTAATGGAGGAACCAGCACTTCAAAGGCGTCTTCCTCAACATCATATGTCACCTGGAATGACTTTGGATACCGAATCAGCGACACATCCAGATACTTTTGAATCATCTGAAACTCCAGTAAAAAGGGCTCAAGCTCTTTGCCGCTGCGGAAAATGTATCGGAAGTAGTCTGATAAATAGAGCGCCAAGGTTTGGATGGATTTGTATTCTTTGACTTGAGCCAGGGAATATACAAGATTAAATGTATTCAATAAAAAATGCGGCCTGATATGTAACTGCAAGCTGCGAAGCGCCAGGTTTTTGTTCTCTATTTCTTTCTCATAGTTTTCAATTTTGAGGCTGCTGATGCTATCCGCCATCGCGTTAAACGACTGGTTGATTGTCCTGAACTCTTCTGAATATTGCTGGTGAGGCCCGATACGGTAGCTCTGGTCACCGGATTTTAAACGAGAAAGCGCGGAGCGGATTTTGTTGAGCGGCTTTAAAAGGATTTTATTCAAAATCAGAATGATGAAGGGGATAATCAGCAGGGATAGAACAGCTAAAATGAGGCTGAAACGACGGACTTGAGGCAGCCCGCGGTCTATCTCCTCCATCGAAACACGCAGCAGCATTTGTATCGGATGCCGGTCAGATTCAACCAAGACAGAAAGAGTGTCCTTATCCACAGTGTTTTCAAGCCCTGTCCCTAATTTGACAGCCAGTGTTTGATATTCCACCGCTGCCTGCACTTGTTTGACAAAATGGTTTAAAGAGATAAGTCCGCCATATAAAAAAGCATCGTCCCCATATATCCGAAGCAGCCAGTCACTGTCACTGGTTGATACAATTTGCCACTGCTTGGATCTTTGGGATAACTGCTCCAGCAGCAAATCCCCTACCCGAACTCTGAGATTTCTCAGTAAGGGGCTGTTTAGATTAAAAGCTTCACCCGGCAGGGTAAGCAAAAAATCATCTTGAACCATATTCGCATAAAAATAAGCATCCGCATTGTTGCTCGTCTGGATAGAACGGTTAAACTCTGATGCGACGTTGGTTTTTGCCAAGAAATACGCGTCATCTTTGTCCTGATCCTGCAGACGGATAAAATAAGAGTCACGTTCATTCAAGTCATAGAAGTAATAATCCGTGGAGGTCATACGGCCTTCCAATCTTTGCAGATACAACCCGCCCACATTCTCCAAAGCTAATTGAGCCTGGCCTCTCACTGCCTCAATTGTTCTCAGGTTAGTCAATATCAAGCCAATATTTAAAGGCAAAATAAACAGAACAATCAAAGCGATGATTTTTACATTGATGGAATCAAAAAGTTTATAGAAAACTGAACGCCCGTTTTGCACAGATGACTCCTACTGCCAGTTAATCTTTTAACTATGAATGGTTTGGCACATGAATTATAGCATAGGTCTTTGTCAAAACAAGAATGAGAGATGTTCAACAGAGATCTGAAAGATTGGTTTATGAGTCATTTTTGTAGACCTTAAAAATGAATCTACTTTCCAGCGCGCATGGCCCTGAGTTGTTTGAGAGAGGCGTCTTCGGTAAAGTTCTTGTACTCCTTGGTTTCACAGCCATACAGCGCGATTTTGCCATCCATGTCGTGGTGGATGCCCCAACCATAGCGCTTGGTCAGCGCGGAGGCACGGAAGCAGGGCTGACCTTTACTGAAAAAGGCTTCTCTAATGATGCCCTTGGGCTTGGCCTGGGTTTCAAAAAGAACATCATCCGAAGTGAACAAATAAGGATGATGGAGCACCATCTCATACTGCGCACGGGCGGCGGACTTGGGCTCCTTGTCAGGCGGCGCTTCACCGGCCTTGGCCTTGCAGTCCTCCGCGACCTGTATGAAAGTGTCAGAATAATTGGTCGTGTGGGTTTTCATGGGTGATATACCTCCAATCGGCAATGGTTTATAGGAATATACCTCATTTGCTTAGCGCTTCACCTGGAAAGGCGGGAGCCTCAGCCGTTTGAACGGCTGAGGCTCCTGTTTCTAGATTGTTTGTTTTTAGCCCTTAGATTTTCCCCGCTTTTTGATGATGAGGCTGGCCCCAATCAAGGCGAGGGCGGCAAGAGCTAAGTAGAGAGGAGCTTGAAGTGCGTTGTCACCAGTCTTTGGTACATTGTAGCGGTTGGTAAATGTCGCTTCAGCATAAGGCGTTCCATCCTTCAGGTAGCGTACATCGGCGTCCAGCTTGCCATTGGAAGCGGTTACTCTCACGCGAACCTTGTAGACCGTATCGTCATACTGAACGCTCTTCTTATTTCCATTCACCTCTTCAATGGTGTACACATAGACTCCGGGGCGGCTAAAGTACCTGCTTAAGAACTTGATTTTTCCATCCTCAGCATTGCTGGCTCGGTCAATCTCGTTCTCAGCTCCATCACGCAAGATGAACTCAAATTCATCTTCCGCCAAGGTTCGGCCAACCAGTTTCTTGGTGGCTTCAATCGGCACCCAGATGGCATCGTAGTCAGGAGTAGGTTCTTCCGGTACCAATTCGTTTTCAAAGACCAGATTGGATGATGGATAGGCAACCCCGTCTTTTGTCCAGTTTGCATGGACGAGATTTAGCTGTCCTTGCTCATTCACACCAACCAGGACACTCAGCTCATACACGCTCTCATCGTAGATGATTGTCGTGTCGGTTCCGGCGATTTCCTGAATGCTCATCCTGTACTCGCCAGGTTCTTCCAGTTTGAATACAGGGATGGGCACAATGCCTTCGGCGTTATTGGTTAGGGTTGATTCATTCCCGAACAGATCCACCAAGAGAAATTCAAACTGCCCGTCTTTGAGGACACCGCCTGTGAAAGTCTTTTCTACAGTGAAGGTAACATTCAAAGGCTTGAAGGGCGGCAACACACCAAAGTCAATGCTCAGGTCGTCCTTGTCAACGATTGTCACATCGCTGGACGGCGGGTTGGAGTCATTCTCCGTCGTGGAGCCGG
>CAZHPW010000004.1:0-43934 GCA_964534515.1 uncultured Christensenella sp.
ACGGCACCGTCGGCGCCAACAAGAACTCCATCAAGATTATCGGCGACCACACCAAGCTCAACGTGCAGGCCTACTTCGCCTATGACTCCAAGAAGTCCGGCGGCCTGACCGTCTCCCATCTGCGCTTTGGCAAGGAGCCCATCCAGAGCACCTACCAGATTGACGACGCCAACTTCGTCGCCTGCCACAACCCCTCCTATGTCACCCAGTATGACATGGTTGGCGCGCTCAAGCGCGGCGGCACCTTCCTGCTCAACTGCCCCTGGGAAGGCAAGGAGCTGGAGGAGCGCCTCCCCGCTGCCATGAAGCGTGAGCTGGTCAAGCGCAAGGCCAAGCTGTACATCATCGACGCCATTGACCTGGCGCAGAAGAACGGCATGGGCACGCGCATCAACACCATCATGCAGGCTGCCTTCTTCAAACTGGCCAATATCATCCCCTACAAGCAGGCCGAGAAGTACATGAAGGACTACGCCAAGAAAACCTACGGCAAGCGCGGCGACAAGGTCGTCAAGGCCAACTGGGCCGTGATTGACGCAGCGGCCGCCGAGCTTAAGGAAGTCAAGGTGCCCGCCTCCTGGGCCAACGCCACCACCGGCGCTGAGCACATCCATGTGGAAGCCACCGAATACTTTGACAAGGTTGCCAAGCCCATCCTCCAGCAGGGCGGCGACAACCTGCCCGTGTCCGCCTTTGACCCCACCGGTTCCGTGCCCACCGCCACCACCCAGTACGAGAAGCGCGGCATCGCGGTCAACGTGCCCGAGTGGCAGATTGAGCACTGCATCCAGTGCAACCAGTGCGCCATGGTCTGCCCGCACGCTGTCATCCGTCCCTTCCTGATTGAGTCTGACAAGGAACGTCCCGAAGGCTTCGCCACCAAACCCGCCATGGGCAAGGAGTACGCCGGCAACGACTTCCGCATTCAGGTCAGCCCCTTGGATTGCACGGGCTGCGGCAACTGCTACGAAGTCTGCCCCGCCAAGACCAAGGCCCTTCAGATGAAGCCCCTGGACAGCCAGCGCCATGAGGAAGCCAACTGGGAGTTTGCCCGCAAACTGCCGGATGACCGCTTCAAGCACAACAAGAACACTGTCCGCGGCAGCCAGTTCATCAAACCCCTGTTTGAGTACTCCGGCGCCTGCGCCGGATGCGGCGAGACCCCCTATGTCAAACTGGCCACCCAGTTGTTTGGTGACAGGATGATTATCGCCAACGCCACCGGCTGCTCCTCCATCTACGGCGGCTCCATGCCCACCGTGCCCTACGCCGTCAACTCCAAGGGCCATGGCCCCGCTTGGGCGAACTCCCTGTTTGAGGACAACGCTGAGTTCGGCTTTGGTATGAACCTGGCCTATGCCCAGCGCCGCGCCAAACTGGCCGACACCATTGAAGAACTCCTGGCCGTTGAATGGACCCAGCCGGCCATCAAGGAAGCGGGCGCTGCCTGGCTCAAGGGTATGCACAACGCTGAGGAATCCCGCGAAGCCGGTGAAAAGCTCCTCGCCGCCATTGAAGACGGCATCGACCTGACCGGCACCCCCTATGAGCATGACTGGGTCAAGCGTGGCAAGGTCTGCGAATGCGCCGCCTGCCAGGCTGCCTACAAGGTCAAGAAGGACGCCGACCTGCTCACCAAGAAATCCATCTGGATCTTCGGCGGTGACGGCTGGGCCTATGACATCGGCTACGGCGGACTGGACCACGTCCTGGCGCAGAATCAGGATGTCAACATCCTGGTCCTGGATACCGAAGTGTACTCCAACACCGGCGGCCAGGCCTCCAAGTCCACCCCCACCGGTTCCGTCGCCAAGTTCGCGGCCGCCGGCAAGCGCACCAAGAAGAAGGACCTGGGCATGATGGCCATGTCTTACGGCTATGTCTACGTCGCCCATGTCTCCATGTCCGCCAACTACAACCAGGTTCTGAAGGCCTTCAACGAGGCAGAAGCCTACAACGGCCCCTCCCTCATCATCGCCTACAGCCCCTGCATCAACCACGGCATCAACATGGCCTTCTCCCAGGCGGAAACCCGCAAGGCCGTGGCCTCCGGCTACTGGAACCTCTACCGTTACAATCCCGACCTGGCCGAGCAGGGCAAGAACCCCCTGACCATCGACAGCAAGGATCCCACCGAGAGCTACCAGGATTACCTGAAGGGCGAGGTGCGCTACACCTCCCTGCTCAAGGCCTTCCCCGATGTGGCCGAAGGGCTCTTCCAGAAATCCGAGGAAGACGCGGCAGAGCGCTGGGCCAACCTCAAGAAGATGGCCGCAGCTGAGCAATAATTCCCACCTAACCATCAGCCCCCGTCCGGTTCACCGGATGGGGGTTTTTGCTTGCTTTATGACAAACACCACATGTGGTCTTGTGTTTTGTACAAATTATGTTACAATGATTGTGACTATCGGATAAGTCCTTATAAATTCTTATTTCTGTTACTATCGACTAAGTTTCCTGGAACCTCACAACAAACTAAATAATTTACCGGAGGGTACTATGCTGAAACGTGCAATGTGCTATGTCCTATGCTTTGTCATACTGGCAACGGTTTCGCCTGTCAATTTATTGGCAGAGACTGTGCTTGAGCCTGCCCAGACAACGCAAACTCCTGAGCCTTTGGCGGAAGCCGAGGTCAGTTTAGAGCCAGAGCCAATGGATACGCCCGCACCCAAGCAGGAGCCGCCCGCCACAAAAGTGCCTGCCGCTACAGAAAAGCAAGTGGTGACTGAGCCGCCCGCTGACCCGCCGGCTAATGATGCTTCAGTCTCTGAGGAACCTAAGCAGGAAGCTCCGCCAAAGGAAGAACCCCTCAATGATGAGCCGGAGCAGGAAGTTCCGGTGACTGACGAGCCTATTTCCGAAGAACCGGTTATAGAACCCCCGGTGACCAACGAACCTATCTTGGAAGAGCCGGTTACAGAAACCCCGGTGAACGAAGAGCCTATTCCTGATGAGCCGGTCACTGAGCCTCCGGTGACCGACGAACCTGTTCTTGAGGAGCCAGTCACGGAACCCCTGGTGACCGAGGAGCCAGTGCCGGAGGAGCCGGTTACAGAACCCTCGGTGACCGATGAGCCTGTCTTGGAAGAGCCGGTTACGGAAACCCCGGTGACCGACGAGCCAGTCCTGGAGGAGCCGGTCACGGAGCCCCCGGTAACAGATGAGCCGGTTTCCGATGAATTAGTGACAGAAGAACCAATAGACGAGCCACTTGTTGATGAAATACCCATAGAGGAGATTCCGGCTTACTTTACCCCGCAGACAGCCGCTTGGGATTTGGCTTTGCCTGGTGAGAACCTGGTCATCACCCTGACAGAAGGCGCGCCTATCTTTTTGGGCATTGAGAATCTAACCTTGGACGTGGACTATACCCTGACTGGTTCTGACATTGTTCTTGAGGCTGCATACCTCAATGCTCTGCCGGTTGGTCAGACTACTCTATCCTTGTTGTTTGAAGGCGATGTCATACAGAATTTTTACCTGAACATTGCTGACAGTTCCGCGCCTATTCTGGAAGAGCCGGTCCCTGAAGTGGTTCCGGAAGAAGAACTGGCCGATATGTCGCTCATGGCGATGGAGATGCAGGAAGTCAACCCCATTGTATTTGATAAAGCATCCCTAGAGTCGACCAGATTTTGGAACGGTGAAAGAGGGAGTTCGTATTTTGGCAGTGTTTATTTGACCGGAGATGTGTCAGAATATGGGACGCCAATCTGGTCTTTGACCGATTTAACCGGAACATCTGTTTCAAATATTTCTCTTTCAAACGATACAGGCGTACATGTCAATGTGTACTATGAAGCGCTGACTTCAGCAGGAATAACATCGGCTACATTAACTTGTACAGTAGGTGAGTTCACCCAGTCCCTCCCAATCATCATAACAGTGTCTGATGTCAGTGTTCCTACGGGAATGACAGTGCAGCCGCTCTATTCCGGAACTGTTAATCAGCCCATCCTGATTCCTCGCCCCGAAACGACACCCGCGGAAACGGGCTTGTTAGGGAGTAATTTAATTTTTAACGCCTCGGGCAGCCCCGACAGTAAAACTGGAGATTCCTCCACCGGGTATCAATTTACATACTCAACTCCGGGATACTATACTGTTTATTTGAGCATGAGCTATGAGAATGTGTATCTCTCTAAGAGCATTGTCCTTGCTGTTGCTGATGAAGCGGGCACTGTCCCTGGAAATCTAATTGAGTTTGAGGAAACTCCCTATGAGCAGACCCTATATATGGGAGTGCCTGGCAACAATGAGAGTTTGCATAATGTTTATTTAGCAAGTGATTTGTCAAACTTTGGAACCCCTGTCTGGGAATTGAGCAATGTATCCGGAACCTCAGTCAAAGACTTAAGAGTTCAGCACATATTTACCTTCGGTGTCGCGCTTTCGCATTCAGGATTGGTTAGTACAGGCATTACAACGGCCACCTTGACTTGTTCAGTTGGTGAGTATAGTGCTTCCCTTCCTATCACTATTACGGTTATGGAAGCGAGTGTACCCCAAACCATGCAGACAGATTCCTACTATTCAGGGGTAATTAACACTCCGATAACAGTCAATCGCCCAGTTCTGCAGCCTGCAGAAACGGATGTATCTGAAAGTTTGTTCCGGTTTGACCTAAATATGGAATACTCATTCTATGAGAAAGGAAATGAGATGTCCGGAAACTCGGCTGCCGGATATGAGCTTAATTTTGTAGAAGCAGGTTACTACAATGCGACCGTTGTAATGAGTTATTTAAATATTCAATTTTCTCAATCCGTACTTTTCAGCATCTCAGATACTTCTGGTCAGGTGCCAGGTGATTTGATTGAATTATCAAAGGAGAGGGTTGATTCTGTCCTATATCTCAATCCATCTGAGAGTTATAGCCAGTCTTTCTACATTAGGCAAGATAGAGAGTTGTCGTCATTTGGTACTGGAGTGTGGTCTGTATCAAATATGAGTGGAGATTCTGTTTCCTCTATTCAAATAGGCAATGATCAAAATCCGTACTACTGCTTTGTTGTCATTGGGAAAACGCTCAAAGCTGGTATCACTACAGCCACCCTCACTTATACGGTTGGCAGCTACAGCAAGTCCATACCCATTCATATTGAGGTGTCTGAGATTGCTGTGCCTACGTCAATTCAGGGGCCCAGTGAGTATGAAGGCAGGGTCAATGTCCCTATCACTGTCACAAGGCCTGCGCTTGTACCGGCAGACACTGGTTTGACTAGTGAACAATTTGCTTTTTGGCTACACAGCAATCAAGGCCTAATGACCGGTGACCTTGACACAGATTATCAAATCACTTTTGATCAACCTGGGTACTATACTGCACGTATAGAGATGTCCTATGCAAACCTCTACTTTCAACAAGATATCCTGTTTAAAATCGCTGACGAGAATGGTCAAATGCCCACTGACTTGCTTCAGTTTGTGGATGAAAGCAAGACCTTTACCTATTACCTTGCCGGAAGCAAGAATATAGGTTCTCTGCAATTTCCTTTTAAAAAGCACATCTCTGCTCTTGGCAAAGCTACTGCAAAGCTTTCAAACGTGAATGGAACTTCTGTGACATCATTGGTTGCAGACACGAACAGTTATGACGCGGCTTTCCTGTTTATTGATCGGATTTTATCTGCCGGTACCACAACTGCAACCTTGACCTGTGAGGCAGGTGGTTTTTCGGATTCAGTGGATATTATCATCAATGTGATTGATGCACCAATCCCTTCATCCATTGACCTGCCTTCTTCGATTACATCTATAGCGGGCGACACAACATCAATTGCGTTTCCGTCATTGCTCCCTGCCAATACTGGAATTGATAACAATCTGTTTGCTTTCTCTTTGTATGGTCCGCAAGAGGTTGCTATCACTTCGAATGGCTCCGGGTACTCAATTGTTGCCTCTACTCCGGGCTACTATACTTTATCCGCTTACATGTCATACGCCAATATCCGGTTGGATAAATCAATCCTTCTGAAGGTCACGGACGCAACCGGACAAGTTCCGGGTAGCCCCATCAAATTATCCACTTCAAGTTATGAAGAGACACATACCTCAAAGGTACCGGCTATTTCTCCAATTGGTTCTCTATTCATCAACATAATGATCTGTCATCATTCGGAACCCCTACTTGGTCCTTATCCAATGAAACAGGTGATGCTGTAACAGGTATCTTAATTGAATCAATCGATGGTGACTCCTGTCACCTCACTTTTGGGTCCTTGAAAAGCGCGGGGGTTTCTTCCGCAACCCTTACATATTCTATTGGGGAATTTAGCGAATCCATCCCGATTACCATTACAGTTCTGGCTGATGAAGTACCAACAGGCATTGACCTGCCAACTATCTTCTATGGAACAGTGGGCCAAACCATCCATATTCCACCAGCTGGTTTTCTGCCCGCTGGCACCGGCTTTAATCTTGATGATTTCTATGTTGGGTTATATGCGAGCGGCATAGGTACCAATAGAACATCTGATGGTGGTTTTGATGTTTATTTATACGAAGCTGGATATAAAACTGGTAATATCAACATGAGTCACGCAAATATCCAGCTCAATAAGAATATCGCCTTTGAAATTAAAGACGACACAGGTGTTGTTCCAGGCAATCCAATAGAGTTTATTGATCAGCAACTGGAAGAAACGGTTTACTTTACAGGCGAGACAACTGAAATTGAACTGTACACCTACCTGAATAACAATCCCCTCCCTTACGGCACACCTACGTATGCCATTTCTGGCATCACAGGTACATCTTTATCTAAGTTTAATGTTGGCTCTTACTCAGACAAGAGGGAGATTTTCGTTAATGCGATTGTTCAGGGGTATGGAGACACTACTGCGACCTTGACCATTACGGTCGGATCTTATACGGATAGCATACCTATAATCTTCCATGTACCGGAAGTTAGTTTGCCGACCAGTTTGGACACACCCACAGTATTTACTGCATCAGTTAATGAGGAAATTGCAGTTCCTAGGCCTGGTTTGATCCCGGCAAACACAGACTTTTCACCCTCTGACTTCGTTTTTGATGTAGGTGTTTACTTCGATGGATGGCAGGATTATCCCGGGTACACATCAGGCGATGGCTCAGTTCATTTTATTGAATTTAACGAGCCGGGTTACTACAAGGCAGATATTGAGATGCAATTGAACAACATCTTCCTTAGAAAGCCCATCGTCTTTGAAATCACGGATGATACCGGTGTTGTGCCAGGGGGTCCATTTACTTTCAGTGAGTCCAGCATCGAAAGTACTCTTTACATGTCAGACACAAACACCCATGTTGGCCACATTAATCTCTCAAAGATGCTGCCGGGCTTGGGAGGTGGAATCTGGTTAGTGAAAAAACTGAGCCCTGACGCTCCAAACTTGAGGAGCAGCCTTTGGGTTAGCGATGATAGGATGGAGGAATCTTTCAACCTTTCAGTTCCCGAAGAGAGCAAGCTGATAGGAACATTTAAATATGAGCTGAACTGTGAACTGAATGGAAAAACGACGGTGATACCAATCACTCTGACCATCACCGACAAGACGCCGGCTTCGGTTTCACTGGCTCAGACTGTGTTTACTTTTAAAGTTGATGAGTGGTACCTGCTGCCTCGGCCGGATTTTAACCCGGGGGATACTGGTATTGACGGCTCAACCCTGAATATGTCTGTCTATGGGAGTGAGAATTTCTGGGACAATGTTACAATCCAGAACGGGAACCGTGTTCGGTTGAGCACTCCGGGTTATTACAATGTTAGCATATACCTGGAAGGAGATGACTTTGGCTATGGTGTAGATGCTTTGTTGATCGTTAACAATGCTGACAACACGCCACCTGCAGGCAGCCCGCTTGAGTTTGCTGCTGATACAGCCACTGTCAATGTATACACTCAAAATGGAATGGAATCTTATAGGCACTTTAGTTTCAAAGAAGACACCTCAAGCTTGGGGGCTTTGCAGACCACTCTCACCCACCTCTCAGGGAGTGCCGTCGAAGCAGAAATTTCTGCAAACTGGATTAGCTCCTACGGTGTTCGTTTGGACTTTAAGGCCTTGCAAACTTCCGGAACCAGCACTTTCCGCCTCACCAGCACAGCTGGCGGTTATTCTGATTCCATGTTAATCACTGTTACTGTCAACAATGCGACCTTGCCAACGTCCATGGTTACGGAAGCGCTAGCTTACACTATCACAACAAATGATAGCCTGGTACTGCCAAGGCCAGTATTATTACCGGCAAACACGCAGATCACTGAGGGTCAGTTTAATTACACTATTTTCTTTGAAAGCGGTACACCGGTAACTTTCGCTGAGGATTCTGAAGCGAAAAAAATTATCCGCTTTAGCGAGCCCGGTTACTATACAGGCTCGGTCTATATGGAATATGATAATGTTTACTTTTATCATGACATCACATTTACCGTATCTGAACCAGGCAGTCCACCTCCGCCGCCGGTCTTGATTAAAGAAATTGCATTTAGCCAAACCAATTATATTCTGGAAATTGGTCAGACGATTTCCCTTAGGGCATTTACTCAGCCCATCAATCCCAGCAACCCACTCTTAAAATGGACAGTCAATGATGAAACAGTGGTTGAAAAGGATGAGAATAACCTCTTCACCGCCCTCCGCCCCGGCACTGTCACGGTGACTGCCAGCGCTCAGGATGGCTCCGGCGTCAGCGCCACCTGCACCATTACCGTGCCCAGCGTCACCTATGACATGAGCCAGGTGGCCTGGACCACGACCACAGTCTTTAATTTTGACGGCACGGAGAAAAAGGTAGAGCTGACCGGTCTGCCCGCGGGCGTGACGGCCACCTACACCGGCAACACCGCGACAGAGATAGGCACCTATACCGCTTCGGTTGAGCTGACCTATGAAAACCCGGCCTTTGTCGGCCCGACGTTCGAGGACCTGCCCTGGGAAATCACCGGACCGGTTGTGCCCACGCGCGCTAAACCCAAGATTACCAAGGTGGAGGCCGTCTCCGCCAGTGCCTTGAAACTGACCTGGGGCCGGGTCGCCGGCGCCAGCGGCTACAACGTCTATGTCAGCGCCAGGCCCAATGACTCCTATACGCTGCTCAAGAGCACAACAGCTTTGAGCCTGAGCATCACCAGGCTGAAGGCAGGTACCCGTTACTTCTACAAGGTTGAAGCCTATGACCTCATCGGCGGCATCCAGTATGTCTCCAGCCCCATGAGCTCCTGGGCGGCCGGCGTGCCGCTGGCCAGACCGGCTATTACATCCATATCCTCGCCTTCCGCACGGCGAATCACTTTGACTTGGAACAAGTCCGCCGGTGCCGGTGGCTGGCAGGTGATGTTTGCCCCCTCGGCCAAGGGCCCCTGGAAGGTGGTGCGAACCATCTTTGTGACCAACGCTTCCTTCGCCGGCCATAAATCGGGCTCTACTTTCTATTTCAAGATTCGTCCCTACAAGAAGTACTATGCTTATGCTTACTTTGGCCCTGAGTCCCCAGTCCGTTATGTCAAAGTGAAGTAAGAGCAATAAAGCGCGGGGGTTGCCAATTACGCGGCAACCCCTTTTGTGTGTGACGGCTATTTTGTGAGTACATATCGGGAATTATGGGTATACAGTATTGGACGCGCAAAGCGTTATGGAGGTTGTATGAAGGTAGAAGTCTGGGCGGATTTTCATTGCCCGTACTGTGTGATTGGCAAAGCGAAACTCAGAAAAGCGCTCAAGGAATTGAGCATTGAGGCGGACATCATTCCGCGCAGTTTTCTTTTAAACCCTTTGGATGACAGGCCCTTTGGCCTGCCCATGGCGGAGCACATCGCCATGGAATACGGCGGTGACAAAGAGCAGGCCATGAGCGGCTTTCCCGCCTTGGACGCGGAGGCGAAGGAATACGGCATTGATATGAAGATGACGGGCACCACCTATGCCTTTATGCTCCCGGCGCACCGCCTTTTCCAGTTCGCCAAGACCAAGGACCTGGGCAACGCCTTTTTTGACAAGGCTCAGCGCGCTTTGTTCGTGGAAGGTAAGAACCTGGGGGATGAGGCCGCGCTGCTTGATATCGCGGAAAGCGCTGGTCTTGACCGGGAAGAAGCCAGGACGGTGCTTGAAAGCGAGCTCTTCCTCAAGGAAGTGATGCTGGAAGACGGCAAGGCCCGTGACATGGTCATTGACTTTGTGCCCTACTATATTATCAACGACACCCACCATTTTTCGGGTGATGTCGCCTATTCGGACTACCTGAAACATTTACAGAACGCGAAGAACAAGGAGAAGGTATGAACATCAAAATCTGGTCGGACTTTTTATGCCCCTATTGTGTGCTTGGCAAGCTGCGCCTGCAAAACGCGCTGGCAGCTGCCGGTGTCAAGGACGCTGAGATTGAAATGAAGAGCTTTTTGCTCAACCCCGGCGAGGACAATCCCGAAGGCATGCGCATGCATGAGCACCTGATGAGCAAGTACCAGTACTCGGAAGAGGACTTGGCGCGCAGCTTTGAAGGCATCACGGGAGCCGGTGAAGAACTGGGCTTTGCCTTTGATTTTGAGCATGCCATCCACGCCGGTACCAACCGCGCGCACGCCTTGTTTCAGTACATGAAAACGCTGGGCAAGGGCACGCAGTTTTCCGATATGCTGCAAAAGGCGGGCTTCCAGCAGGGCAAAGACCTGCATGACGAAGAGACCCTCATCGGCTTTGCGGAGCAGCTGGGCGTAACGGCCGACAAGGCAAAGGAAGCCATCCACAGCGCCGAGTATATGCAAAAAGCGCAGGCGGAGTATGAGCAGTCCCTGATGTACGGCGCCCGCGGCGTGCCCTTCTTTGTGATTGATGAGCGCTTCGCCATCGCCGGCGCCCAGACTGAGGAAGTGTTTGAAAAAACCATCAAAAGAGCGCTTCAAAAAGAAGGCTGAGGAGGGAAAACATGCTGGAGTTCAAGTATGACGTTCAAACCCTGATTGAGGGGCAAGGCCTGGACGAGGACAAAATTAACGCCTATTTTACCGAGAACTTTGAGGGCGATTGCCTGCTGGCAGTGGGGGATGAGGAGCTCATCAAAATCCACTTCCACACCAACAAACCTTGGGAAGTGCTGGAATATTGCGCCTCTCTTGGCGAAATCTACGACATCGTGGTTGAGAACATGGAGCGCCAGGCCGAAGAATTCTGATTTTCCGCCATCTTGTCCGCCGGTTTGGTGCGTGCTACAATGCCCGTATTGCTTGATTGGAGCGCGAGATGGCTGAAATCACCTGGCTAACCTACCTCATTGTCTGCCCGTTGATTTTTCTGGGCGGCTTTGTGGACAGCATCGCCGGGGGCGGCGGCTTAATCACCCTGCCTGCCTACTACATCGCGGGTCTGCCGCCCGCCCTGGCTGGCGGCACCAACAAATTAAGCGCCATGCTGGGAACGACCATCGCAACCGCCAAATACGCGACCGCGAAAAAGATTGATTGGCCCAAGGGGCTTGCAGCCCTCTTGGGCTCGGTGCCCGGCAGCGCGCTGGGCGCCTTTTTGCTGACCATTATTCCCGGCGTCTATGTCAAAATCGGCATGATTCTGGCTTTGCCCCTGGTCGCGCTGCTGGTCTTTAAAAACAAGGACCTGTCCACCCGCGCCTCCCTGGTGGGGGATGCCTGGCGCTTGCCGGTCTGCTTTTTGATTGGCCTGCTGATTGGCGTATATGACGGCCTGGTCGGCCCGGGCACCGGCACCTTTTTAATCTTGGCCTATGTCATGCTCCTGGGGGAGGAGGCGCTCACGGCCTCCGGCACAGCAAAGCTGGTCAACCTGGGCAGCAATTTCGGCGCGCTGGTGACCCTGATGTCAACCGGGCATGTGCTCTACGCCCTGGCCATTCCGGCCGCGGCCTTTGGCATCGCGGGCAACCTGCTGGGCGCCAACCTGGCCATTAAAAAAGGAGCGGGCTTCATCAGAAAGCTCCTGCTCCTTGTCCTGGCTTTGTTATTGCTCAAGCTGCTGTGGGATTTGCTGCCTGAAATCAGCCACCTGCTGCGTTAATAACTCATAATAAAAGCGTCCGGGTCGGACGCTTTTTTTAATGTCTTAAATGATGCCTGTCATCAGCTGCGGCAGCATCCTGCCCGCCGCCTCCGCAATCAGGCTGTGACCCTTTTGGTTGGGGTGCATCCCGTCTATGCAATAAAGGCTGCCCAGGTCGCGCTCCTCCAGGAAGAAGGCGCGCAGGTCAAACAGTTTGCTCTGTGTCAGCCTGCCCACCTTGTGCACCGCCAGGGCGTACTGCTCTTGCCAGCGGTAGACATGGTGCACATCGCCCAGGTACTGCAGAATCTTGCCGGCGTCCAGCCCGGTGGATATCCAGGGCACAAATCGCTCGGCCACCAGGGGCGGCGGGGTGATGAGCAGCGGGATTTTCTTGAGCTTTTTGACCGCTTCCACAAACCTGGTCAGCGTGCTTTCAAAGTCGGATATCAATACCCGAGCCGGGTGCATGACTTCGGGCGTTTCGGCGGCTGCCTTCCAATCCGGCGTGCAGTCATTGCCGCCGTACTGAATCGCGATGACCTCGGCGTCCGTTGCGTCGGCCTTTAAAAACTCGTTCAAGCCTTCCTCGGCGATCGCGCCAAAGCGGGAGTGGTTTTCAATCTCAACCTGCCCGCGCTCGGCCAGCAGTTTGTCAAAACCATCTTTTAGGTAGACATAGCGGCCGCGCGCCTCGTCATAGGTCACGCCCCGGCCGATGGAGTCGCCGTACAAGGCAATTTTCATGGCTGTTGCCCTCCTTGTTCTTCAAGATAAGGCGCCAAGAGCGCCTCGCTTTTCTCCCAAAGCGCCTTGGCCAATTCCGGGTCTCTTGCTTTCTTGCTGGTATTTGCAGGCTTGCGCTTGATGTAGTACTGCCCGGGCTGCCAATCCGTGTAAGGTTCCTTCTCCGACAGCCAGACCAGTGTGTCCGCGCCCTCCTCGGGCGTTTTCATGAACAGCAGCTTGCGCAGGAAGGTCCGGTAGACCAGGCCCATGGGCGAACCCGGCTCCCCCGCAAAAGAGGTGGCTACCACACCGGGGTGAAAGCACACCGCCTTGATGCCGTCCTGCTCATGCCGCCTGTGCAATTCTCTTGTAAAGAGTATGTTGGCCAGTTTGCTGTTGCCGTAGGCCAGATAGGGGGAATAGGCGGAGGCTTTGTCCGCTTTGTTCAGGTCAAAAAACATCCCGGCGTTGCGGTGCGCCATGCTGGAGGTGTTGATGACGACTGCCTTGTCAGCGATCAGCCTGGGCAAAAGCAGTTTAGTCAGCAGGAAGGGTGCCAAATGATTGACCTGAAAGGTGATTTCATGCCCGTCAACGGTCGGCTCCTGGCGTTTGAAGATGCCGCCTGCGTTGTTGACAAGAAGGTCAATCCGCGCGTAATCGTTCAGCAAGCGCTCAGCCAGGGTTTTGACATTTTGAAGGTTGGCAAAATCCACCGCGTAGGGGAGAGCGCCCAGTTCCCTGGCCACTGCGGCCGTTTTGTCCTTGTTTCGGCCCACGATGGCCAGCTGCCAGCCGGCCCTTGCCAGTTTGCGCGCGGCTTCCCTGCCGATGCCGTCACTGGCGCCAGTTATGACCGCGGTTTTCATCAGGCGCACCTCCTCTCCAAAAAAAGAACTGCGCCCATTATACCATGTTTTGGGCAAGGGCAATCCATACAAAAAACCCCGCCCTGTTGACCAAGGCGGGGTTGGATTGATGGCTTATCTTAGACGCGGTTGCCCATTTCCTTGTCCAGGAGATAGACAGCGGTGCCGGAGGTGCCGACCAGCTCGATTTTGTCGATGTTGGCCTGGGCGTTGGACTCTTCTTCGCCCTGCTCGTCGATGAACCACTGCAGGAAGTGCGCGGTCAGATGATCTTTCAGGGACAGCGCCTTCTCGTAAATCTTGTAGATGGAGTCGGTGATGAACTGCTCATGCTTGAGCGCGGCCACCAGGGGACCCTTGACGTCTTTGAAGTCCTTGTCGGTATCGGCGATGGGGGAGAAGGTGACCTTCTCGCCGGCGTCAATCAGGAAGCCGCGGATTTTCATCGCGTGCTCGTACTCCTCGTGCGCCTGGGCGACAAACCACTTGGCGAAACCGGGCAGGTTCTGGGACTCGTAATAATTGGCAAATTCCAGATACAGATAACCGGAGTGGAGCTCCTTGTTAATCTGGTCATTGAGCATTTTGGCAATTTCTTTTTTAATCATGGGTGGGGTAACCTCCTTTTTGTTTACAACAGGATTTTACCCGCATTCTGCGTCTGCAAACATGCGGGTAAAAGGATTATTTCTTTGTCTTTTTGAGCAGCTCGTTGATTTTGCCGCTCACCTTGCTGTGCAGGTTTTCAGGCAGGATGCCGATGACCAGGAAGACCAGTCCGACAACGCCCAGCAGCCACAGGAAAATTCCGGAACCATTGAACAGGACCTTGATGACCAGCCACAGGGCTAAGAGCGCCAGGCCCAGCAGCGCGTCTTTGCGCAGGTTTTTCAGGTTCATTCTCATACCCTCCTTTGATAGGCGCTATGCGCCTCAACAAACATTATCAAGCTTTTGACTCAGAATTACAACAGATTTCTCAGCCCTTGATGAAGGTGCCGCGGTCCAGCTCCTCAAAAGCCAGCATCAGCTCCTCGCGGGTGTTCATCACGATGGGTCCGCCCCAGGCAACAGGCTCATTGAGCGCCTTGGCGTAGCAAATCACCATGTGTGCGCCGTCCTTGCCGGCCGTGATGTTGATTTCATCGCCCTTGGTGAACAGCAGCGCCTGCTTTTCGCCCTGCGGGCTCTTGCTGCCGCCGAATTCCCCGGAACCGGAGAACAGGTAGGCAAAGGCGGTGACGTCATTGGGGGTGGGCAGGTTGAATTCCGCGCCGGCGTCCAGCTTCACGTCCAGCATGGTCATCTTCACATGGTCGCCTTCCATCTTGCCACGCGCGTCCTTGTACTGGCCGGAAATCACACGGATTTCAGCGCCGTCTTCCTTGACCACGGGCACGTCCTGGGCGGTGATGTCGTTGTACTTGGGCGGGGTCATCTTGTCCTTTTGCGGCAGGTTCAGCCACAATTGAAGGCCCAGCATGCGCTCAGACGCCATGGGCATCTCCTGGTGCATGATGCCGGAACCGGCTGTCATCCACTGGCAGCCGCCGTCCAAAATATCGCCCTTGCTGCCCAGGCTGTCGCCGTGCTCAATGTGACCCTTCACCAGGTAGGTGACGGTCTCAATGCCCCTGTGGGGATGCCATGGGAAGCCCTTGACATAGTCCCTGGGGTCAGTGGAGTCAAAGGCGTCCATCATCAGGAAGGGGTCAAAGCTGGTCACGGTCGGGCGGCCCAGCACGCGCACGAGGTTCACGCCGGCGCCGTCAACAGCGCGGTTTCCGGTTACGACTTGGTCTACGTTTCTTTTCATGTTTCTCCTTGTTGGCCGGGTTCATCCCGGCGCATTCTCACATTGTACTCTTTGCTGACTTACAGCAGGAATTCCTCAATGGCCTTGCGGGGGCTGGGATGGTTGCGGGCCTGGTTCTTTTCGCTCAGTTTTTCAACGTCGCCGGGGTAGCCCACGGCCATCACGTGCACCAGGTCATAGTCCTCCGGCACTTCCAGGGCGGCTCTTGCGGCCTTTTGGTCAAAGCCGCCCATGGGGTGGGCGGTCAGCCCGCGGCGCTCCGCTTCCAGCATAAAGAAGCCGGTCGCGCAGCCGGCATCGGACAAATGCCAGGGGTTGGGTTTGTCATTGAGGGTGAAGGTCTTCTTGGCCACGGTCAGCACCAGCGCGTCGGCGCGGGCAGCCCATTCCTGGTTCAAGGGGGTCAGGGTTTTGAGCAGCTTGTCTTTGCGCTCACCCTGGGCGATGTAAAAACGCCAGGGCTGCTCGTTAAAGCAGGAAGGGGCAAAGCTGGCGGCCTCCACCATCGCCTCATAGTCTTCCTTGGGCACTTGCTTTTCCACCAAAGCCCTGTTGGCGAACCGGGTCTTGATTTGCTGAATCAGGTCATGTCTGCTGGTGCGTGTCATGGGGTTCCTCCGTTGTTCTTGATGTCATTTGTCATGCGAAGGCCGCGCTTTGCTTACCGCGCGGCTTCCATATGAAGTATACCCCGAATCAGCCTTTTTTACACGGCAATATGCTTGGTTAAAACGCTTTGAAACATCATCCCAACGCGCATGAAAACAACGCTTGCGCGCGTTTGATAGTCAGAGGGGGTTTCCATTCCCTCTATCAAAACCAGCCTCATTGACACAGGGTTCCGGCAAGTCTATAATCATTACACAAATATTTCAAAATTATGAAACATTTGAGAAGGAGAGCTCTTTATGAGAAGAAAATACACCGCTTTGCTCCTGTCGCTCCTCCTCCTTGTGACCGCTTCCCTGCCCGTTCTCGCCGAGGACGCCGCGAGCGAAGAACCCCAGACCGAAGACACCGCCATTGTCACCCCGCTTGAGCCCAGCCCCGCCCCTGAAGCTGAGGCTGCTGAAGAAACTGAGGCCGCTGAAGAAGCGACACCCGCTCCCCGCGCCACCCTGCCCGTCACACCCAACAAGGACATGCCCAAGCCCGGTACGGACGTCAGGGCGGAAGCCGTTGTCGTGAACGCCGAAGGCTTGGCTGTTTACGATGTCCCTTCCCTGAGCGGAACGGAACTGGCCAAACTGGAGCCTGCCACTGTCGTGAACCTGGTGATTTTGGGTCAAACCTGGTCCAAGGTACAGTCCGGCGCCGTCACCGGCTACGTCCTTTCAAACGCGCTGAACTTTGGCTTTGGCACCACCCAGCCCTCCTTGGCCCTGGTGGTCGCGCCCAATGGCAAACTGACTTTAAGGGAAGAAATGACCACCAAATCCGAGGCGATTTTAACCGCCCGCAGCGGACAGATCGTACTGCTTCTGGCCAAGGGCGAGACCTTCTCCCTGGTTAAGGTGTTGGATAAGGAAGGCTACATGCTCACCCAGCATCTAAAGGAAGTCGCTGTTAATGAGGAGGCCGGCGAATATACGCTGGTCATCAGCATTGACAAAAACCGTGAGGCCAATGTCCGCTTGCGCGCTGAGCCCAACCGGAACGCCGCGGTCTACACCTCGGTTAAGTCCGGCAATTCCCTGGTGGTGCTGGCGGTTGAGGATGATTGGGCCGAGGTGGAATACGAAGGCTACCATGGCTATATGATGAGCGAATACCTGGGAAAGTAAGACTGACCAACCATTATCAGCGCGGCGCAGGCCGCGCTCTTTTATGTTTGCGTATTCTCTGTCAGTTTGTACTTTTACCATGCCTTATGGTATCCTTTGTAAGATTCAGTGGCCTGTTTGTGCCGTTATATAGATGAAAGGGGGAAGTGCTGATGAAGTGCAGAAACTGCGGCGCCGGCGTACATGAAGGCATGGAAAAATGCCTGTACTGCGGTTCCTATCTGCCAAAGGTTGCCGCCCCCAAACCGGAGGACAAGCAACCCGAGCGCCGTGCCGCCCAAGTGTACGCCCCGCTGATGACCGGCAATTACCGCCTGACATCCAGGAAAAGCAGATGGGTCGCCTTCGTTCTATGCCTGTGTCTGGGCATGTTTGGCATCCACAAGTTCTATGTGGGCAAGACTGTTCAGGGGGTGGTGTACCTGTTCACCTTCGGCCTGTTTGGCGTCGGCTGGCTGGTGGATTTGGTGCGTATCCTCTTTGGAGCCTTCCGTGATGATGACGGCCGCAGGCTGGCTTAGCTTGCAGGCCGTTTTGATAATTGATGACAATAAGAAAGGAAGAACGATTAATGAAAAAGGTATTGCTCTATGGCATGACGGGGGAAAAGCGCTGCTTTCAGCACGTTTTGTTAAACGCCGCCCAACTGCACGAGGCCGGAGTCACGGTCAAACTGATTTTTGAAGGCGCGTCTGTCAAACTGGTTCCGGTTTTGGAGGAAGAGAACAACCCTGTCTACCGCAAGGTCAAGGACGCGGGGCTTATCGCCGGCGTCTGCCTGGCATGCTCTAAGATGATGGAGGTCTTTGAAGGCGTGGAGAAAAGCGGCCTGCCCCTTTTGTCTGACATGAGCGGCCACGCAGGCGTCCTTCAGTATGTTCAGGACGGCTATGAGGTTATCAGCATCTGAGGCATCGGCCAATCCCTGATGCCGTAAGGCGCGAAAATGGCATATCTGAAGGCTGTCATCGCTTGGAAATGCCGTTTTCAGGAGCGACCTGCCGTATTTGTCCTACCAAAAAGGATAAAAAATGGGGGAAAAGGACTTTAACCTCGTATTTTTTACATATGGCTGTGTAAAACTTGTTTATTTGTGGTACAATACCCATAAGCGAAAAGCTTGACAATTATATTAGGAGGAACCCCGATGAAAAAACTTGTTTCCCTCGCCCTGGCGATGTTGCTGGCGCTGTCCATGGTGTCCTTCGTCTCCGCGGAAGGTGAAGTCCAGGTTTTCTGGTACACCTTTGGTGATGTCTATCTCTCCAGCGTGCGCGAAGCCCTGGACGCTGCCCTGACCGAAAAGGGCCTGGCCTTCAACAACAACGACGCCAACGGCGATCAGACCGTTCAGTCCGACCAGATCAACACCGCGGTCACCAGCGGCACCAAGGTCCTGGTTGTCAACCTGGCCCAGTCCGGCGCTGACGGCATTGCCCGCAACATCTCTGACGCCGCGAAGAACGCCGGCATCCCCGTGGTCTTCTTCAACCGCGCCATCGCCCAGGACGACGCCATCGCCGCCGAAATCATCAAGGCGAACGGCAAGGCTGCCTTTGTCGGCACCAACTACGAAGAAGCCGGCATCATGCAGGGCAAAATGATCGGTGACTATGTCCTGGCCAACTACGACGCTCTGGACCTCAACAAAGACGGCGTCATCACCTATGTTATGTTCAAGGGTGACGAGTCCAACCTGGAAGCCATTGCCCGTACCCAGTACGGCGTGGAAGATGCCAACAAAGTCCTGACCGGCGCCGGCAAGCCCGAGCTCAAGTTCTATGACGAAGGCAACGCCGCCAAGTACCTGGTCGACCAGAACGGCACCTGGAGCAACACCGCTTCCAACGAATACATGACCACCATCCTCTCCCAGTACAACGAAGCCAACAACAACATGGTTGAGCTGGTTATCGCCAACAACGATGACATGGCGCTGGGCGCTGTCAATGCTCTCATCAACATCGGCTGGAACACCGGCGAAGAAGGCGCGAAAGTGCTGCCCGTCTTCGGCGTTGACGCCACCGCGACCGCTGTTGAGCTCATCGACAAGGGTCAGATGACCGGTACCATCAAGCAGGATGCCGTTGGCATGGCCGACGCCGTTGCCACCATCGTGAAGAACCTGGCCGAAGGCAAGCCCGCTTTTGAAGGCCTCAACGAAGTCTATGTCCAGACCGATGACTGGAAAGTCACCATCCCCTACGCTGTTTACACCGGCAAATAAGGTCTGACACCCGGCACGGAGGGGTAGCCCCCTCCGTGCCTTCTCTCATTCATATGTATCTTTTTCAATCTTCTCAAAGAGGATTATCTTTTTTTGTAAGTCAATCAAGTAAAACAACATGATTGGTCTGCACAACGCCAGGAGGTGGCCATATACATGGAACATCGTTCGCCTGTGATGCTCCGCATGGAGAATGTCAGCAAGTCCTTCCCCGGTGTCAAGGCGCTGGACAAAGTAAACCTTTCGGTGAAGGCCGGCACGGTCCACGCGCTCATGGGAGAAAACGGCGCCGGCAAATCAACGCTGATGAAATGCCTCTTTGGCATTTACAACAAGGACGAAGGCAAGATTTTTTTAGACGGCAAGGAAATCAATTTCAAGTCTTCCCGTGAAGCCCTGGACCAGGGCGTTGCCATGGTGCACCAGGAGCTCAACCAGGCGCTCAAGCGCAGTGTCATGGACAACATCTGGCTGGGCCGTTATCCCAAAATGAAGGGCCTTCCGCTGGTCAGTGACAAGCAGATGGTTCAGGAAACCAACAAGATTTTTGATTATCTGGGCATCAAGGTCAACCCGCGCACCATCATGGAAACCATGCCTGTCTCCCAAAGGCAGATGGTTGAAATCGCCAAGGCGGTTTCCTTTAACGCCAAGGTGCTGGTGTTTGATGAGCCCACTTCCTCTTTGACAGAAACTGAGGTTGAGCACCTCTTCCGCATCATCAATATGCTGCGCGAACAGGGCACGGCCATTATTTATATCTCCCACAAGATGGAAGAAATCCTGCGCATCTCAGATGAGGTGACCATCCTGCGCGACGGCCAGTGGGTGGCGACAAAGCCCGCAAACGAACTCACCATGGGTGAAATTATCCGCCTCATGGTTGGCCGTGAGCTGACCAACCGCTACCCGCCCAAGGGCGACAGCGTGCAGGAAGAGGTGGTTTTGAAGGTCGATGGCCTATCCGCCCAATATTCTGACCTGAAGGATGTTTCCTTTGAGCTGAAAAAGGGTGAGATCCTGGGCGTCGCGGGCCTGGACGGTTCCGGACGCACGGAGCTGCTGGAGAACCTCTTTGCCTCCGCCACGCGCAAAGCTGGCAAAATCTATAAATCCGGCAAGCTTCTGCCCGCCAAGCACCCCAAGACCTCCATTGAGCATGGCTTTGCCATGGTCACGGAGGAGCGCCGCGCGACCGGCATCTTCAACATCTTAAACATCCGTGAGAATACGGTCATCTCCAGCCTCAAGGACGACAAGGTCGGTCCCTTCCTGAGCAAGCGCAAAATGGCGTCCAAGACGGAGGAATCGATCAAGGCGCTGCGCATCAAGACCCCGTCCCAAAACACCAAAATCCGCGCCCTGTCCGGCGGCAACCAGCAAAAGGTCATCTTTGGCCGCTGGATGCACACCAACCCGGACATCTTCCTTCTGGATGAGCCCACCCGCGGCATTGACGTCGGCGCGAAATACGAGATTTATCAGTTGATTCAACAGATGGCTTCACAAGGCAAATCCGTCATCATGGTGTCCTCGGAAATGCCGGAATTGCTGGGCGTATGCCACCGCATTCTGGTCATGTCAGGCGGCCGCCTGGCAGGGGAAGTGGACGCGGACAATACCAGCCAGGAAGAAATCATGACCCTGGCCGCCAAGTTTGTTTAAGGGAGAGAGAGAACATGTCAGAACAAGCCACCAGGAACCCCATCAATCGCCTGAAGAACAGCTGGAACGCCTACAAGGCGCTGCCGGCCAAGGAAAAATGGTCCGTCACCGGTAACTGGCTGCTGGACCGCGCCATGATTATCATCATCGCGCTGCTGGTCATCTACATCCAGACCCAAAAACCGGCCTTCCTGCAGCCTGCCTCCATCATCAACATCTTAACGCTGACCGCTACGCGCCTGCCCATGGCGCTGGGAATCGGCGGTGCCATCATCCTAACCGGTACGGACTTGTCCGCCGGCCGCATTGTCGGCTTAACCGGCTTTGTCTCCGCCATTTTCCTGGAGCGCGCCGGTGTCATCAACAAGTTCCTCTCCTTTGGCCCCTGGTCCGTGCCCGTGGTCATGCTCATGGTCATCGCGCTTGGCGCGCTCATCGGCTTTGTCAACGGCTTCTCCGTTGCGCGATTCAAGCTTCACCCCTTCATCGTCACCCTGTCCACCCAGCTGATGACTTATGGCCTGTACCTGACCCTGTCCGGCGCCAAGCAGATTTCCAGCCTGGACAACAGTTACACCACCGACTTTATCACCTCCACCCTCTTTAAGGTTGGCAATACCAGCATCATGATGTACGTGCTCATGGCGGTTATCTTCACCTGCGTCATGTGGGTCATCTGGAACAAGACCACCTTCGGCAAAAACATGTTCGCCGTGGGCTCCAATGAGGAAGCGGCTAAGGTCTCCGGCGTCAACGTCACCATGACCATCATCGGTGTCTTTATGCTGGCGGGCGCGGCCTACGGCTACACCGGCTTTGTGGAGGCCGCCCGTATCGGCGCGTCCACCGGCACCCTGGGCCTCAACTACGAATTAGACGCCATCGCGGCCTGTGTCATCGGCGGCGTCTCCTTCGTCGGCGGTATTGGTAAAATCAGCGGGGTCATCCTGGGCGTGCTACTCATGCAGCTCATCATCAACGGCATGACCTTCCTGGGCATCTCCGGCAACACCACCTACCTCATCAAGGGTGCTGTCATTCTCATCGCCTGCGCGATCGACATGCGCAAGTACCTGACCAAGAAATAATTCTTCAACTATGTTGAGCCGGGGCAACCGCCCCGGCTTTTTGCTGCCGGTATTTGGGTGCTTGCTATTTCCACGGACTTGGTTATGATTAAGTCAAATGATGAAATCAAGCACTCCCTTTTAGGGTATGCAGTATAGAGGTGCATCTTGTCAAAAACCTTAAGAGAAACCCTGAGCCGCAAAAAACTCTACCTCCTGGACATGGACGGCACCCTCTACCTGGGAGACCGTCTGTTTGAGCCCACGCTGGATTTTCTTCAGGTCATCCGGGATGCCGGCGCGCGCTACCTGTTTTTAACCAACAATTCCTCCAAGGGCACCGATACTTACGTGGAAAAGCTCAACCATCTAGGCATAAAGGCCCAGCCTTCAGACTTTTTCACCTCCACCGACGCCGCCTGCGTGTACTTAAAGGAGCAGGTCAAGCCCAAACTGCTCTATGCCTTTGGAACGCGCTCCTTCAAGGACCATTTGAAGAAGGAAGGCTTCCCGGTCACAGACACGTACGCTGAGGATGTGGACTGTCTGCTCATGGGCTATGATACCGAGCTCACCTACCAGAAGCTCATTGACGCCACCAAGCTCATCAACCGGGGTGTGACTTATCTGGCCACCAACCCGGACTGGGTCTGTCCGACGGAGTACGGCTATGTGCCCGACTGCGGCTCCATCGCCCAGGCGCTGGAGCACGCCACGGGGAGATTGCCCCTCTTTTTGGGCAAACCCAAGCCCGAGATTGCCCTTTTGGCCATGGCGCATGCCGGGTGCAGGGCGGAGGAAACCCTGCTCATCGGCGACCGAATTTATACCGACATCGCCTGCGGCATCGCGGCAGGGGTTGACACCGCGCTGGTGTTCTCCGGTGAAACCACCAGGGCTACATGGGAGCAAAGTGACATCAAGCCCGCTTTCGCGCTTGATTCGGTCGCGGATTTGCTCAAACACATGAAAAACGATTAAACCCACGGGTATATTCTTATTTGCAGACAGATAAAGGGGAACCCCCCTTGAAAGGACGGATTTCATGAAGTGGGAAGGCAGACGTAAAAGCAGCAATGTCAATGACCAGCGCGGCCGCGGTTTCAGCGGCGGGGGCGGCAAAATGGCCCTTGGCGGCGGTGTCGGCCTGGTTGGCGTGGTCATTTATCTTTTGGTCACCCTCTTGGGCGGCGGCGGCAACCTGGGCAGCATCCTGGGTGACGTGGTCACAACCGGCAATCAAAACACCCAGGTGCAGCAGAGCACCTATACCGAGAGCGAGCTGGAAAAGGAGCTCATGGGCTTCCTGTCCGTCGCCCTGGCGGATATTGAGGACACCTGGAACACCATCCTGCCCCGGGATTACAATGTCCAGTACCGTGAGCCTGAGATGACCATCTACACCGGCCAGGTCAACACAGCCTGCGGCGCGGCGGATTCCGGCGTCGGCCCCTTTTATTGTCCGGGGGACCAGACCATTTACCTGGATTTGAGTTTCTACAACACCCTGACACAGAAGTACGGCGCCAAGGAAGGCGATTTTGCCATGGTCTATGTTATCGCGCATGAGGCCGGCCACCATGTCCAGACCTTACTGGGCGTCACCCAGCAGCTCAATGAATTGCGCCAGCGCGTCGCCCGCGGCACCATGAGCCAGACCGAGTTTAACCGCTACAGCGTCGCCTTTGAACTGCAGGCGGATTACCTGGCCGGTGTGGTCGCCCGTTATATGCAGGAGCGCGGCTACCTGGAGCGCGGTGACCTGACCGAGGCCATGAGCGCGGCGGCAGGCGTTGGCGATGACGCCATCCAGAGCCGTTATCAGGGTTATGTGGATCCGGACACCTTCAACCACGGCACCAGCGCCCAGCGGCAGGAATGGTTCCGCCGCGGTTTTGACGCGGGCGACCTGTCCCAGATGGACACCTTCTCCTCCCTGTGAGACGGCTCATCTATTCGGGCTTCATCCTGGCGCTGTTGGCGTTATTGATTTTCCCTGCGGGCATATTTGCGCAGGAGCAAGCAACACAAAGTGAGGACATTCCCATGTATGAAAAACCCAGCCTGGAGGAAATCAAGGAAAAACTGAGTGATCTCCAGTTCTATGTCACCCAGGAAGCGGGCACTGAGCGCCCCTTCACCCATGAGTATTACGAGCTCAATGAACCGGGCATCTATGTGGACATCGTGACCGGCGAGCCGCTCTTCTCTTCCCTGGACAAGTACCACAGCTCCTGCGGCTGGCCGTCCTTCTCCGAGTCCATCAGCGAGGACGTCATTGTGGAAAAGGAAGACCTATCCTTTGGCCGCCGGCGCACCGAGGTGCGCAGCCGTTCCGGGGACAGCCACCTGGGCCACGTCTTTGAGAATGACCCGGAGTCCCCCAACGGCACCCGCTACTGCATCAACGGCGCGTCCCTGCGCTTTGTCCCCAAGGCGCAGATGGAAGAGCAGGGCTACGGCTACCTGCTGAAGCTGTTTGAGTAAATAATAGCCAAGTGAAGCGCCCCGGACAAAAGTCCGGGGCGCTTCATTAATGCAGTTTCAAACTACTCGTTGATTTCAAACACCTTGTTAAAGGCCACCCTGGCCTCCTGAGCGCGCTCATAAGGCACATAGATGCGGTAGGACTCAAACAGGTCACCGGCGGACAAGGTAAAGCCGCTGCCCAGGTTGGCCAGCGCGTTAAAGGGGATTTCGGTCGCAGAAAAGGCGATTTGAAAGGCGTTTCTGAGCCGGCCGGGCAATTCGCCGATGTAGATGGGGTCGTCCATTTGCAGCGGCGCGCCTTTGTCCCCGCATTCGTCACATTTTTCCGTGTCGTTGGCCTTGCGGCAGTTGGCGCAGTAGAACTTGCCGTCCACGCTCACCGATTCCGCGTTTTCGGATGGTTCTTCTCCCTGCGCGTAGGCGATTTTGGCGACCACATCCAGGGTCACCAGGCCGTCCTCGTCCTTTTGTGTAAAGCGCGGGCACTGGTAGCGCTCCATTAGGAGGGTGGAACCTTCTTCATCCGGGAGCGTCTCATAGCCCGCTTCCTTCAGCCGGGCAAAGACCGCCTCATCCTGGTGGTAGATGTCGGGCTCTTGCCCCTTCACCCAGCAAACACCCAGGTTCATAGGGGGCAGGTCCAGGTGGTCATAGCCCGCCGGTACCCTGGTGTCAGGCGGCAGGAACATGCCAACCCAGTACTCAAACTCCTGCTCCTCTTTCATGCGCATCAAGCCCACATAGCTCATCGCCTCGGGGTATCGTTTGACCCAGGCTCCATCGGCCAGGCCTTCCAAAACCTCAAAGCGCTTGTGCTCAAACCAGCTGCCCCAGATGTGGGCAAAGGAACCGCCCGCCCGGTCCTTCTCAGTGTAGCGGATACCGACAAAGCGGCTTTTGGGCGCCTGCTCGCTGTAAACCTTGATAATTTCAGCCATATCCATTCTCCTGTCCCTTATTTCTGGGCAATTTCGTCAATCCTGCGCAGCTCATCCTCGCTGAAAGCGGGGCCATCCTGGGCCTTGGCGCAGTCCACAATCTGGGCCAGTTTGGACGCGCCGATGATGACGGACGCGGTCACCTCGTCCCTGTGCAGCCAGGAAATGGCCATCTGCGCCAGGGTCTGCCCGCGGGCAAGCGCGATGTCGTTGAGCGCCTTGACCTTGTTGAGGGTATCCTGAGTGATGTCATCGGTCTTTAGGAAGACGCTCTTGCCCGCGGCCCTTGAGTCCTCCGGGATGCCGTTTAAGTAGCGCCCGGTCAAAAGGCCCTGGGCCAGGGGGGAGAAGGGGATGGCGCCGACGCCTTCTTTTCGCAGGACCTCATACAGGCCCTGCTCCGGCTTCCGGTCAAAGATGTTGTAACGTGGCTGGTGAATCAGGCAGTGGATGCCCTCATCCTTGAGGATTTTGATGGCCTGCTCAGCCCGCTCCGGGCCATAGTTGGATAAGCCCACGTACAGCGCCTTGCCGGAGCGCACTGCCTGCACAAGGGCGGACATGCTCTCTTCCAAGGGCGTCTCCTCATCCGGCCTGTGGTGGTAGAAGATGTCCACATACTCTATCCCCATGCGCTTGAGGCTCTGGTCCAGGCTGGCAATCATCTGCTTGCGGCTGCCCCATTCGCCGTATGGACCCTTCCACATGTAATAGCCTGATTTGGTGGAGATAATCATCTCATCCCGGTAGGCTGCCAGGTCTTCCTTGAGCACCCGGCCAAAGGTGATTTCGGCGCTGCCCGGCACCGGGCCGTAGTTGTTGGCCAGGTCAAAATGCGTAATACCCAGGTCAAACGCGCCCAGGAGCATCTCCCGGCTGTTGTTGTGAGGGAACTGGCTGCCAAAATTGTGCCACAGCCCCAGGGATACGTAGGGCAGTTTCAGCCCGGACCTGCCCACGCGCTTGTATTTCATGCTCTCGTAGCGCTCTTCCTTCGCCAAATACATCTTTTTTGTCTCCTTTATGCCGTTTTGGTCCTTCTTATCAAAAGTATACCACCAAATCGGGTATATTCAACGAAAAGCAAGGAATGGGGTAAGGTCATGAAGTTTGTCTCCTGGAATGTAAACGGTTTCCGCGCGGTGCTGCAAAAAGGGTTTGATGAGGCTTTCATCGCCCAGGACGCGGATTTTTTCTGCCTGCAGGAAACCAAGATGCAGCCGGGCCAGGCGGAGTATGACCCGCCGGGCTATATCGATTTTTGGCATTCCGCTGTCAAGAAGGGCTATTCGGGCACGGCGGTCTTCACAAAGAAAGAGCCGCTTTCCGTGACCTTTGGCCTGGATGGGGAGCACCATGACGAGGGCCGGGTGATTACCCTGGAGTACCCTGATTTTTATCTGGTTAACGCCTATGTGCCAAACGCCCAGCCCTCCCTGGTGCGCATCGGCTACCGGGAGGAGTTTGAGGACGCCATGCGCGCCCACCTGGTCAAGCTAGACCAGACAAAGCCGGTCATCTACTGCGGCGACCTCAACGTCGCCCACAACGAGATTGACTTAAAATACCCCCGCCAAAACCGCGGCCAGCCGGGCTTCTCCGACCAGGAGCGCGCCAAGCTGAACACCCTGTTTGAGGCCGGCTTCACCGATTCCTTCCGCTACCTCTACCCGGACAAGAAGGAGGCCTACACCTGGTGGAGCTACCGCAGCAACGCCCGTGCCTCCAATGCCGGCTGGCGGATTGACTACTTTGTTGTCTCCAACCGCATCGCTGACAAAATCAAGGCTGCCGGCATTGAGGACCAGGTCTATGGCTCGGACCACTGCCCGGTTACTTTGGAAATAGATATTTAGCATTTATAGTATAAAACAAATCCCCGGCACAAAGGTGCCGGGGATTTGTTGTGTTGGCGGTTTATCAATTGTCCCAGCGCTTGACCAGGTCGTTGATTTGCTTGGCGAATTTGTCCTTCAGCTTGTTGGACAGGCCCTGGCTGTGGTTGACCAGGTTGACCAGGCGGTCCAGCGCCTGCATGAGGGCATTGGTTCTCTTTTGTGTCTTTTGCTGTTTAGCCTTCTTCTTTTGTACCAGGGCGCGGTCGCCCGCCTCGGCCTGGACGTCACCAATCAGGTTCCAGCTGTCCCCGGAATAGGGCACAAAGGTGGTGTAACCCATGCCCTTGATGAGGCCTTCAAAGTTTAACGCCACCTCTTCCTCGCCGTGGGTGATAAACACACGCTCCGGCTTGGGGGAGATGTGGGTCAGCCAGTTCACCAGGCCGTCGCGGTCCGCGTGACCGGAGATGGCGTGCAGCGCCCTGATTTGCGCGTTGACGGTTACCGTCTCGTTAAACAGCCGCACGGTTTTTGCCCCGTCATATAATTGTCTGCCTAGGGTGCCCACGCTCTGGTAGCCCACAAACAGGATGGTGGCTTCCCTGCGCCAGAGGTTGTGCTTCAAGTGGTGGCGGATGCGGCCGGCCTCGGCCATGCCGGAGGCGGAGATGATGACGCAGGGGCGTTTCTCAAAGTTTATCTGCTTGCTTTCCTCGGCCGTCACGCAGAGCGTCAGGTCAGGGAAGCTGATGGGGTTGCGGCCCTGCTGCAATAAGTCCTGCATCTCCTGGTCAAAGAAATAGGGGTCGGCGTCCATGAAAATCCGGGTTGCCTTGATGGCGAGCGGGCTGTCCATGTACACCGGGAAGCCGTCATGCCCGTGCACCAGGCCGCGCTCCTTGATTTCGCGCAGGAAATAGAGGATTTCCTGGGAGCGGCCTACGGCAAAGGAGGGGATGACCACATTGCCGCCCCGGTCAAAGGTGGTTTGCAGGGTATCGGTCAGGTCAGCGATGTAGTCCGGCCGCTCGCCATGGATCCTATCGCCGTAAGTGGATTCCATGACCACAAAATCGGCCTGGTCCAGGTACTGCGGGTCCTTGAGGATGGGCTGGTTGATGTTGCCGATGTCGCCGGAGAACACGGCGGTCTTGGTAACGCCGTCCTCTGTCAATTCAAACTTGGCGCTGGCGGAACCCAGCAGGTGACCGGCGTCCGTAAAAGACAAGACGCATCCGGGCAGGATTTCGCGCTTTTCTTTGTAGGGCAGGGGGTTAAACAGCTTCAGCGCGTTTTCCGCGTCCAATTGGTCATAAATCGGCTCCACCCGGGGCTGGCCGGAGCGGTCCGCCTTGCGGTTTTGCCACTCGGCTTCGGATTCCTGGATGTGGGCGGAGTCGCGCAGCATGATGTCACACAGCATGTGCGTGGCAGGCGTGGCGTGGATGGCACCCTTAAAGCCGTGCTTTACCAGGGCCGGTATCATGCCGGAGTGGTCAATGTGCGCGTGGGTTAAGACCACGGCGTCCACTTCCGCAGGGTTGACGGGCAGTTCTTGGTTTTCGTAGGTGTCCCGCCCCTGCTCCATGCCGCAGTCAATCAGCACGTGCTTTCCCTGGATGGTTACAAGAAATTTGCTCCCGGTTACCTCGCGCGCCGCGCCTAAAAACAGTATCTCCATGTCTTCTCCTTTTTCCAAGCGGCAAGCTGTCGCTCGGCTCAGTTGCGCGTCCGGGGTCTATTAACGCGCCTTTGATTCTCTCCTAAGATTCTACCCCGACAGGCTCGCGGCTCTCCTTGTCCGCGTACATTTGATACAGATGCCAATACAGGCCCTTTTTCCTTAACAGCTCCTCATGGCTGCCGGATTCCTCCAGCCCCTTGTCCGTCAGCACCCAGATGACGTCGGCGTTTTTAATGGTGGTCAGCCTGTGCGCGATGGTGAGGGTGGTGCGGCCTTTGGCCAGCTCTTCAAGAGAAGTCTGCACCAGCAGTTCCGACTCATTATCCAAAGAACTGGTCGCCTCATCCAACAGCAGGATGGGCGGGTCTTTTAGGAACACCCGGGTGATGGACAGGCGCTGCTTCTGCCCGCCGGACAGCTTCACGCCCCGCTCACCCACAAAGGTGTTGTACCCGTTTGGCAGCGCCATGATGAAGTCGTGCGCCCCTGCCAGTTTGGCCGCTGCCTTCACTTCCTCTTCCTTGGCGCCGGGCTTGCCGTAGGCGATGTTTTCATACACGGTGCCGGAAAAGAGGTAGACGTCCTGCTGCACCATACCGATGTTGCCGCGCAGGGACTTTAGGGTCAAATCTTTCACGTCCTGCCCGTCAATCAACACCCGGCCCTGGGTCACGTCATAAAAGCGGGGGATTAAGTTGCACAGCGTGGTCTTGCCGGAGCCGGAGGGCCCCACAATGGCCACGTTTTGCCCGCTGGGCACGTGCATGGTGATGTTGCTCAAGACCTTGCCGCCGTCCACATCGTACTGGAAGGAGACCTTGTCCAGCGTGATGTCGCCCTTCACGTCCTTTAATGGCTTGGCTTCCTTGCTGTCCTTGATTTCAAGCGGCGCGTCCAGGATTTCAAAGTAGCGGCCAATGCCGGTCATGCCGCGCTGGAACTGCTCCATAAAGTCGACCAGGCGGGTTACCGTAGCCAAAAGCAGGTTGATGTAGAGCAGGTAGGAAGCGAACTCACCGGTTGTCAGTTCGCCTCTGGATAGGAAAATCGCGCCTAAAATCAAGACCAGCAGGTTCATGCTGCCGTTGAGCAGCCTGGTTGTGGAATGGAAGGCGGCCATCACCCGGTACTGCTTGCGCTTTAAGACCAGGAAGGTCTGGTTGCCCACCTCAAATTTGCTCTGTTCCATTTCCTCATTGGCAAAGGACTGCACCACGCGCATGCCCAGCAGGCTGTCTTCCGTCTGCGCGTTAATTTCGCCCAGCTGGTGGCGGCTGGCGGCAAAGGTCTCCCGCATCTTGCGGTTAAACAGGAAGATAGAGATGAGCATCAGGGGCAGACAGAGGAAGATGATCAGGGTCAAGGTCAGGTTCATCGCGGCCAGCATGATGAAGGTAACCACCAGGTTGATGGCAGCAATGAGAAACTCCTCCGGGCAATGGTGGGCAAACTCGGTCACGTCAAACAGGTCGCTGGTGATGCGCGCCATAATCTGGCCGATTTTGGTGTCGGAATAATAGGAGAAGGACAGTTGGGCCAGGTGGGAGAACAGGTTGCTGCGCATGTCGCGCTCAATGTGCGCGCCCATGATGTGCCCCTGGGACTGCATGTAATAGCGGCTGCCCGCTTCCAAAAGCAGCAGGCCGAAATAAAACACGCCAAACTTCATGACCAGGTCCAGCGTGATGTTAGAAACCCCGCTCACCGCCAGGTCGGTAATCCGGCGCACCAACTGGGGGAAGACCAGCGCGCAGCCGGTTGTGAGCGCTGAAAAAATCAAGTCCAGCGTCAGCGTGCCCAGGTAGGGCTTGTAATAGGGGATGAACCGGCGCAGCAGTCCCTTGTTCTCGTGATTCTTGTACATGAAGGCTCCTTCTGTTCGCTCAGGGCGCGATTTGCATCAGCGCAAACCCGCCCGGTAATTCCTTGTCATTTGGCTCAATCAAAAACGCGGCGTCCTCGGTGATGAGGGAATAGACCCGCCCCCCGTCCGTTTCCGCAACAGCCAGGGGATAGCCCAGCAGCGTCCTGTCCCCGGCTAAGAACACCAGGCTGGGGTCCAAGATTTTGGGCGCGGCGGAGGCTGGCCTGATGCCTGTGACCACCGCGTTTTGCCCCTGCAGGCTCACCTGCATGGCCTTGTAGGTGTGGTAGGTGGTGTTGTGTACCATTCCGGAGATAAAGCCCTCAGGGACGGGCAGGGGCGCGCCAAAGGCGTTGGTGATGACCTGGGCGTCCGCTGACTGGATGGGCGTGATGTCCCCAATCGGCGTGACCGCCATCTCCACCACAAACTGCTCCTCGCCCTTCTCATCCGCCGTGTCCAAAAGCACCGCGAATACATAAAAGGCCGCGATAAACAAAATCGCGAGGACAAAGGACAGCACCCGGTTTAATATCTTCATTCTCTTTCCTTACTTTAACAGCGCGCGCAATTCAAGGCCCAGGCGCGAATCCAACTCGCTCACCTGGCCGTGCGCGTACTCATAAAAAGCCCGGTAAAATGCCTGGGCCAGCACCCGGGCTTCCTCCCGGTTTAAATAGGGGCTTTGAAAGATGTTGCTGATGATGTCCCTGGCCGGCAACGCCAGGTACTTCTGCAAACCGCCCTTAAATGACAAACCAAACACCCGCGGCACATGGCTGTTGTCGCCGACCACAAAAATGTGCATGTAGTCCCGGGACAGGTCTTCCAGATAGGCTTTCAGAAAGGCCGGCTTGTCTTGGCTTAATTCCAGGCATCTTTGCAGCCGGGGGTCATCAAACAGCTCCCTCGCCATCGCCCTTTGCGCGGAAGGCTCGTGTTTTTCCGGGTGCTCAAAGGCGTTTAGCAGGAAGGATTTAATAGTGGAAAAGTCTACTTTGTTTGGGTTACGCTCATGCCAGCGCCCGTGCAGTAACAGCCTGCGCTGAACCTCCAGGTTATCAGGCTGAAGTTCCTCTGCCTTCATGAGAACGGCGTATTTATCCTTTGGATCCGCAAGGGAATCCACCAGCATCAACAATTCCTCAGGGCTTCTTCCCTCAAGGTCGGGCAGGGGTGATTTCTTGCTGAAAAGGCGCATGCATCCTCCGGTTTATTGCTTGAACTTTATAAATAGTTTAACACTTGCGTCCGCTCTTGACAATTAAACCACCCGGGTCTATGATGAACCCGTGCCTGAAAGGCACAGGGGTGCTGGCTTTTGCCGGCTGAGATCGGGCTTCGCCCGGGACCCTTGAACCTGATCCGGATAATGCCGGCGGAGGGAATGCTTTTTTATTTCTACCGCTTGCGTTATGCCAAGCGGTATTTTTTATCAAATGGAGGTATATGTATGTCCACCACCCGCTCAAGCAGCCTCTCCACCCGCAAAATGCTGGAAAGCGCCATCCTCATCGGCATCGCCCTGGTTCTAAACGAGTTTGCCACCTTCAAAGCGCCCTGGGCCTTTGGCGGCAGCGTCACCCTGGGCAGCATCCTGCCCCTGGTCCTCATCGCCTGGCGCTGGGGCACCAAGCAGGGCCTGTTCAGCGCCTTTGTTTTCGCCCTTTTGCAGATGTTCATCGGCTTTAAGAACGTCACCTATGGCCAGAATGTCTTTCAGATGTTCTTCATCGCCTTTTTGGACTACATCCTGGCCTACACGGTCATGGGCCTGGCCGCCATTTTCAAGAACAAGTTTAAAAGCCATCTTGTCAGCCTGGCTGCCGGCATTGTCCTGGTCTGCGCGCTTCGCTTCCTGTGCCACTTTGTCTCCGGCTGGCTCATTTGGGACGCGCTCTGGCCCAATGAGCAGGGTCTGTACGGCGCTGTTTACTCCCTGGTCTACAACGGCGGCTACATGATTCCCGAAACCATCATCGCAGTGGTCATTGCCCTCCTGCTCTTCTACCCCTTAAAGCGCTTCTGGCTGGGCGAGGACATTTTGTCCGCCTGAGTTCAATGCTGTTCACCAACGCCCGCCCGCCTTGACGGGCATTTTCTTTGCTTCACCTTCGTTGATAGATTTTGCCACGCTATGGTATACTTCGCCCATGGACAAACAACAGGGTACCGGGGAAACAAGCCATCTGGGGCACAGGGAGCGCCTTCGCGAGCGCTTCTTAAAGGCGGGCTTGTCAGGCTTCGCGCCGCATGAGGCGCTGGAGCTGCTCTTGACCTATGCCATCCCCAGGGTGGATGTCAAACCCTTAGCGCACAAGCTCATCCGCCACTTTGGCGGCTTTGCCGGCGTTCTGGAGGCCTCCGCTCCGGAGTTGATGGCCGTGCCCGGCATCGGGCAGTCCTCAGCCGTTTTGCTGTCGCTGCTCTTGCTCCTGTTTCGCCAATACCGTCAGGAGATAACGGACAGCCATGGCAAGGTCATGGATGCCGCTGCCCTTCGTGAGCATTGCCTGGGTTTGTTTTTGGGGGAGAAGGTGGAGCATTTCTACGTGCTGTCCTTAGACGGCAAGAACCGCCTTCTGGACAGCCACAAAATTTCTTCCGGCGATGATGGGGAAACCGCGGTTTACCCGCGTTTAATAGCCGGGGAGCTATTGCGGACGGGGGCGGTTTCCTGTGTGCTGGCGCACAACCATCCCTCGGGCGAGGTCAACCCGTCCAAGGCGGACATCGATTTGACCCAGGCACTGCGCGGCATCCTGGCGCCCTTGTCCATCGCCTTAAAGGACCACATCATTACTTCCGGGGAAGCGAGCTATTCCTTCGCCTCCCACGGCTTGATTTAATTTTCGGGGGGAAGCATGGCAGGCAGAGGCGGTTGCGGTTGCTTGGGTTTCATTTTTAAGTTGATTTCCTGGGTGTTGGCGATGGGCATCATCGCCTACATTGTTTTGTTTGGCTACCTTCTTTTGAAGGAATACACCCAGACAAGGCCCAGCTCCTATGAGGCCATCATCGTCCTGGGCGCCCAGGTCAACCCGGATGGCCAGCCCAGCGTGCAGCTGGAATGGCGGCTTGAAAAGGCGCTTGAGATGTACCGTCAAAGCCCCAAGCCCATGGTGGTCACCGGGGCCAGGGGGGCCAATGAGCCCGCGACTGAGGCCTCCGTCATGAAAGCCTGGCTGGTGTCAAAGGGCGTGCCGGAAAGCATGATTTACATGGATGAAACCTCCATGAACACCCGGGAGAACATCACCAACGCGGCCAAACTCCTGCCCCAGGGCACCATGGATGTGTTGATTGTTACCAGCGACTACCACTTGCCCCGCGCCATCCAAATCGCAAGGGACCTGGGGCTCAACCCCTCCGGCGCCGCCAGCCCCATCAAGCAGGAATACTGGTTAAAAAACCATGCCAGGGAAACCCTGGCATGGGGGAAATACATCCTTCAGAAATTTGTCCCGATTCCTTAAGTCTTTTCTTTCATCTCGTGCGCCAGACATCGGGTTAAGAGGTCGCGGCGGTTTTCAATGTCGCCCAGCGCCCACATCAGTTTGGTGACCGCGGCTTCGGTCGTCATGTCATGCGCGCCATAGATGCCCAGGGTTTGGAACCCCCGGCCGACTTCATAGATGTTGAAGTCGGCTTTTTCATACAGGCATTGGGTGGTGACCAGGGTGATGATGCCCTGCTGCGATATATGCTTCAGGCTGTCAATCAGGTTGCGCCTGATGTAGTGCAGACCGCCCAGGCCAAAGGCCTCCAGCACCAGGCCCCTGTACCCGGCTTTTAAGATGTAGTTCAAGATCTCCGGGTCTGTTCCCGGCATCATCTTGAGCAGGAAAACCCGGGAATCCAGCTTCAGGGGGTCCTTGATGTCAAGGGGCTGGCACACCGCTTCCTCCGGCTGCAGGTGCAGGCCGTCCGCGTCAAACAGGCCAACGGGCGCCAAATTGATGGAGTCAAAGGCGTCAAAGCCCAGCGTGCGCATCTTGACCGCGCGGGTGCCGTAAATCACCTTGTGGTGGAAGCTGATGAACACACCGGGCCTTCTGGACAATGCCATGGCAAAGGCCTCCCTTAGGTTGCCCGGCGCGTCTGAGTGCGGGTGGGTTAAGGGCAGCTGTGAGCCGGTAAACACCACCGGGATATTGAGGTTGGGCAGCATAAAGCTAAGCGCTGAGGCGGTGTAGGCCATGGTATCCGTGCCATGGGTGATGACGATGCCGTCCGCCTCACTGGCGGCTTCCATGACCGCCTGGGCCAGCTGCTGCCATTCCTCCGGCTGGATGTTGCTGGAGTCCAGCATGAACACGTCCCGGGCTTTGATGTCCGCCTGCTTTTTGAGGCTGGGCATGAAGTCCAGGATGCCTTTGCCGTCGGTTAAGGGCATGAGGCCGGATTCGGTCTCCTGGCTGGCGATGGTGCCGCCGGTCGCCAACAAAATAATACGGGGCAGATGCATGCTCGCCCTCCTGCTTTTTCTTGTTGAACCCAGTATATCACTTCATTCGCCAAGCGCAAACAAAAAGGGATTGATTCCCTTTCTTTGAGGGTATACATATGGTGTAAGCAATCGCGGGCATAAGCCCGAAGAAAATGACGGAGGTAGTCTCATGGAACTCAAAAAAGGCGTTCAGATGCCCGATTTTACCCTGGCCGATAACCAGGATGGCCAGTTCAAGTTGTCTGACCTGAAGGGCAAAAAGGTCCTTCTCTCCTGGCATCCCCTGGCCTGGACCAGCGTTTGCACCGATCAGATGCGCGCGCTGGAAGCCAACTACGATAAGTTTGAAAAGTTCAACACCGTGCCGGTCGGCCTGTCGGTTGACGCCGCCCCCAGCAAAAAGGTCTGGGCGCAGGTGCTCTCCATCCGCAAGACCAAGTTGCTGGCGGACTTCTATCCCCACGGCGGCCTGGCCAAGGAGCTTGGCATTTTTGTGGAAGAGCTCGGCGCGTCCGGCCGTGTCAACATCATCGTGGACGAAGAAGGCAAGGTTCAGTGGGTCAAAATCTATGAACTGGGCCAGCTGCCCGACCTCAACGAAGTTTTCGAGGAACTGAAAAAGTAATTTTCGTTCCTCATTCCCCGTCACGCGGCCCCTCCCTCCGGGCTGCGTGTTTTTTTGGCCCTTTATTTTTGAACCACACAAAAACTGTTGCCGTCCGGGTCTGTGAGCACAACATAATCCGCGTCCTCGGGGTATCGCCAGGGCGTTTTTTCAGCTCCCAGTTTTATAAGCCGCTCCACTTCGCTTTCCTGGTTGTCACAAAACAAATCCATGTGGTGCCGCCTGGGCTTTTGGGAGGTGACAAGATTCAGTGAGAGCTGAATGCCCTCCCCATCTTTTGGCAGAAGGATGGCCCAGTCTGCTTACTGGTATTTGATGTTGTAATCAAGGGCTTTAGTCCAGAAATCAACTGCCCTTTGTATACGCGCACACCCCATACGATGGAACCGATGCGGAGTTTTGTCATTTGGCACATCCTCCTTTTTTTAGAGTATAGCAGAACAGCTAAAAACCAGGAAACGCTTGAACCGGAAGCTGGACTGCCTTATCCTGTAAAAAAGGGCAGGAGGTGACAACATGGAAAACAAAGTTCCCGGGCAGTTTACGGGCTGGAATCCCGGTTTCAGCCGGCTGATGCTGGTCATTTCCATGCTGGTCTTTGGCACGGTGGGCCTCTTTGTCCGCAAAATCAACCTGCCCTCCCAGGAAATCGCGCTCTACCGCGCCGCCATCGCGCTTGTTGTTTTAGTCATCATCATGGCAGTGACCAAGCGCTTTCCCTTGCTGAAAGAGCATAGAAAAGAGCTCCCCAAATTTCTCATCAGCGGCGCTGTCATGGCCTTTAACTGGCTCTTGCTGTTTGAGGCTTACAATTATACTTCTATCGCCCTGGCCACCCTGGCCTATTACCTGGCGCCCACGCTGATGATTCTCTTTGGCGTGCTCTTTTTAAAGGAGCGCTTAAGCGCGTTTCAGGTGGTCTGCTTTGCCCTGTCCACCCTGGGCCTGGTTTTGATGCTGGGCGTTACCACCGGCAGCGACAATGATTTAAAGGGCATCCTCCTGGGTTTGTCCTCGGCGGTGCTTTACGCTGGTGTGGTTACGATCAACCGCGGTGCTGCCCGGGTGGACGGCATCGTGCGCACCTTTACCCAGTTTTTGGGCGTTATCCTGGTCATGGTGCCCTTTATCGCTCTGCGGGGCGGCTTTCACCTGTCTACGCTCAGCGCGGGCGGCTGGATGTCCCTGATGATTCTGGGCATTGTCCATACCGGGCTTTGCTACTGCCTGTATTTCCTGTCCATTGTCCGGCTCAAAGGCCAGACGGTGGGTATTTTGAGCTACCTGGACCCCTTGGCGGCGGTGCTTCTGTCCACCCTTTTCCTGGGCGAGGCCATCACCCCGCTGCAGTTGGTGGGCGGCGCCATCATGCTCGTTTTTTCTTTGCTCAACGAATTAATGCCGTCAAAAAAGTCCGCCTGAGCGGCATTCAGGCGGCGAAAAGTGTATAATACTCCTAACAGGGCTTTCCGGAACCCATTTTTTGGCGTGGAGTGAGGAGGCAGAATGATGAATCCGTTGAAGAAACTATATTGCCGTGTCTACCAAATCGCTTTGCGTGTCGCTTTGCCGGTTTTGCCTTACCGCAATCCCAAGGTGTTGGGGTCGCTCATGGACATCCCCGATGTCCTGGTAAGGGCAGGGATTGACAGCGTGCTCCTGGTCACCGACAAGCAGGTGCGCTCCCTGGGCTTAACCCTTGGGCTTGAGGAGGCGCTGCGTTTGCAGGGCGTTGCCTGTGCCGTGTATGAGGACACGGTTGCCAACCCCACTACGGCCAATGTGCGTGCTGCTGTTGCGCTGTTTAAGGCTCAGGAATGCGATGCCTTCATCGCCTTTGGCGGCGGCTCCGCCATGGATTGCGCCAAGGCGGCCGGCGCGCAGCTGGCGCGGCCCAATAAATCCTTAAAACAGATGGAAGGCATCCTCAAGGTCAACCGGAAGATTCCGCTGTTAATTGCTGTGCCGACCACGGCGGGCACCGGCAGTGAGACCACCCTGGCTGCGGTCATCACCGATGAAAACACCAGGCACAAATACCCCATCAATGATTTTCCGCTCATCCCGTCCTATGCTGTTTTGGACCCGGATGTTACGGCCACCCTGCCCAAATCCCTGGCCGCCACCACCGGCATGGACGCCCTGACCCACGCGGTGGAGGCTTTTATCGGCCGGTCCACCACCCGTGAAACCCGAGCGGACGCCATCAAGGCTACCAAACTCATCTTTCACAACCTGGAAACCGCCTGCACCGAAAACACGGAGGAAGCCAGGCGCAACATGCTTCAGGCGGCCCATCTGGCCGGCCGCGCTTTCACCCGCAGCTATGTGGGCTACATCCACGCGGTTGCCCATTCCCTGGGCGGCAGGTACAACACGCCCCATGGCCTGGCCAACGCCGTTTTAATGCCCATCGTGCTGAAGATGTATGGAGAAACCATATATCCAAAGCTCGCGATATTGACCCGTGAAGCCGGGCTGGCCGGCAAGGACACCCCGGACGCGGCCGCCGGGCAGGCCTTCATCAAGGCCATTGAAGACTTGAATCGCAAGCTGGGTATTCCGGATAAACTGGCCGGCATCAAGGTGGAGGACATCCCGCACTTGGCTAAAACGGCGGAGAAGGAGGGTAACCCCCTCTACCCGGTCCCGGTGCTCTGGGACGCGGCCCAGCTTGAAAAAATCTATGAAAAGGCGGCCCAATGATATGAAGTATGAGGAAGTCACTGCCCTGTTGGAGCAGCAAAAGGCCTTCTTTGACACCGGAGTTACCCTGAATGTGGATTTTAGAATCAATGGGCTCAAGAACCTGCGCCAGGCTATCAAGGCGCAGAATGATAACATTGCCTCGGCGCTCAACCAGGATTTGGGCAAAAGCGCCACAGAGGCCTATATGTCCGAAATCGGCCTGGTGCTGTCTGAAATCAGCCACATGTTAAAGAAACTAAAATCCTACGCCCGGGATAAGCGCGTCAAAACCCCGCTGGCGCAGTTCCCCTCAAGAAGCTATGTCAAGTCCACGCCCTTTGGCCGGGTGCTCATCATGAGCCCCTGGAACTACCCCTTCCTTTTGACCATCGGGCCTTTGATGGACGCGCTGGCGGCCGGCAACACCGCCATCATCAAGCCCAGCGCCTATTCCCCGGCAACCTCCCAGGCGGTCGCGGATTTGATTCAAAGCAGCTTCAGGCAGGAATATGTCACCGTGGTCCAGGGCGGCAGGGAGGAGAACACCCACCTGCTCAAAGCGCCCTTTGACTTTATCTTCTTTACCGGCAGCACCGGGGTGGGCAAGGTGGTCTTAAGGGAGGCCGCGGAGCGGGTCACGCCCTGCGTCCTGGAACTGGGCGGCAAAAGCCCGTGCATCGTGGATGAAACCGCCAACCTGGCCCTGGCGGCGCGGCGCATCGTTTTTGGCAAGTACTTAAACTGCGGCCAAACTTGCGTGGCGCCTGATTACATCCTCTGCCAGGCATCGGTTAAGGACGAGCTGCTGGCCGAAATCAAAAAGCAGGTTGTCGCCCAGTTTGGTGAAAACCCGCTGGCCAATGCCAATTACGGCAAAATCATCAATGAGAAGCATTTTGAGCGCCTGCTGGGCTTGATTGACCAAGACAAACTGGCCCACGGCGGCATGTCTGATAAGGATGCCCTGCGCATTTCGCCCACTGTGCTAAATGGGGTGGTGGCGGAGGACGCCGTCATGCAGGAAGAAATCTTCGGGCCCATTCTGCCCATTTTGAGCGTGGAGAACGTGCAGGAGGCCATTGACTTTGTCAAAGCCCGGCCGCATCCCCTGGCGCTGTATATCTTTTCCGGTAACAAGGACAACATTGAAAAGGTCACCTCCACTTGCCAGTACGGCGGCGGCTGCGTCAATGACGTGGTCATTCATCTGGCCACATCGGAGATGGCCTTTGGCGGCGTGGGGGAGAGCGGCATGGGCGCCTACCACGGCAAGCGCGGCTTTGATACCTTCAGCCATAAAAAGAGCATCGTGAACAAGAAAACCTGGCTGGATTTGCCGCTTCGCTACCAGCCCTATACCAAATTGAAGGACAGCCTGGTCCGCCGTTTCGTTAAATAACCCGCTTAGGAGGTGCGCGCTTTGTTCTCAGTCAACCATCCCTTCCTCTACCTGCTCTCTGGCATTGTGGTGGTCTTCATCATTGTCCAGTCCGCCTTTTTCCTGGTCAAGGCGGTTAAGCAGGCCAGGAAACTCAATATCTCAACGGCTGTAATCCGCAAAACCATCTTTTCCAGCAGCCTGTTTTCCCTTGCCCCTGCCATCAGCATTCTGGTGGGCGTTATCACCCTGTCCAAGTTCATCGGCCTGCCCTTTCCCTGGTACCGCTTGAGTGTCTTGGGCGCTGTTACCTATGAGCTGCCCGCCGCCACCCTGGCTGCCAACGCCATGGGCGCGCCGGTCAATGAAACCATCACCGACCCCGCCACCTTCGCCACCATCGCCTGGGTCATGTCCATCGGCATCCTCTCTGGCCTGCTTTTGGTTCTGTTTGGTCTGAAAAAAATTCAAGGCGGCATGGTCAGTCTGACCGGCAAGGACAAGCGCTGGGGTGAAATCCTGCAGGACGCCCTCTTCCTGGGCATGATTTCGGCCTTTGTCGGATTGCTGTTTGCCAATGTCAGGCAGGGCTTGCCCGGCTTCATCCCCATTGCGGTGGCGCTGGCCTCAGCCCTCCTAATGGCGCTTTGCGGCATCCTTATCAAGGTCTTCAAGTGGACCTGGCTGGAGCAGTACGCGATGCCGCTGTGCATGCTGGGCGCCATGGCTTTGAGTTTGCCGATTACGGCGCTCATGTCTTAAGGAGGCCGTCATGAAAGATAAGAAAACAAGCCTTGTCCTTTCCCCGTATGAGAACAGCGTCCACCTCTACGGCCGCATTTTTGGCGGCCTGGCTTTGACACTCATGCTGTTCATTCCCTTGGCCATCTCGGTTTATTTTAACGCCTGGCCGCCGCTAAACGCGCTGTTGAAGGCGCTCATCGGCGTGGCGCCCATGTACTGGACGGTGGGCATCATTGAGGTCTTCACCTTCGTGCCCATGCTGGGCACCGGCGGCTCCTACCTGGGCTTTGTTACCGGCAACCTCACCAATTTGAAAGTGCCTGTAGCGCTCAATGCCATGCAGGCGGCAAAAGTCAGGCCGGGGACGGAGGAGGGGGATGTCATCTCCACCATCGCCATCGCGGCCTCTTCCATCGTCACCGTGCTCATCATCGCCCTGGGCGTCTTCCTCTTGGGTTACCTGACCCCCATTTTGGAGTCCCCGCGGCTCAAACCAGCCTTTGACAACATCCTGCCCGCGCTCTTTGGCGCGCTGGGTGTGGTCTTTATCAGCAAGAACCCCAAAATCGCGGCCGCACCGCTCATTTTCATGGTGGTCCTCTTTATGCTCATGCCCTCTTTGTCCAAGTCCGTCAGCATCCTGGTGCCAGTCGGCGCGCTGATTGCCATCGGGGTTGCGCGGGTGCTCTACAAAAAGGGCCTGCTGGACAAAAAGGAGGGCCAAAACTGATGTGGGTCTTATGGTTGCTGCTTGCCCTGCTGGCAGCCTTTTTGGCGGCCATCATTTCCCGCGCCATTCGCTTTGTTCCCGGGGAAAATGCCGTGGAACAGGGTGAAGACATCCCGGCGGATGAGGCCCGCTTGACTGACAGCTTAAGGCAGATGCTGCGGCTTATAACCGTCAGCCACCCGGACCCTAAGCAAAACGATGCTGCCCAGTTTGAGGCCTTCCGGGCTTTGCTAAAGCGCCTGTACCCGACGGTGTACGCCCGGTGCGCGTATGAGGAAATCGGGCAAAACGGCATCCTGCTGCGCCTGCCGGGCCAAAGCCAGGACAAACCCTCAGCCCTCATGGCACATTATGATGTTGTGCCGGTGGAGGAGGCGCTCTGGACCAGGCCGCCCTTCTCCGGTGACCTGGTTGACGGCGAAATCTGGGGCCGCGGGGCAATTGACACCAAGTGCACCCTGCTGTCCATCCTGGAAGCGGCTGAAGCGCTGCTCAAAAATGGCTTTGTTCCCCGGAACGATGTTTATTTCTCCTTTGGCGGGGATGAGGAGGTCCTGGGCCAGGACGCCTCCGCCATCGTGGACGCGCTCAAGGCGCGGGGCATCAAGCCGGCCTTCGTATTAGATGAGGGCGGGGCCGTGGTCAACAAGGTCTTCCCGGGCGTTACGAAAAGCGCCGCCCTCATCGGCATCGGTGAAAAGGGCAGTGCCTTTGTGGATATATCTGCCAAGGGCAAAAGCGGGCATGCTTCCGCCCCGCCGGCCAAGCAGGCCGTGGGCGTCCTGGCCAGAGCCATTTACCGTATTCAAAAGCACCCCGCGCCCTTTGTCCTGTCAAAGCCGGCGGCTGATCTGTTTGATACCCTGGGCCGCCATTCCACCTTTGTGTATAAGCTTATCTTCGCCAACCTCTGGTGCTTTCAGCCTGTTTTGGATTTTATCTGTAAGAAGTCCGGAGGTGAGCTCAATGCCCTGGTGCGCACCACCACGGCGCTCACCCGGCTTTCGGCCTCGGACGCCTACAATGTCTTGCCCAATGAGGCCAGAGCCGGGCTCAACCTGCGTCTCATTCCGGGCGACAGCATCCAGGCCTCCGTTGACCGCCTCAGGAAAACGGCCCGCAGCCAGGATATCTTGGTTGAGCTTGTCAAGGGCAGCGAGCCCTCCCCGGTCTCCCCGACAAGCGGAGAGCCCTGGGAGCGTTTGAACCGTGCCATCCTGCAAACCTATAAGGAGGTCATCGTCTCGCCTTACCTCATGGTCGCGGCCAGTGACAGCCGGCATTTCTGCCGCATCAGCGAGCATGTCTACCGCTTCTCCGGTTTCCCCTTAAGCGGGGAGCAGCGCAAGATGATACACAGCCAGGATGAGCGCATTCCGGTCAGCCTGCTGCCGGACGGCTTCCGCTTCTTCTACCGCGTCATCAAGGCCTGCTGAACATGGAAATTTTGCGTTCCGGTGAAATTAGCCTGCGCGGCCTGCAAGAGGAGGACGCGCCTCTTTTGCTCAAATGGCTCACCAACCCCCGGGTGCTGGAATACTACGAAGGCCGGGACAGCGGTTTCGACCTTGATAGAATACGGGAAAAATTCTTTAACCGGGAAGAGGAACTCACCCCTTGCATTATTCAGTATCAGAGCCTGCCCATTGGTTACCTGCAGTTTTATCCGGTCCTGGGGGAGGGGCAGCGCGAGTACGGCCTTCTGCCCACAGACGCGGTCCTCTACGCCACCGACCAATTCATCGGTGAAACGGCGTACTGGAACCGCGGCATCGGACAAGCCCTGATGAAGGCGGTGACGGACTACCTCTTTGATGAGCAATCAGCGGACAGCGTCATCCTGGACCCCCAATGCCGCAACAAGCGGGCCATCGCCTGCTATGAGAAGGTCGGCTTTCGCAAAATCAAATTACTCCCCAAACACGAACTGCACGAGGGCGTGATGGAGGATTGCTGGCTCATGGAGATACAAAACAATAATCTTATGGAGGATAAAAAGATGGAATTTTCTTGGCTCAATGAAAGCAGCGTTCGCGAGGAGGAGGGTACCCTCATTCTCCATGCCCCGGCGATGACCGACTTCTTCAACTACGGGGAAAACCTGGACTTAACCGGCCTGCCGGAGGAGTCCGTTCAGAACGCGCCGTATTATTACACCCACCTGGAGGGGGACTTTGTCCTGCGCGTCAAGGTGTCCCTGGAGTTCAAGGCGGATTATGACGCCTGCGCCTTGCTTCTGATGAAGGACAAACTCAACTGGGGCAAGCTGTGCTTTGAGAAGAGCGATTTTGACACCACCGCGGTGGTCTCGGTGGTCACCAAGGTGCATTCCGATGACGCCAACGGCGTCAATGT
>CAZHPW010000005.1:0-43601 GCA_964534515.1 uncultured Christensenella sp.
ACCAGCTGCTCAGATTGCAGGCCAATGTGTTACCTATGTTTGACACTTCTACATTCTATGTAACGAAGCAAAGCCCCGCTTTCTTCACAGGGGGGCTTTGATATGTTATAATTTGGTGCAGTATCACCTGCCGGGAGCCACCCTCCCGCCAAGGAAAAGGAGTTTATTGAATTGAGTACATCACGGTTTGCCGTCTTTGTCGACCTGGAAAACGCCGGTGGCAAGGCGGAAACCTTAAACAACATCTTGGAAAAGGTCAAAATCAGGGGTCACATCCTCTTGTTCAATGTCTACGCGTACACCGAGAAATTCGGCGGCCTCAAAGAGCTCTTGCTCTCCAACACCTTTACCGTTGTCCCCTCCCTGCGCCATGGTGTGGCGCAGAAGAACAACGCGGACATCCTTTTGGTATTGGATGCCATGGAAATCGCCTACACCAACCCCCTCATTGACAGTTTCTGCATCGTCTCCGGCGACAGCGACTATACCCCCCTGGTGGGCAAGCTCAAGTCCCTGGGCAAGTTTGTCCTGGGCATCTCCCGCTCTGAAGCCGCGTCTACCATCTTCATCAACGCCTGCAACGAGTTCCAGTTCTTGGAGTCCGTCTCTGTCCGCCGCGCGCCGCAAAAGACCAAGAAGGCCGACCCCGCCATCAGCGATGAAACCGAGATGCTCAAGCAGATTGAGAGCATCCTGGATGACCACAACGAGGACGAGGTCTTTGCCAGCGAGTTAAAGGGCATCCTGCTGCGCCTGCGCCCGGACTTCAACGAGCGCAACTACGGCGCGTCCACCTTCTCCAAGTTGTTGACCCGCCTCTCCCAGCAGTACGGCACCATCAAGGTGCGCTCGGACAATTACAACGTCATGGTCTCCCTCGCCAATGAGGAGGGCAGCGCTGACAGCAAGCCCGGCAAGGAACTCACCGCTGACACCTGGGTGGAGGCCTTCCGCGAGCAATTGCAGCACTACAAGGATGACGGCTTTGAACGCATCAACCCCAGCATTTTAAAAGCGGACATCCAGGCCCTCTACCCCGGCTTTCAGGAGAAGAACGTGGGCTTCAAGCGCTTCTCCGACCTCTTAAAAGCCCTTGAAAAGGAAAATGTCCTGGCGCTGGAGATGGACCAGCAGCGCAACATGCTGATAAAAATGCTATGAGACCAAGGCTGGCAGCCAGTGAGGTGAACGAATGAACCCGGTCTATTCTGTCATCGTCCCCTGCTACAATGAGGAAGACTGCATCCTGGAAACCCACCGCCGCTTAAGCGCCGTCATGGCCGGCATGGGGGAGAGATATGAAATCCTCTATGTCAATGACGGTAGCCGGGATAAGACCCCCCAGATGCTGGATGAGCTTGCCGGGCAGGATGACGCCGTGCGCGTCATCCATTTTGCGCGCAACGCCGGGCATCAGATTGCCGTGTCCGCAGGTCTTGATTACGCCTCGGGCGACGCGGTTGTCATCATTGACGCGGACCTGCAGGACCCGCCGGAGGTCATCCCGCAGATGGCCGAAAAATGGAAGGCCGGCGCCCAGGTGGTCTACGGCAAGCGCAGTGTGCGCCACGGGGAGAGCAAACTAAAGCTGCTCACCGCCAAGTGGTATTACCGCCTGCTGCGCAAATTGGCCGGCAACGCCTTCCCCGAGGACACGGGCGATTTCCGCCTGGCGGACCGCAAGGTTGTGGATGTTGTCAAAAACATGCCGGAGCACGCCCGCTACCTGCGCGGCATGTTCGCCTGGTCGGGTTTCAAACAGGAAGCCCTGCTGTATGAGCGCGACAAACGCTTCGCCGGGGAGACGCACTACCCCCTGAGGAAAATGCTCAAACTGGCCGCGCATGGCGTGATGAGTTTCTCAGAAAAACCCCTGCTCTGGCCGCTCTGGGTCGGGCTCTTCCTACTGGTGCTGTCCGGTGTGCTGCTGCTCAAGATGGCGGTTTTCGCCCTCCTGGGCCACAGCCAGGCGGCCTTTATCGTGCCCTTTATCTTAGTCCTCGGCTTTGGCCTGGTGCTGTCTGCCCTGGGCGTCATCGGCGCTTACCTGGCGCGGGTGTATGAGGAGGTCAAGGGCAGGCCGTTGTATGTCGTGGCGCGCACCCTGGGTTTTGACAGGCCGGTTTTGCCTCCGGGCACCCGCGTGAAATCCTGACCATATCCATATGAACTGACTTTGAAGGAGCAACCTGATGTCTGACAAATTAAACCTCACCCCCGCCCAGGCGCTGTATGTCGCCGTCCGCATGGAGCAGCGCGCCATTAAGCTGTATGAGCGCGCGCAGATGGTCTTCTCCCAGGGCCGCATGAAGCAGGCGCTGGAAGAAATTCTCCATGATGAGCGCGTCCACCTGGAAACCTTCCAGGGCCTTTTGGATAAAGCGGGCGACATCAATACGGAAGATGCACTGCTGCTGGATACCGAAGCCGGCACGGTGCTCTTTGCCGGCGGGCTCACCGGCGCTGTGCGCGAGGGCGCTTTTGACTCGGCCAAGTCCCTCATGCAATACGCCGCGGATGAGGAAGAGCAGGCCGCCAAACGCTACAACCTCTACGCCGAGCGCACTGAGGGCGCGGCTAAAGAGACCTTCCTGGACATCGCCAGGCAGGAGCAGCGCCACTTGGAGCGCCTCTTAGGGCAGATTTTCCTGTTGGAGGAAGAGCTTGATGTCTGAGAAAAAGGTGCTGCTGTCCCTGCGCGGGCTGCACAAAACCTTTGACACCCAGGAAGCCCTGGCCGGCATTGACCTGGATGTATATGAGGGTGAGTTCATCACCCTCTTAGGCCCCTCCGGCTGCGGCAAGACCACCACGCTGCGCATCATCGCGGGCCTGGAAATGCCCACCGCGGGCAGCGTGTTTTTGGACGGCCAGGACATCACCCACCTGGCGCCCGAGAAGCGCGAGGTCAACACCGTCTTTCAGAACTATGCCCTCTTCCCGCACATGAATGTCTATAAAAACATCGCCTACGGCCTCACCCTGCGCGGGGTGGACCGCAAAACCATTCAGGACAAGGTGGAGGAGATGTTGGACTTAACCCAGCTCACCGGCTATGAAAAGCGCATGCCCTCCCAGCTCTCCGGCGGCCAGCGCCAGCGGGTGGCCATCGCGCGCTCCCTCATCCTCTCGCCCAAGCTCCTCCTATTGGATGAGCCCCTGGGCGCCCTTGACCTTCAATTGCGCCACCAGATGCAGTTGGAGCTCAAAACCATGCAACAGGCCCTGGGCATCACCTTTATCTACATCACCCATGACCAGGAGGAAGCCATCACGATGTCTGACCGCATCGCGCTCATGCGCGCCGGCCGCTTCGTGCAACTGGACACCCCCCGCGGCCTGTATGAGCAGCCGCGCACGGCCTTTGCCGCCTCCTTTATCGGCGAAACCAACCTCTTGACCGCGACTGCACAGGCGGCCAAGGATGATGAGGTGCTCCTGGACATCGCGGGCTTCACCCTGCCCTGCTCCTGCTCGGACTGGATTACGCCCGGGGAGCAAGTCCTGCTCTCCCTGCGCGCGGAGCGCCTCCACCTCTCCGCCACCCCCGTGCCCGCCCCCTGCCGCGTGACCGGGGAACTCATTGAAAGCCAGTACGCCGGCAGCGAGCGCACCAGCCTCATCAAACTGCCCGACGGCCAGACCCTGCGCGCCCGCACCTCCACCGAGGCCGAAAACGAGCTGCCCATTGGCGCCACCGTCTATTGCTGGTGGAACCAAGAGTCCGGCGTCCTTGTGCGGGATGACCGGGAGGAAGACTGATGAAAAAAGCCGTTGTCGGCAAGCACCAGGTCTCCAGGCAGCCTTTAGCGCTGCCCATGGTGATTTACGCCGCGCTGTTTGTGGGCTTGAGCCTTATGTACATCATTGGGCTCTCGCTCATGACCCGCGGCGCGGACTTCACCGCCGGCGCGCCCTATGGCGCGCACAATTATGAGCGCATCCTAAGCCCCCTTTACCTGCGTTCCCTGCTGCAGTCCCTGCGCCTGGCCTTTTTTACGGCGCTGTTTTGCCTGCTGCTGGGCTATCCCTTTGCCTATTTCATGGCCAAGTCCTCCGCCCGTGCGCGTACCTGGCTGATGATGCTCCTGATTGTGCCCTTTTGGACCAATGCCTTAATCCGCATCTATGGCTGGAAAATCCTGCTGTCTACCACCGGGCCCTTAAACCAGGTGCTCACGGGCATTGGACTCATTGAAAAGCCCCTGCGCATGCTCTATACCGAGTTTGCCGTGCAGGTGGGCATGGTCTACGCCATGATTCCCTTTATGGTGCTGCCCGTCTTTTCCGCCGTTGAGCGCATGGACTGGGCCATGGTGGAAGCCTCCCGCGATCTGGGCGCCTCACCCTTGCGGGCCTTCCTCACCGTCACCCTGCCCATGACCCTGCCAGGCGTCTTGGCCGGCCTGGTCCTGACCTTCATCCCCTCCATCGGCCTTTTCTTCATTTCCGACCTTCTGGGCGGCTCCAACACCATGCTCTGGGGCAACATGGTCCACAACGAACTGTTAAAGTCCCGTGACCTGCCCTTTGCCGCCGCCCTCTCCGTTGTCCTCCTGGCCTTAACGGGTCTCGTCATCCTGCTCTACCGGCGCATGGGCGGCAAGGCCGACTCCATGGTGTTTTAGGGTAGGGATTTATGGGGGATTTCATCCCCCAACCCCCCTGACAAGGGATACATCCCTTGACCCGGAATTTTGATGTATTGATTACCTTCGTTCAAAGAGCTTCCAATGTTTGTAATGGGATTAAAGTTCTTTGAAGGTGCGGAAACTTTCTTTCAAAAAAGTTTCCGCGGTCTTCCCAAAATGCAAGCAATCAAAGGAGCCGCGATGAGCGAAAACAATCTTCAGCTGCACCGGAAACTGGCAGCGGAAACCTTCAACCAGGTCTGGGACCTGATGGACAAAACGGAACGCACGGCTGAGGAGACCCTCAAGATGATTCACCTGGCGCACGCCTCGGTGTATCATTGGAGTTTTGCGGGCACTGCTATAAACGCCGCCCGGGGCGAATGGCAGGTATCCCGCGTCTACTGCGTGGCGGGGCTTGCGCAGAGCGCGCTTTATCACGCGAATCATTCCCTGGAAATCTGTAAAAAAGAAGGTTTTGGGGATTTTGACCTGGCCTTTGGCCATGAGGCGGTTGCCCGCGCGCAGGCGATGCTCGGAAACACGGCAGAAGCCGAAAAGCACCTGAATCTTGGAAGGCAGGCAGCCGAAGGCATCAAGGAAACCGGTGACCGCGATTACTTCCTCAGTGAGTTGGAAAGCATTCAGATTTAGTTCTGTCAGTAGACCGGAGGCCTTTATAAAGGCGCTGATTGCATCCCTTGACCCGGAGTTTTGATGGATTGATGACCTTCGTTCAAAGATTCTCCAATGCTTATATAAGTATTAAAGTTCTTTGAAGGTGTGGAAACTTTCTTTCAAGAAAGTTTCCGCGGTCTTCCCCAAACCTACTTCCCCTGAAAGGAGGCGCCATGAGAAAAAGAAACTCACCCTGGGCGAACGTCTACCTGGCGCTCATCTTGATTTTGCTGTACCTGCCCATCCTGGTGGTGGTGCTGTTTTCGTTTAACTCAAACCCCGGCCGCACGGCCAACTTCCAGTTTGAGGGCTTTTCGCTGCAGTGGTATGAGGCGCTGTTTAACCCGGCGAGCGGGTATGGCAAGCCGCTTATGACCTCGATTACGATTGCGGTCTGGTCGGTGCTTTTGTCGGCGGTGCTGGGTACCTTAGGCGCGATTGGCCTGGTCAGGCGCCCGGTCAAACGCAGCATTTTAGGCAAGGCCGGGAACAGCGCGCTGTCCGTGGGCGAGCAGGTGGCGGTATTGCCGATTATGATACCGGAGTTGATTCTGGGCATCGCCTTGATGGCGCTGTTTACCTTAATGGGCCTGCCCTTTGGCATGGTCACCCTGGTGCTGTCGCACGTGGTATTCTGCGTGCCCTATATCTTTATCACGGTCAGGGGCAGGCTGTCCTCCCTGGACCCGGGGCTTGAGGAAGCGGCCCGGGATTTGGGCGCGTCGCCGCTGAAGGTATTGACCACGATTACCCTGCCCCTGGCGATGCCGGCGGTGGTGTCAGGTTGTCTATTGGCGTTTGCGATGTCGATGGACGACTTTGTGATTTCGTTTTTCGTCAACGGCCCGCAGACCAATACCCTGCCGCTGAAGATTTATTCCTCAGTCAAGGTGGGCGTGCCCCCGCACGTAAACGCGCTGTGCACGCTGATGCTGGCGGCGGTGTTCATGATGGTGGGCTTGAGCCAGTTGTGGCAGGCCAGGACGGCCAAAAAGCACAAACGCGATGAGGAAGCGGCGGCTGCCGCGGCCGCGCAGGCCAAGGCGCTGCGCGCGCACTAAGATTTTAAAGGATATTCCATGAGCAAACTTGTTTTAACCGGCGGCGGCACGGCCGGCCATGTCACCCCGCACCTGGCGATTTTGCCCTGGCTGCAGCAAAAGGGCTATGAGATTCACTATATCGGCACCAAGGACGGCATCGAGCACAAATTGATGGCCGAGCGCCCGGGGGTTACTTATCACGAGATTTCCTCCGGCAAACTGCGCCGGTATTTTTCGGTGAAGAACCTCACTGACCCCTTCCGGGTGCTGGCGGGTTTTTTCCAGTCCTTTGGCGCGCTGCGCAAAATCAAGCCTGATTTGGTGTTTTCAAAGGGCGGATTTGTGGCGGTGCCGGTGGTCGCGGCGGCGTGGCTGCAGGGCATCCCGGTCTTGGCGCATGAGAGTGATTTGACCCCGGGCCTGGCCAACCGCATCAGCGCGCTGTTCTCAAAGAAGGTGGCCACCACCTTCCCCCAGTGCGCGGTCACCATCGGCAAAAAGGGCGTCTGCACCGGCACGCCGATGCGGCCGGAACTCTATGAGGGCGACAAGGAAAAGGGCCTAGCGTTTGCGGGCTTTACGGGCGAAAAGCCGGTGCTGCTCATGATGGGCGGCAGCCAGGGTGCCCAGGCGGTGAACGAGGCGCTGCGCGCGGCGCTCCCAGATTTGCTGCCCAGGATGGACGTCCTCCACCTCTGTGGTGCCGGCAAGAAGGACGAGAGCCTGGTCGGCACCAAGGGCTATTTCCAGGCGGAGTTTGTGGATAAGGAGTTAAGCGACGTCCTGGCCGCTTCAGACCTGGTGCTCTCCCGTTCCGGTTCCACCGCCATTGGCGAGTTCCTGGCGCTCAAGAAGCCCATGCTCCTGGTGCCCTACCCCAAGGGCGCCAGCCGGGGTGATCAGATACTAAACGCGGAGGACTATGAAAAGCGCGGCCTGGCCCTGGTGCTCTACCAGGCGGACATGACGGCCGACAGCCTGCGCGACAAGCTGTTTGAGTTGATGGACAAGGCGCAGACGCTTAAAAATAACCAGATGAAAGAGCCCGCGGCCGACGGCAGCGAGGCGGTTTTGAAGTTGATTGATTCCCTGGCTAAGAAAGGCAAGAAGGCGTGAGCGGCGCTCAGCAGGTAACCGAGGTTGTCGCTGCCTTGATTTGGAATGAGGAGGGCCGCGTCCTTATCTGCCAGCGCCCGGCGCACAAGGCCCGAGCCCTTCTGTGGGAGTTCCCCGGCGGCAAGGTGGAAAAGGGCGAGAGCCGTGAGGATGCCCTGATGCGCGAATGCCGGGAGGAACTGGCCGTGACGCTGCAGGTGGGCAAATTGTACACCGAGGTCACCCACGCCTACCCCGACCTGACCGTGCGCCTCTTTTTGTTCCACAGCAGGATTGTTGACGGTACCCCAAAGCGCCTGGAGCATGCCGATTTTGCCTGGGTGGACCCCCATAAACTGCAGCAGTATGATTTTTGCCCCGCGGATTTTGACATCATCGCGCGCATGACGGAGGGCGTTACCCGCCCGGATTTTTGAAGGAGGGCGTCTTGAAGGCTGAACTTTTGTTTGACCACCGCCTGACCCTGGGCGAGGGCCCCGTCTGGGACGAAAAGACCAAGTCCCTGTACTGGGTGGACATCACAAAAGGCCAGGTCTGGCATCATAACTTTACAAACGGGCAGACCGACACCCGCGGCTTTGGCGAGATGGTTGGCATGGTTTGCCTGGACAAACAGGGCGCCCTCATCGCGGCGCTCAATAAATCCATTGTCAAAGTGGACAAGGACACCACTACCGTCTAAGCGGAGGGGGTGGAGGCCGATTTGCCCAAGAGCCGCTTTAACGACGGCAAATGTGACGCCCGCGGCCGGCTGCTTGTCGGAACGGCCGATGTGGACAAGGCTTGCGCCCTTTACACCCTAATGGAAGGGCAGCCACTGCGCAAAATCCTCCCCGGTATCAGCATTTCAAACGGCATCGGCTTTTCGCCTGATAACAAATACCTCTATTATGTGGATACGCCCTCCAGCCACCTCTGGCGCTTTGATTATGACCTGGACACCGGCCATATCACAAACCGCGTCCCGCTCATTGACTACACCAACGAGCCCGGCATGTTTGACGGCCTGTGCGTGGATAATGAGGGCATGCTCTTTATCGCGCACTGGGGCGGCTATCAGGTCAGCCGCTGGAACCCGGAAACCAGAAAGAAACTCTCCAAGATTGACGTGCCCGCGCCTTTTGTCACTTCCTGCTGCTTCTTTGGCGAGGGGATGGACCGCCTCTTCATCACCACCTGCTCCGGCTTTACCCAGGAGGCCATGGACGCGCATCCCTTGGCCGGCTGCCTCTTTGTCGCCGAGCCCGGCGTCACCGGGCCTTACGCCGAGCGGTTTGGGGGATAGGACGGGGGAGACGGGAGACCCTTCTTTTCCTGAAGGAAAAGAAGCAAAAGACTTTAGAATTTACTAATATTTAAAAGGTTTCAGAGGGGTTTGGGGAGCGCTTTCCAAAGCGCTCCCCAAGCGTTTCTCTACCCCAAAAAACCAAACCATTTGTTAAATCGCATACATAAGCGGTATGATATAAATATCCTGTTTGATTCATGAGGAGGGTTTTCATGAGAAAGTTCCTGGGGTTCTTGCTGGCGGCCCTGATGTTGCTGGCCGTGGTGGCGCCGGTCATGGCTGAGGGGGTACTGACCCCGGCTGATGATTTCTTCGCTTTTACCCTGAAGGCGGAGGAGGTCAACGCTGAGTGGCAGCGGCTTCGCGAGGCGATGCAGCGGATGGAGGGCTTCCCGCAGTCTGCCATGCTGGAGGAGGAAACGCTCCTCCCCAATGACGTGGAAATTAACCTGGAGCAGCAGACCAACAGCGCTTACACCTACATGTCTCCAAACGGGGAATACATGCTGACCTCTTATTTCAGCTTCCCCTCCTACATCAGCCTCAAGGACGGCACCTTCCGCTTCCTGGTGCCCCAGGATGATTTAAGTGAGCCCGCCCTGAAGGGTTATTTGGACATGGCCTATAAACTGCTGCAGTCCAACCAGGTTTACTGGTCACCGGACGGCCTGCGCGCGGTGACCAGCGCGCCTTACCGGGTGTTCCAGCACATGGTGTTTGGCGAGAACCTGCAGCTGTTAGATTTTGAGAACGGCAATCACTACGTGGTGGACAAGCCCTTTATGTTGTCCGGCGTCTCCGGGTTTAAAGATGCCAGCGGGTATGACAAGGGCATTCCCTACAACGCGGTGTTTAAGGACAACCAGAACCTGTATGTGTTTTACTATGGCGTGGTCAACAACGGTGAGCAGGCAGGCGAAATCCGCGTTTTAGACATCGCGACCGGAGAATTCACCCCCTTTGCGGCTTTCCCAAACAGCCAGGCAGGCATCGGGCCCCTTGCTGTGCACGAGGGCAGTGTTATCTTTGGCTACAACGATTATGCCGCCCCGGGCAAAAAAGGCCTGGCGGTGTTCACTCCGGACGGCCAGCGCAAAGATGTACTCTGGCAGCATCCGGATGAGTTCACCCAATCCCTTGAAGCCATCAATGTCGCTGATTTCAAGGGCGGCAAACTGATGTTCAATTTGATTTCAAACGCCTTCTCCAAGCCCATCAACGTGTTCACCGCCCCGGTCGCGGTGGCGGAGATGGATGAGAGCATGTTTTCCTCCGTCCTGGCCCTGGACGCGAACAACCAGGTCGTTTTGATGGACCCAAGCCCCATGTACACGGATGAAACCTATAAGGCCGTCGGCAGTGAAATTACCCAGGATGGCAAGGTAATTTACCGTTTTCCCAGCGATGTCGCGCTCTCCCCGGACGGTAACAGCGTGCTATTGGCCTTCAGCGTCATTGAGGATGGCGCGCGGTTCTTCCTGTACGACCTGGCTGCCAAGGAGACCCGTGAGGTCACCATGGAGGAGGACTATCCTTACATGATTTACCGCGGCGGCATGATGAAAATGCTGAAGTGGCAGCCGGGCGGCCTGATTTCCATCCTGCCCCGGGAAAGCCGGGAGACGGTGTTCTTTACCCTGAAATAAGAAAGCACGCTCATTGATTATTCATCCCCGGCAGGTTATCATGTCCGGGGATTTATTTATGTTGGCAAAGCCGGGGGATGAGGTATGAAATTGTCGTGGAAGCCATCAGGCGCGGCCTGTATTATCCTGGCTGCCCTGGCCTGGAGCTTCGCGGGCGTCCTCAGCAAACTGGCGCCCTGGTCCGCCTTTTCCATCATCGGCGCGCGGGCGCTGTTCACCACCCTGGTCTTTGGCTTCAAACGCAAAACCTTCAAGCCCAGTTTTACAAAGGGCAACCTGCTGGGCGCGTTTGGTGTCGCGGCCACCTCCACCCTGTTTATCATGGCCAACAAGATGACTTCCGCCGCCAACGCCATTGTGCTGCAGTACGCCATGCCCGTGGTGGTCATCCTGGGCTATTGGGTATTAAAAGGCAAAAAACCCAGCGCGCTTGACGCGGGCGCCAGCCTGTTTGTGCTGCTGGGCGTTATTCTGTGCTTCATGGGCGGCCTGGGCCGCGGCGCGCTGTTGGGGGACGCGCTGGCGCTCCTGTCCGCCTTTACCTATGCCCTGGTGTTCTTCGCGGCCCGGCTGCCGGATGCCGATCCGTCGGACTATACCTACCTGGGCAACCTGGTCAGCAGCCTGTTTTTGCTGTACATCCCCTTTGATAGCAACTTTGTGATGAACCCCACCGCGGTCATCGCCGTCTTGCTCATGGGGCTTTGCCTGACCCTGGGCTATTTGCTGTTTACGGCCGGTATGAAAAAGCGGGTGCACCCGGTCACCGCATCCATCCTGGCCAACGCCGAGCCGGTCATGAACCCCATCTGGGCGTTTGTCTTTCTGGGCGAGAACCCGGGCCTCTTTTCCCTGCTGGGCGCGGCCTTGGTGCTGCTGAGCGTCAGCGTGTACAGCGTCCTTAAGGGCAGGGCCGAAAAGAAGGCCGCGCTGGCGGCCTGATATAACATATATAGAGCAAACCCCGGCCAACGCCGGGGTTTGTTTGCGTTTGTCTCTGCTTATGGCGCGATGTCACTTGGATCTGAGGTATCCACCGTGCCAGGGTCGATGGTTGTTGTGTTTGCGTGCATTTCATTGCCAATTGAACTGGCTGTGTTGTCATAAACCATTAAGTCTGTGCCGCTCACGGTCACATTGCCTTCATCTGCAAGGATACCACCCCCACGTACAGCGGTGTTGCCGGTTATTGTCGCGTTGCCGGTGATGGTCACATTGCCATAAGACGCCGCGATTCCGCCGCCGTTTGAAGATGTGGCCGTATTGCCTGATATAACCGCGTTATCTGTGACAGTAATATCTCCATAATACGAGTGTACGCCGCCGCCCCAGTATGCCGAATTATTTTTTATGACGCTGTTGCCTTCAATCAGGATGTTGCCGTTTTCAGTAGACACCCCGCCCCCGTCACTGTAACCGGAGTATCTGTTAGTACCGGTGTTATCCGATATGATGCTGTCACCGCTGATTGTTATATCACCGTTGTAGGAGAAAACCCCGCCTCCCGATTTTGCCGCTGAATTGTTGGTGATGGTTGTGTCTGTGACGCTGAGGTCTCCGGTCACCGCGATGGCGCCGCCGTTAATGGCGCTGTTCCCGGTGAACTCGCTATCCGTTACGACAAGGTCGCCGTTCACATATACCGCGCCGCCCTTGCCCGTGTCAGCCTTGCCATTGACAAACTTCAAGCCGGAGATTTCACTGGTGCCGCTCACTGCCGTGCCGTCCGGTTTCTCAACAACCAGAATCTGCTTGCCGTTGCCGTCCAGAATGAACTGCTCACCGTTTGAGCTCTTGATTTTAACTGGGTTGTTAAAGACTGCGGTGTCCTGTTCCCCGCGGTTTAAGTTCGCGCCAATGTAGACCTCTGTGTTGCCGGCCTTTGCCTCGCTCAGCAGTTCTGACCAGTCTTTCACGCCCAAGGCGGGGAGGGGGGCGGGTGTTGCCGGTGTGACAGGTGTATTGCTTGGTTTGGGTGCGCCTGGCTTGACCGGCTTGGGCGTCGCGTCCGGCTTGGGTGTTGCGGCCGGTTTGGGCGTAGTGACCGGCTTGACCTCAGGCTTCTGGGCGGCCTTCGCCACCCGGCTTAGGGTAGACATGATTTGCTCCGCCTGCGCGGTGAAAGCAGGGTCGCTCGCCGGCTCAAACTTGAAGATGAGCACCCGGTCTTTGTAACCGGTTTTGGTGATGAAGCCGCGCAGGTCGCTGCCGGCGCTCACATAATGGATAAAGGGGATGCCGTTGATGAACACCTCCTGCACCTTGGAAAGTTCCGGGTCACTCGAAAAGGCGGCCAGCAATTCTTCCTCCGTCGCTTCAAAACCCCTGATTTCCTCAATGATGAGGCTGTTGGCGTTTTCCTTGTCATAGGCGGTGAGCAGATTGCCCTCGCCCGCCTCTTTCTTGCCCCAGCCTTCGGGCAGGGTGAACTTCATCAGGTGGTTTTTGATTTTAACAATGCTGCCCTTGTACTCCGCCTTGATGGTGAGGTGCTGGGCGGGGCTGCCGGTCTCCTGCTCCAGCAGCTGGGGCAGGCCTTCCGCTGACACGAACATGGTCAACAGCAGCATGAGCGCCGTGAGGACGGCTGTCCTCTTTTTCATCTTGCCTGACATCTTGCTTTCCTCCTGTGGTAGCAACCACTAAAAAAATCGGACACTGCCGGGACGCTGCCCGGAATGAGAAAGCCTGGTATGGATTTGTTTGTGGATTTCGGTGTCAGCCTGGCTAAAACTCCATGGAAAACGGGGGAACTCTTTAATTTCCTTATACGCCTCCCCACGGCACAATGTCAATCAGCGCAAGTAAAAATAGCCCTTTGGTACTATATAAAAAATGAGCGGTACTATCACCGCTCATCATGTTTAATATGGTTGGATTTGATTTTGTATCAAATCCAACAAAAGGGAATAATTTTGTTCTATTCTGCTGTGAGCGACCGAAGCATCGCCGTAACCCCCTTGACCTGGTCCAAAAGCGGCATGCTGGGCTTGGGCGGGGTGTATTTCTCCGCCTGCTCCGGCAAAAAAGGCAGATGGACAAAGCCGGCGCGGCAGTTGAGCCCGCTGATCTTAATGTGGTGCAGCACGCCGTAGAGCAGGTGGTTGCACACAAAGGTACCGGCGGAGTTGCTCACCTGGGCGGGAAGGCCGATGTCCATCACGGCTTCCACCATTTTTTTAATGGGCAGGGTAGCGAAATAGGCGGCCGGACCGTCAGGGGCGATGGCCTCATCAGTAGGCGTCTGCTCCTCATTGTCGGCCAGTTCGGCGTCTGACACGTTGATGGCCACCCGCTCAACCGTGATGCCATTGCGCCCGCCGGCCTGGCCCAGCAGCAATACGGCGTCCGGTCTGTACTCGTCAATGGCCTTGGTCAATACGTCGATGGACTGGTAAAACACCGTGGGCACGATGACTTTTTTGATATTGATGCCCTCCGCCTTGTCCGGCAGCAGGGCCAGCACCTCCTGGGCGGGGTTGAGGTGTTCGCCGCCAAAGGGGTCAAAGGCGCTGATGAGGATGTTCATATAAGCCCTCCGTATCGCTTGATTTCCTTTTGACAGTAACACAGTTTGCCGCCGCCTTCAACGGAAATCGCGGCCGTCATTTTTTGCGAAAAGCTGCGAAAATGAACGAAAATCAACGAAAACCGCATATTCCCTGATACCGACTGGGAAAATGGACGCTTCTGCGTCGTTTTTGGGGGCGTTTTTTCGTGCCGCTTTCTCGCATCCGCCTGATGATGAGCATTCAAAAAGTGAGGAGCCACAAGGGAAAACAGCGCGGAAAAAACTTGTCCCGCCGTGTCAGCCCATGTCAGTGCATGTCAGCCCCCGGCCGTGCTAATCTGCCATTAACAAGAACAAGTGTTCTCTTTAAGGAGGCGTTTCATGGTCACAGCAAGCCCCGGCATTCTGAAAAACGGCATCCCGGCCCTCAGCGAGGTGGAGGCCCTCATCCGGCAATTTGAGGCCGGCTCCCTGCGCCTGCACCGATTGATGCGTTACTACGAAGGGCGGCATGACATCTTAAGCCGCACCCGTTTGTCCAGCTTGCCCAACAACCGCCTGGCCCACGCCTACCCGCGCTACATCGCCCAGGTGTCCGCCGCCTACCTTTTGGGGGAGCCGGTGCGCTTGGACGGGCCGGAGCCCGGCGTCAAAGCGCTGCGCGGCCTGCTGCTGCGCGCCTCCGCTGACAGCATCGACATCGACCTGGCCATTGACCAGGCGGTGTACGGCAGAGCGGTATCCCTGTGCTATGAGGAGGAGGGCATCGCGCCCTTTGTCTGCGCGCTGGACCCCAAATGCGCCTTTGTGGTTTATGACGACACCGTCGCCCAGAACCCGCTCTTTGGCGTCTACCTGATTTCCCGCGGGCGGGAGAAGCAAATCACCGTCTACACGGACAAGGCGGTCATCACCTGGCCAAACGGCGGGCAAAAGCCCCGGGTGCTCCCGCATCCCTTCAAGAGCCTGCCCATGGTGGAGTACCTAAATGGCGCGGACGCCCACGGCGATTTTGAGGATGTCTTAAGCCTCATTGACGCCTACAACCTGCTCTCCTGCGACCGGCTCAACGACCGCCAGCAGTTCTCAGACGCCCTTTTGGTCTTAACCGGGGTCATGGGCATTGACGTGATGGGCGGGGACAGCGTGAACGCGCTGGAACGGTTGCGCCAGGAGAAGACCCTGGCCCTGCCCGACCCCTCCTCCCGTGCGGAGTGGCTGGTCAAGAACCCGCAGGAAACGGACATCGAGGTGCTGCGCGGCGCGCTCAAGGAAGACATCCACAAGTTCTCCATGACGCCGGATTTCTCCGATGAGCGCTTCTCCGGCAATTCCTCCGGCATCGCGATTAAGTACAAACTCTTCAATTTTGACAACCGCATCAAGTTAAAGGAGCGCTACTTCATCACCGGCCTCAGGGAGCGTGCCCGTGCCTTTTGCGGCTGGCTCATGACCCGGGAGAACATCGCCCTTGACGCGGATGAATTGGTCTTTCGCCTCTCCCGCCGCCTGCCCGTGAACGAGTTGGAGCGCGCCCAGTCCATCAAGGCGCTCTCCGGCATTCTGACGGAGGATACCCTGCGCTTTAACTCACCCCTGCAATCCGACCCCAAGCAATCAAACGGCATTTCGGGCGCGTGAAGGAGGTGAGTAACAGCGCCCCCACCAAGCAACATGAAAGGAGACCCCATGCAAGACACCATGATGACACCGCAAGAGACCACCGCCCTCCCGGAGGAGGACCTGCAAACCCCAAACCCTGAAACCATAGAGCAGCCTGAGCAGACGCCGGAGGACCACTACCAAGCCCGCCTAGAGCAATTGGCGGCGCGGGAAAAGGCGTTGGAACAAAGGGAGCGGCACATTAAGGCCAAAGGCAGGCTGTCTGAACTGGGCTTGCCGGGCAGCCTGCTTAACCACCTGGACTTGTCCTCAGACGAAGCGCTGGAGCAGACCCTGGCCCTGGCTGGGAAGGCCGCGAGCCTGGCCATCGGCGCGCCCCGCGCCGCCACGCCCCCAATCCCGCCCTTTGCCACTTACCTGGAGCGCGCCAGGCTGTTTGAGGAAGACCCCGCCGCCTATGCCCTTTTGCGTGAGCAAAACGATTTGAATTAAAGGAGAAAAACCATGCCAACCACCACCACCCAGGTCTCCATCCTGCCTGAAGTCATGGCCGATTTGGTCGAGACCAAACTGGGCGCCCGCGCCAGCCTCCTGCCCCTGGCCGCCAGGGACAACACCCTCAAAGGCCAGCCAGGGGACACCCTGCGCTTCCCCGCCTTCCGCTACATCGGCAAGGCCGATGAAATCGCCGAAAACGGCCAGATTACCCCCAACCTGCTCACCTCCTACGCCGTGCCCGCCACGGTCAAGAAATATGCCAAGGCCGTTCAAATCACCGATGAGGTGCGCCTGTCCGGCTTTGGTGACCCGGTGGGCGAGGCGGCCGGCCAACTGGCCAAGGCCATTGACCACGCGGTGGATGACGCGCTGTATGAGCAGCTGCACACCCTGCCCCTCTCCCGGATTTATCCTGTCGCCGGGCTTTCAACCGACGCAGTCGCGGACGGCCTCACCCTCTTTGGGGAGGATTTGGACGGGGAAAAGGTCATCCTGGTGGACCCGGCCGGCTACGCCGCCCTTAGGAAGGACCCGGACTACATCCGCGCCTCAGATTTGGGGCAGAAGGCCATCTTCTCCGGCGTTGTCGGCGAAATCTGGGGCTGCCAGGTGGTGGTCACCGCCAAAATCGGCCAGAACACCACGCTAAATGAGCACCGCTATTACATCCTAAAGCCCGGCGCCCTGCGCCTCATCAACAAGACCGGCACCTTCATCGAGGTTCAGCTCGAGCCGTATGATATGCGTGACACCGTCTACGCCTCAAAGCACTGCGCCGCCTACCTCTATGACGACACCAAGGTGGTGGCTTTGTCCGTCTTCACCGGGGTGCAGACCCTGCCCAACGCGGCGGAGAAGGACATCTACACCCGCGCCAAGGGCAGCGGCAACACCAGCATCGTGATTACCGACTACCTGAAGAACCCGCCCGCCACCTGCAAATGGGCCTATGTGCTCAACACCTCGCCCACCTTTGCCGCCACCTTTGGCGCCGCGGTCACAGGCGCTACCCCCTGGGTCAATGAGGACACGGCCATCCCCGCCGGTGCCAACACCTACGCCCATGTCCTGCTGCTGGACCGTGACAACAAGCCGCTGAAAAAGGCGTCTGTCGCCCTCATCAAGGGCTGATGGCAACGGGGGAGGGGAGCACATTCCCTTCCCCCAAAAGGAGAGAGTTTTGAGCGCATCCGAGCAATTCCTGATTTTACTGGAGGGCGATACCCCGCCTTCCGCAGCCCTCATACAGGCCTATCTCAACCAGGCGGACGCCCTCATCCTGGGCTACCTGGGGGTGGCTACGCTTCCGGTATCTGAGCGCATGGACGACATCCGCGCCATGCTGGCGCTCACCCTGTACAACCGCCGGGGCGCTGAGGGGGAGAGCGCACGCACCGAGGGCGAGGTGACCTCGCGTTTCTCGCCCATCCCGGACAGCCTCTGCCTGCTGCTGCGCCCCTTCAGGTCGGCCAGGGCAGTCTCCCTGTTAAAAAAGGCGGGTGAGAACTGATGCTGCGCCTGCTCAAATCCCGCCAGATTCTGGTTACCTGCCTGCCCACAAACAGCGTACAGGATACCACCGGCGGCGTGGGCCGCCTGCCCGCTGGGAGCCCATTTACCTTCAAGGGCACCCTGCTGCCGCCCCGGCGCAGCCTGGCCCGCACGGTCTCCGGCGTGCGCCTGGCGGTCACCTGGACCTTGCTTCCCCAGGGCATGCCGCCGGTGAAGGAGCAGGACCGCCTGATGTTTTCTGGGGATGAGCGCGTGTTTCTCATCACCGCGCTCAAGCGCTACCCCCGCCACCTGGCCCTGAGCCTTGAACTGCTCTGAGAAAAGGAGAAGTTATGAACCTTGCCACCATGCAGGCCGTCTACCAGGCCTTGGATGCCGGGCTTGCTATCCCGGTTACCCGCTCCTGGCCGCACACCCCGCCCGCCCTGCCCGGCTGTACCTATCACTTGGCGTCCTGGCAAAGGCAGGAGGATGGCGCGGCGAAGGTAGTTTTCCAGGTCTTTATCAGAACCGAGCTGCACGAGCAGGGCGACCTGCACGCCCAATCCGCCGTCACCGCCATGCTCACCCAGGGCTATGTGCTGTTTGAGGCCAAGGACAGCTTTGAGTCGGAAACCGGCGTCTTTGTCCGCTCCCTGACCTTTGTGGGGCTGGAATCAGCGCCGCTCAAGCCGCCGGACGCCTCGCCCGATTTCCATGCCGCGGTCTTTGGTTCCGGACTCTGGCACGCTCTGCCTGAGCCCCTGGTCTTTTCCCTGGAGCCGGCTACACGCGGCCTCATCGCGCCGCAGACGCCCGGGTTTGACGCGAATCTTCTGCCGCCCTTCGCGCTGGAGCGGGTCAAGCCCGCCACCCTCTTTATCCAGGCGCCCTACCAAAAGGACCTCACGGCGCTCACCTACCTGCGCCTGGCCTTCCGCCTTGGCAATGAGGTGACCCTTCAGGTGTCCTACCGCGACCCGGAGGACAGGGCGGCCTTGTCCGGCGTGCTCACCGCCTTTCACGCCTCCCCCCTTGGCATCCGATTAAAGCTCGCGCTGCGCGAATTGTGAGGCAGAGATGGACATCAAACTCAACACCACTCAAATCCCGGAGCCCCACCGCTTTAACATCCAGTGGGCCATTATTGAGGGCACCTTCCGCCGCCGCTACACCCTGGAATATGACTTGCTATCAAGCGAACAGGCTGCCCTCATCCTGGGCATCGCCACCTCGGCCAGCTTCACCATCACCTGCGTGGACCCGGCCACCAATTCCGTCATCACCCGCAATGTGCTGTCTGAAAACCTGAGCATCTCCCTGCACCGGGACATTGGCGGCCTCATCACCTACGCGCCTTGCACCTTGATATTGCGACAAACATAAATTCGGAGGAACGATGTACAACCCCGCCCCCATCAAACGCTTTTTGGAGTCCGCCGTCGGCTCGCCCTATGTCTATGGCGGCACCGGACAAATCTGCACGCCCGATTACCGCGGGCAGCGTGCGCGTCAGTACCCTCAAATGGCCAAGTCCATCCGGCAAAATTGCCCCGTCCTCTTGGGCCGAGCCTCCTCCTGCGCCGCTTGCCCCCATCAGGGCAAAAGCTGCTTTGACTGCGCCCAATTGGTGCGCAAGGCCTTCGCGGTCCTCAACATCGCTTTTCCCTCGGGTGCCTCCTCCCAGTGGAAGAAGGAAGCGCTCTGGGCCTGGCGGGGCGAGGTCACGCCAAAAACGCAAACGGTCTTTGGCGTGTTGTTCCGCCAGGATGAGGAGGGGGACGCCGCCCGCCCCATGCAGCATGTGGGCGTGTGCCTGGGCGATGGCCGGGTGATTGACGCGCGCAACCACCGCCTGGGCGTCATCAAAACCCGCTTCACCGCCTATCCCTGGACGCATCTGGCCATTCCTCGGGGCTTTGAGGTGCCGGACTGTTTGCCTGAACAAAGTGCGCGGCTGCAATTCGCTCAGGAGGAGGTTCCTAAGAAAACGCCCCTCTCCCCGCCCTTGCAGGAGCAAAGCCTGCTCATCGGCCAGACAGGGGAATTGGTGCGGCTTTTACAAACCCAGCTGCTGCGCCTGGGCTATTACCTGCCCCGCTATGGCGCTGATGGCAAGTACGGCCGTGAGACGGCGGCCGCCGTGGTCGCCTTTCAAAAGGTGACCGGTTTGCCGGGCACGGGCCAGGCCAATGCCGGCACCATGGCGCGCCTTTTTCCCAAGCCTGAGCTGCTTGAAGCGGCCCTTTCAGATGATGAAGATGACGATAATTTATAGGAGGCAAGATGTTCTTTCAAACAGTTTCCAGATTCCTGATGGTGGCGGCGGCCTTTGCGCTAAAACTGCTGGGCGGCTGGGACGCGCCGCTCACGCTGCTGTTTTTGTTGATGGCCTTGGATGTGTTCTCAGGCTTGCTGCTGGCCTTCCGCCGGCAAAGCGACAAGACCCGAGGCGGCGGCTTTATGTCCTCCCAATTCTTTTTGGGGTTAACGCGCAAACTGTTGATGGTGGTCATGGTCATCCTGGGCACGGCGCTGGACGGCCTGCTGCAAAGCTCGGTCTGCCGCCTCACGGTCATCGGCTTTTACGCGGCCAATGAGGCCTTTTCCGTCATTGAGAACGCGGCGCTGGCGGGGGTGCCCTTTCCCAAGGGCCTCCTGCAGGCTTTGGAGGCCTACCGCAGCCGCATGGACAGCGGCATAAAGAACCCTAACCAGAGCAAACCCGATGAACAAGATGTGGTTTATACCACCCGGGTTGAGGATGGACAAAGGCGTCAAAACGCGGATGGCGGGGATGGTCAAATACCCGCAACCTTTGACAAATCCTAAGTTTTTGTTTGATTTATCAAGGAAAAAGGTATAATCTAACCGAAGCGCGAAACAGTTTTGCGCAATCCGCCTGATACAAGGCGTACAGTTTGAAGGAGGAACCCATGTCCAAGAAAACTTTGACTACCATCCTGGTCGTTGTGCTGGTGATCGCCGCTGCCGTGGCCATTTACTTTATCGTCAACAAGCCGGCCGAGACGCCCGCCCCTGTTGCCACCGAAGTTCCGGTCGTTGAGAGCGCCGCTCCCGTGGTTGAGGAGACCGTGACTGCCACCGACGCGCCCGCCGAGGCCCCTGTCGTGGAAGAGACCACCGAAGCCACCCAGGCTCCCTAACAGCAAAAGCTTCAAAGCAAAAGCCGCCTGCGGGCGGCTTTTTTTGTGCCAATGAAGTGTCTGCGGACACTTTTTTAAAGAAAGAGGAGCGGGAAATTCTGCCTGTTCGCTTTTGCTCACGGCCGGCAGAAATACGCTGAATGTTTGGGCTAAAAACCCAAACCTGCGGCACCGCACAGGTCGCTGCCGCAGATGACCATCACAGAGGGCTTTGCCCTCCGATACCTCCCTGGATTTACTTTTTTAACAGTCTGCACCGCCGGTGGCGGCTTTATTTGTGCCAATGAAGTGTCTTTGGCAAACGAAAAGCCCGGCGACTGCCGGGCTTGATGATGGATACTCAGGATGAAAGGATTATTTTACCTGATGCTCAAACACAAAGGGTGTGGCGTCCATCGCGAACAGGGAGGTAATGCTCAGGCTGACAGGGGCGTCCCCGGTCAGGGCATAGGCCTCGTCCAGGGTGACAAGGCTGCCGGGCTGCAGGTCTGACAAGGGGGAACCAACCTGGATGCCCTCAGTGCTAATCACATAGGTGCGTTCCAACTGCTGGCCGGCCTGGCTGACCGCGATGTTGTAGCCCATGATGGGGGAGACAGCGATGTCGGACTTGTTGAGCACATCATAAACGATGCTGACCGCGTCCTTGCCGGTCATGTCGGCGGCTTTTTCCATGCTCTGGATACCGATGAAGAGGCCGGCAATCTCGGTGGTGGCCAGGTACTCGGTGTTGTTGATCTTGCGGGTGGCTTGCTCCTTGAGGGCGTCAGCGATTAACTGGGCCAGCTGCGCGTCGTCATAGGTGGACAGGTCCACGGCAGGCGCGGCCAGGGCCAGGGCAGGAAGCATGAGGGCCAGGACAAGCAGCAGGGCAAATGTCTTTTTCATGGTGTTCTCCTTGTTGAAGTAATCTTGGTACAAATATATTCTACAACAAAATTTGGTTCTTAACACGCAAACACAGGAAGTACAGAAAAAATGGCGGATGGCTATGGTTTTAAACATCTCGCCGAACAAACCCTGTCACGTTGTGATGTCCCTGTCTATTTTATATACAGTATGCGGCATATCAACGCCCCGGTAGTGCTTGGTAAACCGGCTGAAGGGCCTCATGTGAAGCCTTTTGGCCACCCTTTGGGATGCCAGGTTGCTGTCACGGATGATGGCATAGACCGCTTTGTCCTGCCGGACTTCAAAGGCGTATTGAAGAAAAGCACCGGCCGCCTCCGTCGCGTAGCCCCGGTGCCAGTGCGCGCGGTGAAAGAGGTAGCCCACCTCGATGACCTGTTCGCCCGGTATCTGCTGGCAGGTTAAGCCGCATTGGCCGATGAGCTGCCCTGTTTCCTTGAGGAGGACGGCGTACAGGCCCAGGCCGTTATCCCGGTAACGCTCCTGCTGGCGCAGAAGCCAGCTTTCCACTTCCGCGTCCGAAAACGCACCTTCGTAGGCCCGCATGGTCTCATCATCCTGCAAAATGGCTTGGAGCGCGGGTAAATCCGCTTCTTCCAGCTGCCTGGTCAGCAGACGCTCTGTCTCCAGAAATATTTGCATACATCCTCGTTTCCCATCGTCTTTCAGGACAGAAAAGCCGCTTTTCAGCGGCTTTTCGAATTTAGTATCCCTTTATTTGCCCAGGCTGAGGCTGCCCCTTGCGACAGCGTTGCCGCTGACCTTGTCAAACAGCAGAGCCTGGCCGGGCACGAAATTGATGTTGACCGTGCTGTCCAAATCATAGTCCATGCCGCCAAAGACCACGCTGGTAAGCATGGCCTCGCCAATGCTTAAGCGGATGGTGGTCTCCAGGCCCGAGGGCAGGGAGGAATAGACCTTGGCGGGCGTCCCGCCTTCTTCTGAGATGATGACGTGCTCAGGCCGGATGCCGATGACGGCTTCCTGGGGCACGGTGTTCATTGGCGCGTCCGGCACAAAATCAAAGGCCAGGCCTTCTGACATCAGGCGCGCGCCTTTGTCCGTCTTCTCGGCCTTCCCATGCAGGAAGTTCATGGACGGGTTGCCCATGAAGTCCGCCACAAAAAGGTTGGCGGGGGATTGGTACATGGTCAGCGGCGGCGCGTACTGCATCAGTTTGCCCAGTTCCATGATGCAAATGCGGGTGGACAGCGTCATGGCCTCCAACTGGTCATGGGTGACGTAGACAAAGGTGGAGTCCGTGGTCTTGTGCAGGCGCTTGAGCTCAGAGCGCATGTCGGTCCTGAGCTTGGCGTCGAGGTTTGACAGCGGCTCATCCATGAACAGCACCTTGGGCCTTGGGGCCAGGGTGCGTGCGATGGCGACGCGCTGCTGCTGGCCGCCGGACAATTCGCTCGGGTAGCGGCCCAGGAACTCCTTGATTTTGAGCATCTGGGTCAATTCGTCCACGCGCTCTGCAATATCCTTTTTGGACCACTTGAGGTTCTCAAGGCCAAAGGCGATGTTCTGCTGCACGGTCATGTGCGGCCAGAGCGCGTAGTTCTGGAACAGGAAGCCCACATCGCGCTTGTTGGGCGGGATGTTGATGCCCTCCTGTGAGTCAAACACCACGTCGTCATCAATCGCAATCCTGCCCTCTGTGGGCGTCTCCAGGCCGGCTATCATGCGCAGGGTGGTGGTCTTGCCGCAGCCGGAGGGTCCTAAGAGGGTGATGAACTCGTTGGAGTGGATGTCCAGGTTCAAGTTGTCCACTGCGACAAATTTTCCAAAGCGCTTGCTGATGTTGGTCAGTTTAATTTCTGGCATTTCTTTCTCTTCCTTTTCTTGGGCGTTTAGATGTTTGGCATCAGCCGCCGATGCCCTTGTCGATGGAGGCCCCGGTCAGTTTGTTCACCAGGTAGTTGACCAGAAGCACCACGATGATGATGAGCAGGTTAATCGCGCTGCCAAACTGCGCCCAGCCCTTTTCGGAGTACTGCATGAGCATGGTGGTGAGCAGGGTGTTGCTGGTGGGGACCAATAGGACAAAGAGGCTCAACTCGCGCATGCAGGACACCAGGGGCAGGAGATAACCGGACAGCAGGCTGCTTTTCTGGATGGGGAAGATGATGCGGGTCATCCGCTTCCACCAGGGGATGCCCACAATCTGCCCGGCTTCCTCAATCTCCCCGGACAATTGCAGCATGGCGTTTAAGCCCGAACGGGAGGCGAAGGGCAGGTACTTGACCGAGCCGATGAGGGCCAATAGCACAAAGCCGTTGAGCCAGGAAATCCGCACGCTCATCGCCAGGTAAATCGCGCCAAAGGCGAGGGAGGGCATGAGGTAAGGGAAGAAGGCCAGGGAGTTGACGGCGTTAGCCATCTTGGTGCCGCGCTTTTTGGCCACGGCGTAGCCCACCAGCATGCCGCTGGTGCCCGCGACAATCGCGCAGGTCACGGCCAGCGCCAGGGAGTAGCCCAGCGCCTTCCAGACCTTGGCGGAGAGCAGGATGCCGGTGGAATCGCCCTGGTCCAAGTAGTCCAGGTTGGTGCCCACCCAGAAGTCCAGGGTCATGTTGGACAGGGAGTAGTTGCCCGCCTTGATGATGACGGACTCAGCCGCGAAGGTGAGCAGCGGCAGCACCGCGATGAGCAGCATGATGATGACCAGCAGCACGGCGATGGGCCTATTCCACTTTTTCAAATTGACCAGGGACACCTGGGAGGATTTGCCGGTGACGGTGGTGTAGGACTTGCGCGAGCCGGTCATCTTTTGGTTGATGCCCAGAATGACAACGCCAAAGAGAATCATGACGGCGGCGATAATATAGGCCTGGCCCGAATAGGTGTCCATCAGGGACTTCATCTTGGTGGACAGCATGTAATAGCGCACGGGCGAACCCAAAAACACGGGCACGGAGTAGGCGCTGATGCTGGACGCGAAGACCAAAAGGAAGGTGGACAGCGCGGCCGGCTTGATGATGGGCAGGGTGATGCGGCGCAGCAGGCGCAGGCGCGAGGTCTTGAGCACCGTTGCCGCTTCCTCCAGGTTGGCATCCATGTTGCGCAAAATGCCGCCGATTAAGATATAGGCAAAGGGGGCGTAGTGCAGGCCCAGCACGATGCTGATGGGGAAGTAGCCGTACACAAACCACTCCGGCATAAAAATGCCAAAAACGGAAGCCAGGATGCCGTTTGAGGTTCCCGTTCCGATGAATTCGTTTTTAAAGAAGGACTGCCAGAACAAGGCCAGCGTCCAGGCGGGCATGATGTAGGGGAAGACGAACACGCCCGAGATAAACTTTTTGTATTTCAGGTTGCTCCTGGTGATAAACCAGGCAACCGCGCCGCCAAAGAGGATGGCAACGGCGGAGGAGGTAAAGGCGACGGCCAGGGTGTTGAGCAGGGGGCCGTAAAACTGAATCCAGGAGTTGGAATAGGTCACACCCATCGCCCCGCCGTCATCCAGGGTAAACAGCAGGCGCTTAAAGTGGTAATCGGTATAGCTGCCCCGGGGCAGGCCCACCGCGCGCGCCTCGCGCCCGGAGTGCACGGTGAAGGTTTCAACCAGCAGCACCAGGAGCGGGTAGAGCGTTAAAAAGGCCAGCAGAACCAGAAAAATCACCAGGATGAGGTTGGCCGGCTTGGACAGGAAGGTCTGCGTCATCCTGCCCAGGCGTTTGATTTGATGTCTCTGGATGTTTTCCATCCTGCACCTCTTTTTCTAAAACAAAGAGGCAGGAACGGCCAAAGCCGTTCCTGCCGGGAAAAACTTATTTCACGTACTTGGTCACAAAGGTGGACACTTCCTCATACGCGGTGAGGATGTAGGCCGGGTCCTCAGACACCAGGGTGTTCTTCCAGATGTCGATGCCCAGGTCGCCTTCCAGGGGGGTGAGGGCGGCGTTGCTGGAGTAGGCGCCCACGCTCTTGCCCCAGGGCTCAAAGCCCTCGGCGCTCATGAGGTAATCGATGAACAGCATGGCGGTGTAGGGGCGGGTAGCACCCGCGGACACCAGGGCGTACATCGGGTACATGAAGCCGGAGAAGGGCTCAATCGCGTAGCCCTGTTCCTGGGCGTCGTACTCGCCCACGGTCAGGTTTTCGGTCAAAACGGAGGAGGAGCGCAACTTGCTGAGCACAAAGAGGCCGATTTTGCCGGCGGCGGTGGGCTGGCTGATTTCCTCAGCCAGGGTGGTGTCAGAGGAGCCAAACACGCAGTTGTTTAAGAACTGGGCAATCCACATGTAGCCCGCGTTTTTAAACTCGCCCAGCTCAATGGGCTTGCCGTAGTGGGCTTCATAGGCTTCCGCCAGGCGGGCGGACCATTCCTCATTGGTCAGCATGACCAAGAAGTTCATGTTAACCTGCTCGCTCTCGGGGTTTTTGAACAGGATGCGGTCCTTCATCTTCTCTTCGGTCAGCTCCCACACATTGCGGATGGCGGGCACGTCCGTACCCTGGTTGTTGTAGATGAACACCTTGTTGATGAACTGGTGCACCAGGGGGTTCTGGTCCGGCTCAGCGACGCTGGCGGCGACAGAGGGGGGCAGGTAGTTGAGCAGGTAGCCGCTGTCAAACATGAATTCCAGGGACGCGCCGTCCTGAATCATGACCATGTCAGCGCCTTTGGCGTTGGAGTCGATTTCGATTTCCAGCTTGGTGTAGATTTCGGCGTCCTTGAGGTTGTTGCCTTCCCCCGGGATGCCGTAGAGGGCGGAGAACTGCTCAAGGGCGGTGGTGATGCGGCTGGTGTTGCCGTAGACGATGAAGGTGCCTTCCTCGGCCTTGGCCTTCTCAACCAGCTGCTCATGGGTCAGGTTCTGGGCTTCTTCCACCAGCGCCTTGTCAGTCGCCAGGGCGGAAACGGCGCTGAGCATCATCATCACGCTCAGCAGCAGGGCAAACAGTTTCTTCATGGGGGTCCTCCTTTGTAGTCCGGGTTAAAATTATCCTCTGCACGTGCCTTTGGCACATGGTGCATTCGTCTTTGCTGGGGGTGCAAGGGTTCCGGGTTGTTTATCCCGGTCAGTGTTTCCTTGTGTAAGCGTCCTGTAAACTGTTTGTAAAATCATAGCATTCCAGCCAGTGGTTCGTCAATCTAACCGGCTGGCTGCTACTTGTCCGATTTGGTTGAAGTATTAAAAATATAACGAAAACATTTCCGGTTTTGTCTACACATCGTTTAAAAAGTGATTGGTAAAATACAAATCAATAAAAACTGTACTTGATTGCGGTTGGACCATGGTTTCCGCGCATGTTACAATGACATTCGGAATTCCTGTTCCATTTTACCACCCCTGTTGAGGGCGGTTTATAAAAGTTACTGCACAATCTAACTCAAGTCACCTAAATCCGATACATAAAACGGACAGACGACGCCAAAGGCAATCGTGCTTGTAGGTTTTATGCTCAAGGAGGAAAAGATGTATAATCGTAAATCATGGTCCCTGCTGCTCCTGGTGCTGGTGTTTTTTGTAGCCCTGGTGCCCTTGGCCCAGGCCAGCAGCATTACCGCACAGGGTACCTTTGGCACAGCGCCCTGGAAGATTGAGAACGGCGTCTTGACCATTTCCGCCGGCCAGCTGGCAAATTCCGGCGCGAGCGGCGCGGGCATCCCACCCTGGAAGGCACACGCGGCCAGCATCACCTCCGTTGTGGTGGAAGACGGCGTGAAAACCGGTACCAGCGCCTCTCACCTGTTTTCCAATTTGACCAATGTGGTCACCATTGATGCCAGCGGCTTGGATACTTCAGCCGCGACCAGCTTTACTTTTATGTTTCAAAACAACCGCCGGATGACTGAAGTCAATGTCACCGGCTTTGATTTGAGCGCAATGAAGAGCCTCAACTCCACCTTTCATTCAAGCGGCAGAAATTTAAATATCATCGGCCTGGACACCTGGGATGTATCAAAAATCACCGGCATTGAAAACATCTTCAGAAGCGCCAGCATCAAGAGCCTGGCCGGTATTGAAGGTTGGGATACCTCCAGTCTGAAGGATTTGAACTCTTCCTTTTTGTACGCGAATGTGTCAGAAGCACGCCTGCTGGACCTGTCAAAATGGACGACATCCAATATAACCAGCTTGCACTATACTTTCTGGGGATTTAGTGTGAATGACTTAACGATTAAAAACTGGAACCTAAGCAGTTACCTCATGCTGGAAAGCGCGTTCTCAACAACCATGACCCGCCTGGAACTGGGCGCGTGGAAAAACGCGTCCACGGCCATACCCAATCCCTCTGCTTATGGTTTAAATGACATCTTCCGGGTCTATCCCAAGGTCATCGTCCTCAACTCCGAGTTTAAGTTTTATCCCAATGACAGTTTCACTTATTCCCCGCCGTCCAATGATACTTATTCCGGCCGTTGGCAGGCCGTTGGCGCAGGGACAGAGGAGAAGCCCCTGGGTGAAAGTTATAGCATCTCCCAATTGCGCGCCTTGTACCCGGGCGGGGCCAACAACGGCCCTGATGAGACCTATGTCTGGGAGCGCGCCAAGGTCACCATCAAAGCGACCAAATCCTGGGAGGACAACAACAACCAGGACAGAAGCCGCCCCGCAAGCGTGACCGTGGAACTCCTGGCCAACTCCGCGCCGACCGGCGTGCTTTTGCAGCTCTCCGCCGCCAATGCCTGGACGGGCAGCTTTGAGCCCCAGAACAAGGTGGATGAGGCCGGTGCCATCATCACCTACACCGTCAAAGAGCAGGACCTTGACCCGAACTACACCGTGGCCATCACCGGCGACGCAGCCAATGGCTATATCCTCACCAACACCTATGAAGCGCCGAGCGTTGTCCCCACCCCGGCCATCGTCCCCATCTATCCCACCATTGAGGTGCCGCTGAGCGTCAAAAAGGTGCTCAGAAACGGTTCCTTAAAAGCCGGGGAGTTCACCTTTGAACTCAGGGACAGCAAGGGCCAGGTGCTGGCGGAAGCGAAGAACGCCGCGAACGGCGACGTCGTCTTCCCCAACCGCACCTTCTCAAAGGCCGTGAGCAACTACATCTACACCATCCGTGAAGTGCCCGGCAAGAACGAGAACATCACCTATGACAAGACCGTTTATACCGTCAAAGTAACCACCACTCCGCAAAACGGCGTGCTGGTCGCCAAACTCGCCCTGGAGAAGGACGGCGTGCCCTATGCCGGGGACATCACCTTCACCAACCAGCGCAAGCCGGTCAAGACGGGGGATGACCAGTTCCGCGACATCGCCTTGCTGCTGTCGGCCTCCCTCCTGGTGCTGGGCGGCGCGCAGGTGCTCCGCAAGCGCAAGGACGCGAGCAAATAATCCAACTAAAATTGAAACAGGGTCCGCCGTGCGCGGACCCTGTTTTCTATAACCGTTGAAGCGATATTACATATTTGCTCAGTTTAAGATAAACTTCTCAATCGCGTCGGCTGCGCCGTCCTGGTCATAGGGCGGGGCGATGTAATCGGCCACGTCCTTAACATGCTGGGGCGCGTTGCTCATGGCCACGCCGATTTTGGCTTTCTGGATGGAGGGCTTGTCCAGGGTGCTGTCGCCCAGGGACATGACCTGGGAATAATCAAGGCCCAGGCGCGCAAACAGCGCGTCAATCGCCTCATCCCGGTTCTGGGCTTTGGGGAAGAACTGGATGTTCTTGCCGGCGCCCTCGGTCACCAGCACAAAGCCGGTATCCAATAGCGCGTTAATCAGCGGCTGCTGCTTTTCCTCGGGCACGCCGTAGAGGTTGACCTTTTCAATGCCGGTGTTCTCATGCAGGAAAAACTCGGACAGCTTTTCGATCTCCACATGGCGCTCATGGTTCAAGACCCAGGCGTGGTGCGGGGGGATGTGGTAGTCACGCCGGTTGCGGGAAACCTCTTTTTCCATGAACAGCCGGCCCTGGGCGGCGATTTCGCCGTAAATCCGCTGGCCTTCAAACAGCCGGCAGACCTGGGCGGATTGCTCCGGCGTCAGGGTGGACTCAAAGATGACGTCGCCGGTCATGATGTCCGTCACCCGGCCGCCGTTGCTGGTAATCCAGTAGCGGAAGCGGGGGTCAGCCTCAATCTGCGGGGGGAACATGGCGGCGGATCGGCCGGTGGACGGGATGACCATCACGCCCTTTTTCATCGCCAGGTCCAGCGCCTTCATGTTCCGTTTGGAAATGAACAACTGGTTGCTCTCCAGGGAAGTGCCGTCAAAATCCAGCAAAATGGCGCGAATGCTCAATCTTTTCTCCTCGTCCGGGGTATTTTTACCCCTTGGTGGTACTTTGTAAAGTCCGTGTAAAAAAATTAGCACAAGCCCCCATGAATGTCAATTTGACGGGGGCTTGCGCTGCTAATTTTTTTGGTTTATTCGGCCAGTTTCAGTTCCTTGGACAGGCTGGAGAAGGCCTTGGTGTCGCCCAGGAGGACAAAGCCGCTTAAGCGGTTGCCGGTGTACAATTTCTTGCTGTACTGGAAGAGCTCGCTGTTCTCCGTGATGTCCGCGTGCAATTGGTCCAACTGCTCCTGGGGCAGGTCGCTCTCTTCAATGAGGCCGGAGGACACCAGTTGCGTGCCCATGGTTTTCACCATGTAGGGCGGCACCGGCATCTCACAGCGCGTGTCCCCGCCGGCGGCGTTCTCGCCCGCGGTCTGGCCCTGCTGCTTGGCAATCATCCACAAGCCGTACCAGCGCTTGTCCATCACCGCGCAGTCGCCGCAGGCGTAGATGTCCTTGACGTTGGTTTGCATCCTGTCATCCACGATGATTTTGCGGTCGGTCATGACCCCACTGTCCTTTAGGTACTCAGTCCTGGCCATGACGCCGGCAGACACGATGACCACGTCACAGGTCAAGTCCCGCCCGTCCTCCAGCCGCACGCCCGCGACCCGGCCCTTGTCATCGCCATAGATTTCCTTGACATAGGCCTGGGTGGAGACCTCAGTGCCCTCACGGGCCACCTGGGCCATGAAGAGCTCGGCGCTCCTGCTGTCCAACTGGCGCATCATCAGCCGCGGCAGGCGCTCTAATATCAATGTCTGCAGGCCGCGGAAATGCATGGCGTTGGCCGCTTCCAGGCCCAAAAGGCCGCCGCCGATGACGATGCCGCGTTTGGCGGACTTTAAGCGTTCCTCAATTCTCAGCGCGTCCTCCATGCTCCAGAGCGTCTCAACCCCATCCAGGTCACTTCCCGGCATCGGCGGCACAAAAGAGGCGCTGCCGGAAGCCAGAATCAGCTTGTCATAGGCCAGTTCCCGGCCGTCCTCAAGGCGAACCAACTTTTTGTCGGGGTTTACGCTTACTACCTTGTGCTTGAGCCGCAAATCCAGCTTGCGCTCGGTGTACCAACTCTCCGGGTGCAGGGACAATTTCTCCGCCCGGCTCCTGTCGGTCAAGACCTCGGCTAAGCGCTGGCGGAAGTAGGGCAGGTGGCTATCCTCGGACAGGATGATAATCTGGCTGTCCGGATCTTTGGCCCGGGCGGCCTCGGCGGCTGATAAACCCGCAATGGAACTGCCGATAATGATGATGGTCTGTGACAAGATGTGCCTCCAAAAGCGTTGATGGTTGATTCCCTGCGAAAGCGCCCCGGCCAGCAGGCATGAGGGCGCTTTCGCGCGGGTTTATATTACCCCCGCGGGCAAGTTTTGTATATGTTTTACTTGAATTTGTATCCTTTAAGCCGCAGGGCGTTTAGGAGAACGGACACCGAGGAGAAGCTCATTGCCGCCGCCGCCAGCATGGGGGAGAGCAGCGGGCCGTCAAACAGCAGCTTTAAGATGCCGGCCGCCACCGGGATGCCCAGCACATTGTAACCAAAGGCCCAGAACAGGTTTTCTTTGATGGTCTTGATGGTTTTCTTGGACAGCTTGATGGCGGAAACCACGTCGTTTAGGTCCGAGTGCATCAGCACAATGTCCGCTGATTCCATGGCCACATCCGTGCCCGAGCCAATCGCGATGCCGACATCGGCCTGGGCCAGGGCAGGCGCGTCGTTGATGCCGTCGCCCACCATGGCAACCACCTGGCCCTGCTCCTGCAACTCCTTGATTTTTCCGGCCTTGTCGCCGGGCAGGACGTCGGAAATCACTTCCGTGATACCGGCCTGCGCGGCGATGGCGCGGGCTGTCTTCTGATTGTCCCCGGTCAGCATGATGACGGACAAGCCCATTTCGCTCAGCGCCTTGACCGCCTCAATGGAGCTGTCCTTGATGACGTCCGCCACGGCGATGAGGCCTTGCAGCTGCCCGTTTTTGGCGAAGAACATGGGCGTCTTGCCCTGCTCCGCCAGGCTGCCGGCAGCGGTCAGCAGGCTGTCCACCGGCACCTTGTTCTCCTCCATCAGCTTCAGGTTGCCGGCCAGCACCTCATCTTCACCCACCCGGGATACCAGGCCGCGCCCGGACAGCGCGGTGAAGCCGCGCGGGCTTGTAATCTCAAGCTTCTTTTCCTTGGCCAGGGCGACAATGGCCTGACCCAGGGGGTGTTCGCTGCCCGATTCCGCGGAGGCGGCCAGGCTCAGCAGGCTGTCCTTATCTATGCCGCTTACGGGCATGACCTCGGTCACCGTCATCTTGCCCAGGGTCAGGGTGCCGGTCTTGTCCAGGACGATGGTGCTTAACTTGTGCGCCGTTTCCAGCGCCTGGCCGGATTTGATGAGGATGCCGTTTTCAGCGCCCTTGCCCGTGCCCACCATGATGGCGGTGGGGGTGGCCAGGCCCAGCGCGCAGGGGCAGGCGATGACCAGCACGGCGATAAAAATGGTCAAGGCGAAGGACAGGTCCTTGGTGCCCAGGTACCAGGCGATGCCCGCGATGAGGGCAATGGCAACCACCACCGGCACAAAGATGCCGCTCACCTGGTCGGCCAGGCGCGCGATAGGCGCTTTGCTGCCCTGGGCTTCCTCAACCAGGCGGATGATTTTGGACAGCGCCGTGTCGTCCCCCACTCCGGTCGCCTTGATTTTGATGAGGCCGGTGGTGTTGATGGTGGCGGCGAAGACTTTTTCGCCCGCGCCCTTGTCCAGCGGCAGGGATTCGCCGGTCAGCATGGACTCATCCAGCGCCGTGCTGCCCTCCGTAATCACGCCGTCCACCGGCACCCGGCTGCCCGGGCGCACCAGGAGGACGTCGCCCATCTCCACTTCGCTCACCGGGATTTCTTTTTCCACCCCGTTTTGCAGCAGGATGGCGGTCTGCGGCGCCAGGTTCATCAGCTTGCGCACCGCTTCGCCCGTGCGGCCTTTGGAAATCGCTTCCAGGGTTTTGCCCAGCAAAATCAGCGCGATGATGACGCCCGCGGACTCAAAGTACAGCCCGTGCACCGCGTGGACATCGCCCTGGGCGATTTTTACGGTGCTGTACAGGCTGTAAGCCACGGCGGCCGAGGTGCCAATCGCGATTAAAGAATCCATGTTGGGCGCTTTGTTTAAAATGGCCTTGGTGCCGGACACGTAAAAGCGGTAGCCCGCCGCGATGATGGGCAGGGTTAAGAGCAACTGGGTCAGCGCGAAGCGCAGGGGAAAGCGGTCCGGGTGCACGGCGCCTGGCACCGGCAGGCCCACCATCGGGCCCATCGCCAGGTACAGGAGCGGCAGCGCGAAAACGACCGCGACAATCAGCTTGATTTTTTGAATCCGCAGCGCTCTTTCCTTGCGCGCCCTGTTTTCCTCACTGGCTGAAGTTTTCTTGATTTCCAGGGGCTCATAGCCCAATTTACGCACGATGTCCTTGATTTCGGACAACCGGATGACCTCGGGGTCAAACTTCAATTGCGCCGTTTCAGTCGCCAGGTTCACGCCCGCCTGCTCTATGCCCGCGGTCTTGCCCAGCACTTTTTCTATCCTGGCTGAGCAGGCCGCGCAGGTCATCCCGCCGATTGGCAGGCTGACTTCCATCGCCTCGCTCCTGGCCTTGGCGCCGTAGCCGGCTTTTTCCACCGTCTGCGCAATGGTCGTTTCATCAAGCGTGCTTTCGTCATACTTCACCCGCATGGTTTCATTGGCCAGGTTCACACTGGACTCCGTCACGCCGGGCAGACGGGACACCACCTTCTCCACCCTGGCTGAGCAGGCGGCGCAGGTCATGCCCGTAATATCAAATACGCTGTTCTTCATCGCGTTCCTCCATTGGTTCAAACATCAAATGTCCATGCAGCAACTTCAATCATCCATGCCTGGATAGGATTGCTTTCTGTGGCACTGCTTGGGAAAACTCACACTGTGGTCTGTGGTCTGTGGTCTGTGGTCTGTGGTTGTTCTGCTTGTTCCTTGATGCAGAGCCGCAAAAATTCTTGACCCATCCACACATTTCCACGCTCACTTGGTACACTTCAACACGAGGGTTTTCCCCTCACTGCTATTGTACCCTTCAGGGCAATTATCACAAGTATGCACTATATTGTGCTATACTATCCAAAAAGGTAGTAAAGGAAGACGCTCATGCAGACCATCGCCCAGAAAGAACTCAACTGCCCGGTTGACGCCACCCTCCGCCTCATTGGCGGCAAGTACAAGGCGCTCATCCTCTGGCACCTGCTCTCCGGCACCCTGCGCTATGGCGAGCTGCAAAAACTCATCCCCCTTGCCACACCCAAGATGCTCACCCAGCAGCTGCGCGAACTGGAAAAAGACGGCCTCTTAAGCCGTCTCGTCCACCCCGTCATCCCGCCCCGGGTGGATTATTCCCTCACTGACTTTGGCTTTAGCCTCAAGCCCCTCCTAAACGCCATGTATGACTGGGGTGAAACCTATATGGAAAAGCGCGGTCTGCCCATAACCTGCTCCATGCATAGGGAGTAGGGGAAAGGGCGGGAATGATCGGGGGCATTCTTGAAAGAATGCCCCCGGACCCCCTAAGAACTTTGGAATTTTTTTAAAGGCGTTAATTATTAAAGTTTCTTTTGTTCCTTTTCTTTTCAAAGAAAAGGAAAGTCCTCTCTCCGTTCCTTCCTATTCCCTTTACTTTTCCAGCAACAACCTCAGCTCATCCAAAGCGTTCTGGACGGCTTGCAGGCTGTAATACTCCCGCCCGCGAAGCGGCATGCCGGCGCTGCGGGAGGCGGTTTTGTCGTCCATCCGCACGGCGCAGGTGTGATTTGCGCCTTCCCGGGCGATAATGAGGGCGCATTGGGCGCCAAAGCGGGCTTGCGCAAGGGCGGCCAGGTGATGGCAGGCGGCCAAGGTGTCCTGCGGGATGTTGGTCTCGCCCATCGCGGAGAAGAGGCCGGGCAGGGTGTTTGAGGACAAGCCGACCTTGAAGGTTTGTTCGGAGCGCGCGGTCTCCTGCAGGCGTTTGGCGGCCAGGCCGCCGGTGCCGGCCTCCAGAACACAGAGGGTCATGCCTTTTTGATGCAGCAGGTCAGTGACCACGCTTTCTATGTTCTCAACATCAACGCCATACACGGACTTGCCCAGGCGGGCTTTGATTTCCGCTATAACGGGCGAAATGAGTTTGTCCGCCTCCCCGCGGCTCTTGGCGCGCGCCGTTAAGCGGATGATGGCCTCGCCGTCCTTGGCGTAGGGCGCCAGGGTGGGGTTTTGGCCCTGGTCCAAGAGGTCTTCCAGCATTTCAGCCATGCGCGACTCGCCCAGGGAGGCGACGCGCACGACGCTGGAATACAGCGCGCTGTCTGAATAGGCTTTCAGGAGAGGAACGACCTCGTTGTCAAACATGGGCTTCATCTCCCGGGGCGGGCCGGGCATCAAAAAGGCGATGTGCCCCCTGTCATTGCGCATGACGCAGCCGGGCGCCGTGCCGTGCGGGTTTTTGAGCAGGTGACCGTTTCTGGGCATCAAGGCCTGCTTTTCGTTGTTGTGCGGCATAACGCGCTTGGTGATGTTATAAAAGGCCTTGATTTCATTGAGCGCGTCCTCATCCAGGTACAGCTCCGTATCAAAGCACTGGGCGGCCACTTCCTTGGTCAGGTCGTCCTTGGTGGGGCCCAGGCCGCCTGTGAAGAGCAGGATGTCCGCCCGCTCCATGGCGTCCAGGATGGCCTTTTTCAGGCGCTTTTCATTGTCGCCCACCACGGTCTGGATGTAGAGGTCCAGCCCCAGCGCGGAGAGCCCCTGCGCCAAGTATTGGGCGTTGGTGTTGAGGATATCGCCCAGCAGCAATTCCGTGCCCACACAGATGATTTCACAGCGTTTTTGCCCCATAAATGCCTGCCTTTGATTCGTTTGATTTACTATACCACTTTCATCGCGCGATGGAACATACATAGCCGCGGCTCGAATTATTTGAAACATCAAAAACATCAAATGAGGATTGACGGAGCCAAATGGGAATGCTAAATTTATTCCATTCAAGAATAAGTTGCCGCTTTCTGGGAGGAGGAGCGGCTAAAGGAATGCGAAAACAAATAATTTCTGGAGGCGTCTATGGTTTATTTGTTAGTTGGCTTGGCCATCCTGGTCGTGGGCGGATGGCTGTATGGCAAGTATGTGGAAAAGCAGTTTGGTCCGGATGACCGTCCCACCCCGGCGATTGCCAAGCGGGATGACGTGGACTACGTGCCCATCAAGGGCTGGAAAAACACGCTGATTAACCTACTCAACATCGCGGGCACCGGCCCTGTCCTGGGCCCCATCCAGGGCATTCTCTTTGGGCCCATCGCGCTCATTACCATCCCCATTGGCTGCGTCTTGGCCGGCGCGATGCATGACTATTTCAACGGCATGATCGCCACCCGCAACGGCGGCGCGCAGATGCCCAAAATCGTCACCAAGTACCTGGGACGTGGCAGCAAAGGCCTTTACCTGGTGTTCTCCAGCATCCTGCTGCTGTTGGTGGGCGTGGTGTTTGTCTACACCCCGGGCGACCTCATTGTGGGCGACATCCTGGGTCAGCAGGCCGTTGCGTCCAACTGGGTGCTCTGGGCGGTTTACGCGGTCATCTTCCTCTATTATATCGCCGCGACCGTCTTCCCGATTGACAAAATCATCGGCCGTATCTACCCGGTCTTTGGCGCTTTCCTGATTGTGTCCGCGCTGGGCGTGCTCATTGGCGTGTTTGCGGACGGCGGCGCCCACCTGGGCAACCTCAAGGGCCTGCTGTTCATGGAAACCGCGGATGGCGTTAAAGTCTATGAGCAGTTCACCGGTGGCTTTGTCGGGCATACCAACGGCTTCCCCTTCATCCCCGTCTTCTTTATCACCGTAGCCTGCGGCATCCTCTCCGGTTTCCATGGCTCCCAGACGGCGCTCATTGGCCGCACGATTGAGCATGAGAAGCAAGGCCGCCACATCTTCTACACCTCCATGATTCTAGAGGGCGCGATTGCCATGGCCTGGGCGGCCGGCGCGATGGTGCTCTTCAACATGGCTCAGGTCAACGAAGCGGGCGACGCGCTGGTTGCCGGCGCCGCGCTCAACCACAACACCACCCGCATGGTGGGTGTCATCTCCCGTCAGTTCATGGGCAACATCGGCGGCCTTTTGGCCATCATCGGCGTCATCGTCCTGCCCATCACCTCCGGCGATACCGCCTTCCGCGCGCTGAGATTGCAGATTGCCGAGCGCTTCAACATCGACCAGAAGCCCTACCACAAGCGCATCTCCCTGGCGGCGGCGCTGTTTGTGCCGGCGATTGCCATTCTGGTCTATGCCAAGATGGACGCCAACGGCTTTAATATCCTCTGGCGCTATTTCGGCTTTGCCAACCAGGCGCTGGCGGTCTTCGCACTGGGCATGGCCTCGGTCTACCTGGCCGTTCACAAGAAGAACTACTGGATTGCCTTTATCCCGATGCTGTTTTACACCTTTGTCGTGTTCGCCTTCATCTTCCACGCGGACATCGGTCTGAACCTGGACAAGCTTCTGGGCCTGACCAAGGACAACCCCAACGTGTACACCGCCTCCTATATCCTGGCCGGCCTCGTGACAGCGGCCTATGCCTGGTTCATCTGGCGGCGCATGCACACCACCAAGGAAGACCTGACCACCTACGAAGCCTAAGTTTAAAAGATTCATAACATGGCCGCCGGGAAACCGGTGGCCTTGCTTTTTGCTAGCAAAAAGGCCTGCGCGTGCGCGCAGGCCTTTGATGATTTTGTTTGTGATTATTTGACCTTGACGATGCGCTGCTCCTTGTCGGACAGGTAGGCGTTTTCCAGCAACTCGGTCAGCGCGATGGCGCGCTCTATGTCAAAGAGGATGGGCGTGCCCTTTTGGATGCCGTCCAGGAATTGGCGCATGGCCATGGGCAGGGCGGGAGGCAGCTCCGGCTCAAACCAGTCATTGCCAAAATCGGTCAGGCGCATCTTGATTTTTCCGTCGGATTTGACAATCGCGCCCTTGGTGCCCAGCAGTTCAAAGAAGTCGCCGTTGTAGGGGGAGATGAAGGAGGTCTCCAATACCGCGAGGGCTTTGTTCTCAAACTCCACCACGGTGACCGCGTTGTCATCAACGCCCATGGGCGCGACCGAGTTGTTGAACATGCTGGTGACCCTGCTGGGCTTGCCCAGGAGATAGCTTGAGATGTAAAGGGGGTGGCAGCCCAGGTCCATCATCGCGCCGCCGCCCGCGTCCTCGGGGTTGTACCAGTAATCCGGCAGCCACTGGGCCAGGGCGCCGTTGTGCGCCATGCGGAAGCGCAGGTAGTGAATGTCGCCCAGGCTGCCCTTGTCAATCTCCTGCTTGCACAGTTGAATGAGCGGGGTGGTGAGCTGGGGGTAGGAGATGCAAAACTGCACGCCGTTTTCACGGATAGCTTCCGCGATGAGTTCGCATTCCTTCACCGTGGTGGCCAGCGCCTTTTCGGTGAAGATGTGCTTTTTTGCGCGGGCGGCTTTGAGCATCACGCGCGGGTGCGCGGTGGTCTCGGTGTCCACCACCATGGCGTCCACATCCGCCCTGGCGAGGGCGCGGTCCAAATCGGGCTCAAAATCAACGCCCATCTCCTTGGCCCAGGTGGCGCCGCGCTCCGCGTCGTCATCCCACACACAGGTGATTTTGGCATCCGGGGCCTCGGAAATCATGCGCGCGTAATCCTTGGCATGTACATGCCATTTTGACAGCATCAGGATATTGACCATGAAGGAATCCTCCTTTGGGTTTTTCTGGTTTCAGTGTACCCCGCTTCCCATCGGTTTGCAAGGCGAAAACCAGATGATGGTGCTATAATGTCAATAAGATCTTTTGATGGCGGAGCACGCGATGGATATCGTACAGATTACGGAGAACAAGCGGGATTATATGGATATCCTGCTGCTGGCGGATGAGCAAGAGAGCCTGATTGACCCTTATTTGAATAGGGGTGAGCTCTTTGTGCTCAAGGACCCCGAGGTCCGCGCCGCCTGCGTGGTGACGAGGGAAAATGGGGATGTCCTGGAATTGCAAAACCTGGCCGTTTTGCCTGAATACCAGCGGCAGGGCTATGGCAAAGCCCTGGTAAACTGGCTGTTTAATCATTATGCGGGACAGGCGAAGCGCATGACGGTCGGTACCGGGGACAGCCCGCTCACCGTGCCCTTTTATGAAGCCTGCGGCTTTGTGTACAGCCACAGGCTCAAGGATTATATGCTCCAAGTGTATGACCGCCCCATTTTTGAAAACGGTGTGCAGTTGTTTGACAAGGTGTACTTTACCAGGGAATTGTAGGCCGCTTCCCCATACGGAACTGGATATATATCATTAGTTCAGGTACAACTCATATTCACCGGCCAGAAAGTAAATCGGCTTTCCGGCGTCATCATTGACAAAACTGATCATATTTCGCTTTGTTTCCATAAAACCCATTTTTTGAAGCAACCTGACCGAGGGCAGGTTGTCTATCGCTGTCGCGGAGACGAGCTTTGTAACGCCCGCCTCCGCCGCGAATTGAATGACGCCGCTGACGGCTTCTGACGCGTAGCCCCGCCCTTGAAACGCCGAATGGACGCAGTACCCAAGGTTCCTGGTGCTGTCATCGATGTGGTTTAAGGTGATAAAGCCAATCAGCTGCTTTTCTTGCTGCTCCTCAAGGGCAAAAAACTCGTCAGAATGAATAAAATGCGCCAGAATCCGCCGCAGTTCCGCTTCATCGGTGGGAAATTGCTCATCATAAGCCGCGAATCTGCCGGCCATCTTATCGCGAATCAAGGCGACGAAACCGTCAAAATCCGATTCCATGAACGGACGGATAAGCAGGCGTTTTGTTATTGGCATATCATACTCCGGAAACAAAAATGGGGGGTGATTGTCTGCTCTGTATGGGGCTACAGGTTAAACGCCAGCATGTTTCCCAGCGGCACCGAAAAACCTATGGCCTTGTACATGCCCACATCACAATCCGCGCTGCCGACAATCAGCGACTTGACCCCGCTTTGGGCGATGGCAAAGCGCACCAGCTCTTTGGCAATGCCCTGATGGCGGTATTCAGGCAGGATATAAAAGTCCTCAAATATGCCGCTTTTCTCGTAGTTGAAGGTGGAATAGGTGAGGCAGACGGAGCAGCAGGCAACCAGCGTTTGCTCATGGACACAGCCGTAAAAAAGAATGGAGCCTTGTTTGATGGCATCATACAGGCGGTCCATTTGCGCGTCTGTCGGGGCAACTTCTTGAATCGCGGCCTTGTAGGCCGTGTGCAGTCTCCTCAAGCCTTCAAAATGATTCGTGTTAATCCGAATATATTCCATGACGCTCTTTTCTATAAAGATATTTTGCTAAAGTTTTTGCGCCGCTTTTTTCAAAAAGCGGCCTTCTTACTTCTCCGTTCTTCCCAGTTCGTCCTCGTCCCCTATCCCTTGCCCTTCATCTTGGCCCTGACCATGTCCGCCGCGCCGTCAAATTCATGCCGGGGCAGGTAGAGCGCCATGAAGAGGAAGGCATAGGGGCGGTAAAGGCTGATGCGCCCGGCGCGGGGGGCCAGCTTGAAGCGGGCGGCGTCCTGCCACAGCAGGTACTCCTCGTGCGCCAAGAGAAAGGGCTTGCCCTGGTTGTTGGGGATGAAGGCGGCCTTGTCATAGCGAATCATGCGGCTCCAGCACTTAAGACGGGTGGGCTCAATCCAGGTGCGCTTCAGAACGCCCTTGGGGTCCAGCATGTATTGAACGGATTCCCGCCCCTGAAGGAAGAGGAGCAGCAGGCCAAAGCCGATGAAGGCCAGACCAAAGGCGACCGCGGTTTCCGCGATGCCAGTGGATTTAAAGAAGGTGGTAAAGGCGGCAGGGCCGGATAGAATGTACTCAATAATCAGCATGATCAGCACCGTCGCGGCGACGGCGACGGCGGCGACCCGGGCGATGAGGCCAAAGCGCGCGGGATCCGACAGGGCAGCGCGGCTGTCCTCCCACACATAGCGCACGGAGGGGTTGCCAAGGGTGCGCCCGCAGGAGTCACAATAGGGCTGCGCGTTTTGTCGTTGGCATTTGGGGCAGAAATAGACCAGCATACGGTTTCCTTTTGAAGTATTGCTGCAAGCTCGCAGTCCTTTTATTATACTTGTTTTTCATGGGACTGACAAATCATGGGCTTTGCCCTTTGAAGCGGATATATGGTAGCATGGATGGACGAAAAGATTGGGGGGTGAACGCCATGGATAAGCCGATGAAAGTGGCCCTGGTGGGCATCTCCTCCCAATATGTGCACTCCAACCTGGCGCCCTGGTGCCTGCTTTCCGGGCTTCAAAACTATGCCAAGGCCGCGTATGAGGCCAGGGTCATTGAGGGCACGGTCAATGAGCCGGCGGAGCGGATTTTGGAACGCGTTCTTGCCTTTGAGCCCCAGGCGGTGGGCATCTCCTGTTACATCTGGAACATCAAAACGGTGCAGGCCTTGCTCAAGATGCTCAAACACGCCCTGCCCGAAGCTGTAATCATCTTGGGCGGGCCAGAGGTGGGCTACCGGGCGGAAAACGCGCTTCTCACCATGCCGGAAGCGGATTACATCCTCTCCGGCGAGGGGGAAATGCCCTTTGCCCGATTAGTAGACGCGCTAAATGGCCTGGGGGATTTGAAAGAGGTGCCCGGCCTGTCCTTCAGGGACGGGAATGAGATGGTGAGCAGCGAACCCTTTTTGCATGAGCAGACCCAGGGCAGCCCCTATAATGAGGATTATTTGAAAGCCTTGAACGGCCGCATCGCCTATCTGGAGACCAGCCGCGGCTGCCCCTATTCCTGCGCGTTTTGCCTGTCCGGCAGGCGGGAAAAACTGCGCCAGGCGCCATTGGAACAGGCTTATCGGGACATCCTGCTGCTGGCCAATTCCGGCACGCGCACCATCAAACTGGTGGACCGCACCTTCAACGCGGACAGGGCGCGCGCGCTGAGCCTGCTGCGCTTCATCGCGTCCGAGTACAGTAAAGGCATCAAAGAGGGCGTCACCTTCCATTTTGAAATCGCGGGCGACCTCTTGGATGAGGACACCCTGGCATTTTTGGCGTCCGTGCCCAAAGGCCTGTTCCAGTTTGAAATCGGCCTGCAATCCATGGACGAGGGCACGCTGCGCCTGGTGCGCCGCAACACGGACATGAGCTATCTAAACCGCCAGGTCAAGCGGCTGATTGACCTGGGCACCGCCCACGTCCACCTGGATTTGATTGCCGGCTTGCCGGAGGAGGGGCTCAGTGCCTTCCGCGCGGGGTTTAATGAGGCCTATCTGCTGCGGCCGCAGGCCTTGCAGCTGGGCTTTTTGAAGCTCATCCATGGCAGCGCCATGCGAGAGGACGCGGAGACCTACCCCTGCGTGTTTGACCCGGAGCCGCCCTACCAGGTCATTTCCACGCCCGCCATGTCAGAAGCGGACTTTGAGGTCTTGAGGGTCACGGAGCGCGCGCTGGACAAAACGCACAACTCCGGCCGCTTCCCGCGCACACTGCGCTTTTTGACGGAGGAAATGGCCCTTTTGCCTTTTGAGCTCTTCTATTTCCTGGGCCAGCGGATTTTGGAACAGGAGGGGGAAAGCGGGAGCCTGCCGCTGGATAAATTGACCGACTGCCTGTTTGAGGCGCTGACTAGCCACTTGCCAGAGCAAAAGGAGCGTATCCGCGATTTGATGGTGATGGATCGCTTGTCCACCACCAAAACCTCGGTGATGCCGGGGAGCCTCAAGCGCCCGGACAAGCGGATGAACCCGCTCAAACAAGCCCTGCAAAACCGCTTTCCGCGGCCGGAAGGCGCGATGCGCGTCACCGCCTTGCTGTATGCCGGGGAGGAACAATTGGTATTCTGTGATTACCAGGAGCAGGACCCCGTCACCGGTCAATACAATATTTGTGTTTGTAATCTAAATGATTTGCTGATCTTGAGAGATATTGACAACAACCACTAAACACCAATAAAATTAAGGTGATATGAATAAATAGGGGGTTCTTGATGTACGAGAATATTGGAGAAAAAATAAAAAACTTGGCTGCAACACTTGCAGGGATTGGGGTAGTTGCAAGCCTCGCTGCAGGATTTATAATGATTAGTTCTGATTATTCTGATATTAATACTCAGGGTTGGATTATATTAGTTGGCGGACCTATCATATCTTGGGTGAGTTCCTATATACTCTATGGTTTTGGAGAATTAATTAGTCAGACCAATGAAATGAACCAAAAACTTTCTGTCTTATTGACAAAAGAGGCATCTCACGATACATCTTCCTTTTCTTACGCAGAAAAACCTACAAGCAATACTAAAAAAGTAGGCGATGATGAATTTAGTCAAATAGAGGGGTACATTGTAAGTAAAAGTCCAAGAGTTGCAGCTATTTATAGAAATGTTGATCTGACCATTTGCCCATTTTGTAATTCACCGCAAGCAAGCAATCGTGACGATTGTTTCCATTGCGGCGCGAAATTTTTAGATGTAAACGAATTGGATGTACCAAATCGTGACACCATTGTGGATGAAGAATTCGTGGAGAAAAATATCGAAAGTGATTTAGAATAGTAGACTAACATAGAACCTCAAAGTGGACTAAACTATTATGGGGTTCTCTAAATTTTTTCAATACAGAATTATATGATAATCAAAGTTTTTGCGCCGCTTTTTTCAAAAAGCGGCCGTCCCCTCCGTCCCCTCCGTCCCCTCCGACCCCTTCCGACTCCCCCCCGCCCCCCCCCCCC
>CAZHPW010000006.1:0-17204 GCA_964534515.1 uncultured Christensenella sp.
TGTATAAGGGAAGGCAGAAAGCAACCTGAGGAAGGCATGAAGCGGACACTGGCTCTGTTTGATTTTGACGGCACCATGATTAAAGGAGACAGCATCGCCAGGCTGGTGCGGGTGATGTTCAGGAAAGGCATCATGACGCTGCCGGAAATGCTGCGTTCCATCTGGAACACCATATTATGGAAAGTTGGCAAACTGCCGGTGAACACGGTGAAGAGCCATGCCCTCTCCCCCCTTAACCGCATAACAAAAGAAGAAGCCAAAGCCTTCCTGCGTGCGTTTGTGAAAGAGGAACTGGCGCCCAGGCTGTACCTGGCCGCTGTCAGCGCGATACGGGAACACAAAGAGCAGGGCGACCTGGTGCTCCTGGTGTCCGCTTCTCCCCTTTGCTATCTGCAGTATATGAAGGAGCACCTGCCGCTTGATGACATCCTGGCAACTGAGACGGATGCGCAGTACAGGGTGACCGAGAACCTGGTGAGGGAAGAAAAGAACCGGCAAATCAAGCGATGGCTTCAAGAGAACAGCGTTGAGGCGGATTATCCCAACTCCTCCGCGTATGGCGACAGCCGCAATGACCTGAACATGCTGTCCATGGTGGGTAAGCCCAGGCTGTGCAACCCGCACGGCAACGCGGTCAAGCAGGCGCCGGACATACCGGTCTTGAATTGGCGGTAGTCACCTATCTTAAAATCTCAAATTGAGCAAGAAAAAAGACCTGCGTGGTGCAGGTCTTTTGCTTTGCGTAGCTTAGCGCTGGGAAGCGTCCTTGATTTTGGCGGCTTTGCCCTGGCGGGAACGCAGGTAGTAGAGCTTGGCGCGGCGGACTTTACCGGGACGGACCAGCTCAATGCGGTCAACACGCGGGGAATGCAGCGGGAAGGTACGCTCAACGCCGATGCCGTAGGACACACGGCGCACGGTGAAGGTTTCACGGGTGGAGCCGTTGCGCTTGGCAATGACGGTGCCTTCAAAAGCCTGGAGGCGCTCGCGGCTGCCTTCAACGACCTTGACGAATACACGGACCGTGTCACCGATACCGAAATCGATGCGGTCAGTGCGCAGCTGTTTTTGTTCGATGGACCTGATAATTTCGCTCATGGGGTTCCTCCTTCAATTCCAGACGTTCATGTATCGGCCTGGATACAGCGGACCGTCAGATAGTCGCAAAAATTATAATAGCACAGAGTACAGAGGAAAAGCAAGTATTATTTGCGAGAAAATTGGCTTATTCAGTCCTTTCTGCTACACACATAAAAACTGCCCCGATTGGGGCAGTTTTTGATCGTTTATTGCTTCAGGAAACCCTTTGCCCCGGCCATTTACGCATCCGTGAGGCAGAGGGCGGACGGGAGAAGATTTCCTTGGCGACAAAGGCCTGTACCAGGGTGCTTTGTGAGAAGGCGGGCAGCACGCGGCTGGGCGTTTGAGGTGCGGAGGCTTGCTTGCTCAAGGGCTTGGGTTCGGGCGCAAACAGAGGCGGCATCTCGCGCTGCGTGTCCGGCCGCTCTTCCTCCTGTACTTGGGGAAGCGTGTCAAACAAGGAGGGCTGGTAGATGGTTTGGACAGGCGTTTCAACCACATTGCCCGGCATAACCGGCGAAGCCTGGTCAAAGGGCAGGGGTGGCGGAACGGTGTAGGGCTCGCCGACCGGTTTTTGAATTGGTTTGGCCTTCTGCTGCGCGGCTTTTTGCTGAGCTTTCTTTTTATCCAGGTTCTTAAACACAAGGTAGAATACGCCTACCAGCAAAAAGATGATGCCTCTAATCTCGTCCATGCTCCCCCTCCTTTCCCCTGATTTTAACTGCCATTACTGCTGGTTGGGGTGGTTGGCGCCGGGGTCGGCAGCCTTGGAGATACCATCCCGCATCTGGGTATCGGCCATGATGTTCTGCATCTGGTAGTAATCCATCACGCCCAGTTTGCCGCCGCGCAGGGCTTCCGCCATGGCGAGGGGCACTTCGGCTTCGGCGGCAACCACCTTCGCGCGCATTTCCTGGACTTCAGCCTTCATTTCCTGCTCGCGGGCGACGGCCATGGCGCGGCGCTCCTCAGCGCGGGCCTGGGCGATGCGGCGGTCGGCTTCCGCCTGGTCCATCTGCAGCTGGGCGCCGATGTTGCGGCCGACGTCCACATCCGCAATGTCAATGGAGAGGATTTCAAAAGCAGTACCCGCGTCCAAGCCCTTGTTGAGCACGGTGCGGGAGATGAGGTCCGGATTCTCCAGCACCTCTTTGTGGGTGGCGGAGGAGCCGATGGTGGTGACGATGCCTTCACCGACACGGGCCATGACGGTTTCCTCGCCCGCGCCGCCGACCAATTGCTGGATGCTGGTACGCACGGTAACCCGCGCCTTGGCGCGCAGCTCAATACCGTCCTTGGCAATCGCCGCGACGGAGGGGGACTCAATAACCTTGGGGATAACGCTCATCTGAACGGCCTGGAGGACATCGCGCCCGGCCAGGTCAATGGCGCAGGTCTGCTCAAAGGTCAGTTTGATGCCCGCTTGCTGGGCGGAAATCAGGGCCTTGACCACGCGCTCGATGTTGCCGCCGGCCAGGAAGTGCTTTTCAAGCTGGTTGACGGTCAGATTCAAGCCGGCCTTGCTGGACGTAATCAGCGCGTCCACCAGGCGTTGGGGAGAGATGCGGCGCAGGCGCATACCAATCAGGGTAAAAATGGTCAGCGGGACACCTGAAGCCCGTGCCCTGATCCACAGCCCGATGGGCACATAGCGGAAGAACACCACAAACAGCAGGATAACAGCTACTACAATAATACCTAAAAGAATTTCCGGCATATAAGACCCTCCCCCAAATTCATATTGATTAAACATTGTTCTTGACCTCCTCAACCAGTACCCGGGCGCCTTCCACCTCGCGGACGACAACCGTGGCGTCCTTGGCGATGAACTCACCGGCAGATACAACATTCAGCCTGGTGGTGCCGAATTCGGCAATGCCGGCGGGGCGCAGCACTGTCAGAGTGGTGCCGCTTCGACCCAGAAACTGGCCCAGGTCATCCGTCGCCAAGAAGCCTTCTTCCTGGCCCTGGCCACCTTTTAAAATCAGAGGGGATTTGGACAGTTTGCCCTTGGATGCCGAGCGCAGGGACAGCGCAACCGTGCCACCGCCAATGAGCAATTCGGCAACAGCTACGCCCAATCCGGCGATTGCGCCATGCTTGGTCCAGGTGAAGTAAACACCGGCCAGGAGCAAAGCAATGCCAGAAATGCCCGGAATACCAAAGCCCGGCATGAACATTTCAACGATTAACAGCGCGATACCAAACACGATACAGATAATGATTGCCAGGTTTTCAGCTAAAAATTCCATAAACATCCCTCCTTGTACCTATTATACCCAAAAAACTAACGATTTAAGGGGGTTTTACAACAGTTTTGGGACATTTCCCGCCCACCTCTTTGTGTCATTCAATCGCGGACAACTCCGCCAATTTGTCCCTGACAGCCTGCATATCCTGCCAGGCGTCCCGCTTTTTAGATGGGTCGCGCAGCAGCGCTGAGGGGTGATAGGTGGGCATAAGCCAGACGCCCCGGCTTTCCACCCACTTGCCGCGGCAAGCGGTGATTCGCTTGTCCTGCCCCAGCGTGGTCTTCAGCGCCGTCGCACCCAGGAGCAGGATGACCTTTGGACGGATGAGCGCGGTCTGCGCGCGCAGAAAAGGCAGGCAGGCGGCCGCTTCCTCCTCTGTCGGGACGCGGTTGCCGGGCGGTCGGCACTTGACCACGTTGGCGATAAAGACCTCATCCCTCTTTAAGTCAATGGCCGAGAGCATCTTGGTGAGCAGCTGCCCGGCAGGACCCACAAAGGCCAGGCCCTGCGCGTCCTCCTGCGCGCCTGGTCCCTCGCCGATGAGCATCAATTTTGCTTTGGGATTGCCCTGGCCGGGCACCTTGTTTGTGATGCCATTAGAAAGCGCGCATGCCCGGCAAGCCAGGATGCGCGCGTTGAGCTCTTCCCATGTGTAATTCATTAAAAGCGGGTGTTGATGAAGGTGAAGGTGCTGGAAATGTCCCGCCTGAGCCAGTTGACCAGGCTGAAGATAAGCAGCAGCATGAGCAGAATGACCACCACGCCCAAAATGACGCCGACAAAATTGCTCATACCGGCGGCAAAGCGCAGGCGATCCCTTCGCTCCTGGAGCTCTTCCTCTTTTTGCTCAAAGTAATCCTGATGTTCCATCTTCAACCTCCGCACCAAGTGTACAACAAGCCGGACGCGCTTACAAGGGCAGGCCTTGACACAAAAATTGGCCGCGGGAAACCCGCGGCCAATGGAACATGTTTCAAATTAATCTTTCTTGAGGGTGCCTTCCATCATTTCGTCCCCGCGCAGCCAGGTGAAGCTGATGGTTTCACCCTTGGCCATTTTGATTTTTCCAAGCTCAATCCCGCGCAGATCCTCAGCCAGGTTGACCCCGTCAACCGTGACAAGCAGGTCACCGGCCAGAAGGCCCAACTGCGCCGCCAGAGAATCCTCCTTGACAGAAAGAACCCAGAAGCCGCCGCGGGACTTGTTATAGTAGGGCGCCATTTCCTCGCTCAAGGGGGTGTAGCTGGTGTTAATGCCAAGGGGGAAGCTATAGGCCAGTTCCTTTTCCTCAGCGGTCAAGCCGGGATAATATTTGCCGCCGGGAGCCGGCTCGCGCTTGGTGCCATCGGTGTTGTTCCACAGCATGACTTCCGGTGAAACATAGATTTCTTCCCCGTTGGCGCGCTTAAAATAACTGACCGCGGCGCGCGCCTTGGTGGCCTTTTCATAGCCGGGCATAATGGCAAAGGTATATTTGCCGGCTGTATTGGGCTCAAGAGGATTGGTGAATGTCAGGGGGTAGGTCACGTTGCTGACAAAAATTTCATTCATAAAGCCGGTCATGTCATTGGGCTGCCCCAAAACCGGCTGGTTGTCGTCATCCAGCATGACCAGGTCAATCACCATGGCCGAGATGGGCTGGGAACTCAGGTTGGGCAGGCGGAAAACGATGCTGCGCGTGCCATCCTCACCCGTTATCATCTCCATCTCATCGACATAAACGCCGTAAGCACCCTCAACATACTCAGTAGCAATTGCGGGCAGGGCGAACATCATCAGTAAAACCAATACGATTCCGATTCTCTTCAACATAAACATTCCTCCGTTTGTCTTTGGGGCAGAACAGGGACAAGTCACCCCACCCAATCAACTTACCCGATTTTGACTGCCCAAAGCAAGGGATTTTGAAAGCAGCTCAAGTTTTTATGGCATTTTTACTGTTCAAGGCCTCGCTTTTGTGCTATTCTTTGTATGATGAATTTTGGGGAGGATATTATGAGCAAGAAACCTATCCTGGTCGTGATGGCAGCCGGTATCGGCAGCCGCTTTGGCGGATTGAAACAGATGACACCCTTTGGTCTGCACGGCGAGAGCCTGATTGACTATTCCCTCTTTGACGCCCTGCGCGCAGGCTTTGAGCGCGTGGTCTTCATTGTCAACAACAAAATCAAGGATGACTTCCGCGAGCTGGTCGGCAAGAATGTGGAAAGCCGCATGGAAGTCAAATACGTGATGCAGGAGCTGGACAAATTGCCCGCCGGCATGACCGTGCCCGAAGGCCGCGGCAAGCCCTGGGGAACCGCCCATGCCATCCTCTGCGCCAAGGACGCCGTGGACGCGCCTTTCTGCGCGCTCAACGGCGATGACTTCTATGGCCTGGACGCGATGACCCAGATTTTCAACTTCTTAAACAACAACCCGGCTGAGAACTCCTACGCGATGGCCGGCTTTGAACTGCAAAACACCCTCTCTGACGCCGGCTATGTGTCCCGCGGTGAGTGCAAGGTGAACGAAAAGGGCTACCTGGACAGCATCGTGGAGAGGCTTCACATCATCCCCACCATCGACGGCCCCATGTACACCCTGGACAATGAGAACTACAAGAGGATTGCCGGGGATACCACGGTGTCCATGAACATGTGGGGCTTCACCCCCGGGCTCATGAACCACATTGAGGAGCGTTTTGCCGCCTTCTACAAAGAAACCATGGCGACCAATCCCTTAAAGGGCGAGTTCTACCTGCCCAACCTGGTGGGTGACCTCTTAAAAGACGGCGTCGCGACCGTCAAGGTCTTCACCAGCAAGGACCGCTGGTTTGGCGTGACCAACGCCTCTGACCGGCCGCTGGTGGAAAAGGCGCTGAGGGAATTGACCGATTCGGGCAAGTACCCCAACGGCCTCTGGCTGTAAGCATTCCATCACATTTCAAAAGGCTTCCATCTGGAAGCCTTTTTTTAGTTATCCGGGCTGTGGTACCGCGCCTTGCCCGCTGTTCCCCTGCCATGCTCAATGGCAGATACCGGGCAATGATGCAGGCACCTTAGGCACAGGGTGCATTGCGGTTTTACCCAGGTCGGTCTTTCGCCCTCCATCATGATGGCGTGAACCGGGCAATTCTTCGCGCACAGGCCGCAAGCAATGCACTTGTCGGTAACAGCAAAATGCCGGGTCTGCCGGGCACGCCCATACAGGGAATACATCAAAGGCCCAATCAAAGCGAGAGGGAGGGAGGCGTTTGCGCCCCTATCCAATTTGATGTCATCAGCGATTTGAGGCAGTCTGGAAAGAGCAGTTCGCATTTTGTCTGCAGCGACTTCAGGCATATCCACCCGGTGCAGGGGGATGTAGTTGGTCGTCGTTGCCAGGGGATGAACCCGCACGTTCTGATAGCCCAAGCGATTGAGTTGCGAACCAATCAAGGAAACCCCGGCCCCCATCGCGCCGCCGTAAACGATGACCGCGCTCACGCGGTGGCTTTTCCAGTCGTTCTTATCTGCCAGGTAATCAAGTACGATGCTTGGCAAGCCCCAGAAGTACAAAGGCGCGACCAGGACGATGGTTTCACCGTCTTTGATATCGGGCACCAAATGCTCTTCCAGGCTGTGCGGTTGTTCACTCATCAGCGTGGACAACCCAAGCGCAACGCGCCTGGCGTTTCCAGTGCCGCTGAAGTATATGAGCATGGACACCTCCAAGGATTCTTATCAAATAAATGACAGGAGGCTGCCTCTTATAGGCAGCCTCGGAATAATCAAATCTATATTAGCCCAGGTTGGGGAGCGCCTGAACCGCGATGCCAATCAGGCCGGGGCCGGTATGCACGCTCAGCGCCGGGCTGACATCGGTCTTAATGAACTCCACGCTGTCGGGCAGCAGGCGCTTTAATTCTTCCATCACCCTGCCGGCTTCCGCCAGCGCGCTGCCATGCGCGACCGCGATGGAATAGCGTAATTGCCGCCTGGCGTCCTCCACCGCGATGGAGATGGTCTTGGCGAGCGCCGCAGCACTGCCCCTGACCTTGGCCACCGTTTCATAGATGCCGTCCTGGTTGCAGGAGATGACCGGGCGCAGTTTGAGCAGGGAGCCCACCAGCGCCGAAACCAGGCCGATTCGGCCGCCTTTGGCCAGGTATTCCAAGGTATCCAGGCAGAAATAGACATGGGACTTGGATACGCTCTCTTCCACCGCCGCAATAATCTCTTCCAGCGGTTTGCCGGCCTTGAGCATCTTAGCCGCCAGCATGGCCTGCATGCCCGAGCCGATACCAATGTTCTTGGTATCAATCATATGGACATCCAATTTGCCATATTCCTTGGCCAGGAGGCTGATCATGTTGTGCGTGCCGGACAAGCCGGTGGAAATGGTGATGGCCAGCACCGTGTCATAGCCCTGCTCCACCATCTGGTCAAACAGCGTCAGGACACGCTCGCCGCTTGGCAGCGAGGTCTTTGGAATCTCCTCGTGCAGGCGGTCATAAATCTCCTGCGGGGTGATGTCCAGCCTGTCCTCAAACTCCCGGTCCTTATAAATGATTTTGAGCGGAGCTACAAACATGTTGTGCTCCAGCGCGAAATCCTTCGGCACATCGGAGCCCGAATCCACCAGTATGGCAATCTTCCTCTGCTCCATAGTTTCCTCCTAAACAGAATGCTAAAAGTGTATGCAATTTAAAACAGTCTGTCAACTTTCTCCGGCTGTGCGGCAAAATTAGACATAAAAGATACCGGCTCCGCGTCCTGGTTGTGCATATAACTCAAAACCGTTGCCAGATTGACGTTTTCAGACGAGGCGACGATATTGTCAATCAGGTTGGGCTGCTCTTTCTCCAGTTCCGCCAGCAGGCGCTTGACCCGGGCGCGCTTTCCCCCATCCTCAGACCTGGTCACCCGGCAGGCACAGGTGATGGTCTTAATCTCCGTTGACGCGAGCCAGGCCTTCACTGCCCGCTCACGAACCAGATACAGGGGGCGGATTAACTCCATGCCCTCAAAGTTCTCGCTCTTGAGCTTGGGCAGCATGGCCTTGAACTGGCCGCCGTACAAAATGGACAGCAGAATGGTTTCCGCCGCGTCATCCCGGTGATGGCCCAGGGCAATCTTGTTGCATCCGCGCAATTTGGCCTGCTTGTACAAGTGCCCCCTGCGCATGGAAGCGCACACATGGCAGGGAGAGGACTTCACGCTGTCCACAATCTCATAAATATCCGTCTCAAACACGTCCGGTGTGACACACAGGATGGCCGCAGCGTCCAGGACGCCCTGCCTGTTCTCCTCGCTGTAACCCGGGTTCATGCTTAAATAGATGACCTCAAAGGGCACCTTGCTATACTTCTTTAAGATTTGCATGCACTTGGCCAACAACAGCGAGTCCTTGCCGCCTGAGAGGCAGACCGCGATTTTGTCGCCCGGCAGCGCCATGCCATAGTTCTTCACCGCCGCAAGAAAGGGCGTCCAGATTTGCTTTCTAAATCTGGTGGTAATCTCATACTCTATCTGGTCGCGGACCCGGGTTTCGCTCAAGTGTAGCCTCCTCAAAGGAAAATCGCTGCGGCGCAGCATGCATTATCATGCTATAATTCTTTAGATTCGTCAATGAAGGGAGCAAGACCGTGTTACAACAGCTGGAAACCATTATCAAACAGGCCGCTGAAATCATGCTTCAGATGCAGCCAAAGGGTATTACCTCCAAGGAAGGCCATGCCAATTTCGTGACCGAGGCCGACAAGAAGACCCAGGATTACCTGCAGAATGAGCTGCTCAAGCTTCTCCCCGGCAGCGTGATGTTCGGCGAGGAAAAGGACAACGAGCCGCTGACAGATGCGCCCACCTGGGTTGTTGACCCCATTGACGGCACCCTTAACTACATCCACGGCCTTGGCCACTCCGCCATCGCCATCGCGCTGTCTGAAAACAAGCAGCTCAAACTGGCCTGCGTTTACAACCCCTACCGCCAGGAACTGTTCACCGCGGAAAAGGGCAAGGGCGCTTACCTCAACGGCGAGAAAATAACCTGCTCTGACACGCCCTATGAGCGCGCGCTGACCTCCTTTGGCACCTCGCCTTATGAGTCCGGCCTGGTGGACGCCACCTTCCGCGCGGTCAATACCTTGATGCGCCAGACCGCCGACGTGCGCCGCTTTGGCTCCGCCATCCTGGACCTGGCCTATGTCGCCTGCGGGCGCGGGGACATCTACTTTGAGTACGCGCTCTCCCCCTGGGATTACGCAGCCGGGCAGCTCCTGGTCACTGAAGCCGGCGGGAAGTTCACCATCCTAAACCTGCCCAATGACCACCTGGACTTCTCCACCACCGCCGCCGTCTACACCTCCAACCCCACCTGCTTTGAGAAGGGCTTGGCAGTGGTTGAAAAGAGTTACAGAGAATGGGAACAGGAGAAGAAGGGGTAAACGGAGGAGCGAATTTCCTTTTCTTTGAAAAGAAAAGGAACAAAAGAAACTTTAAAATCATTTTATGTATTTACTGTTAAAGTTTTTTGGTCCTTTTTTTCAAAAAAGGACCGTTCTCATACAAAAACGGAGAAGCACTCTTTGATACGCTCCTCCGTTTTTTCTTTACTTTGTCCTCAACCTAAGCTTGCTCGTCCACCGGCCGGCTCCAGCCGCGCTGCTTGATGAGAGCGGCAAGGCGCTGGGACCTTTGCTTGACGCGGTAGGCGGTGAGGGACTGGCTTCGGTATTTGTCCACCAGCAAGCGGGTGGCGACCGCGATGGGCACGGCCGGCAGAGCACCCAGGCCCGCGGCCATGGCGGCAGCGCCGGCGGCCATGCCAGCCCCTGTCTTGAGCATGCGGTAGGAGCCATCCTGCAGCGCGGCTTTCTGGGTCTTTTTGCCCAGAACAACAGAGCCCTGCTCAGTCACGGCGATGACGGCAAAGGGCAGGCTGAAGGAGACCGTGTCCAGAACCTCAGCCAAAAGGCCGGTGTCTTCCAGCAGGCCCAGGGAAACCGATACCTCATCCGTGTAGGAGAGGGCGGTGGTGATGCCATCCGTCAGCGTGCTGCGGGAGCGTTCCTGATAGTTTTTTAACATGTCCTGGTAATTCATTTCACAAAAGCCTTAATCAAAGTAACCACCATCCAGGAGCCAAAGACAATGGCAGCCAGCCAGGTGGCCTGGCGGAGGATGAAGACCAGACCAGTCTCCCCCTTCTTGCGCTTCTCGCTGCGCTGGATGAGGGTGTCCACCTTCTTTTGAAGGTCATTTAATTTCTTTTCCTGCTCGCGTAGGCGGCGGGACAATTCATCCTGCTCCTCACCCTGGATTTTCTGGGTGTTGCGCAGGGCTTCCTGGTCCGCGGACAAGCCCTCGGCGATGACGACCATGTCGCGGGTGAATTCCTCCACCAGTTTGGGCAGGTCCTTGCCGGAGATGGAATCCACGGCGTTTTGAAGGAAATCCCGTGATTTGGTCAGGATGTCCTTTTTCTTGGGCGCTTGCTCGGGATTGGCGGAGATCGGAAGCTCGTTTTTTTCGGGTTGCATCAATGCTCCTATTTGCTCAGACCAGGCTGATGCCGCTGGCCGCCTGTTCCGCGCGGTAGCGGGACATCAGGGACTGGATGCGGTTGTAGGGGTTGAGGAGCGCAGACAGGCTGCGGTCGTGGTTCAAGGTGGCGATGAGGTAGGAGATGTATTTGCTCAGGTCCGCTTCCACAAACCATTTGGTGTCCTTGAGTTCAGGCTTGGTGTAGGACAGGTTGGTGGTGATGACCTTACTAATAATACCCTGCTGATAGGCCTCCTCAAACTCCTCAATGCCGTTGGTGAAGAAAGCGAAGGTGACGATGCAGAAGATGCGCTTGGCCTTGCGCTTTTTGAGCTCCTTGGCCAGTTCAAGCAGGGACTCGCCGGAGGAGAGGATATCATCGGACACGATGATGTCCTTGCCCTCCACCGACTCACCCAGGTACTCATGGGCGACGATAGGGTTGCGGCCGGAGATGATGGTGGTGTAATCTCGGCGCTTGTAGAACATGCCCAGTTCCAGCGCCATAAGGGAAGAATAATAAATATTGCGCTGCACAGCGCCCTCATCGGGGCTGACAACCATCATGTTTTCCTTGTCAATGCGCAGGTCTTTGACCGAGCGCAAAAGCGCCTTGAGCATCTGGTAGGTGGGCTGGACATTTTCAAAGCCGCACAGGGGCACGGCGTTCATCACACGCGGGTCATGCGCGTCAAAGGTGATGATGTTGGCGACGCCCATGTCCTCCAACTCCTGCAGCGCCATGGCGCAGTCCAGGCTCTCGCGGGTGTTGCGGCGGTGCTGGCGGGATTCATAGAGCATGGGCATAATGACGTTGACGCGCTTAGCTTTGCCGGCGATGGCAGCGATAATGCGCTTCAAGTCCTGGAAATGATCGTCCGGGGACATGGGTACATCCATGTCGTACATGCGGTATTTGATGTTGTAGGCGCATACATCAATGAGGATGTACAGGTCAAGCCCGCGAACGCTTTCGCGGATGACGCCTTTGCCCTCGCCCGTGCCAAAGCGCGGACAGGCCACATCAATCAAAAAGTCTTCCCTGCCAAGTCCGGGAGAGGTGTAGAATTCCTCATCCTGCAAGTCCTGAAGCTCATGCCACTGTAATAGGTACTCATTGACGTTCGCGCCCAGGGAATCAATTCCGCGCATCGCGATGATGCCCAGAGGCCCATAGGGCATGTTGTTCAGGTTCTCATCCCACTCCGACAGAAAATTCTCCATGTCTCTTTTTCCCCCTGCCTTTGTGATTTATATTTTCGATTGCCCCGCAATCAAAGCGCGTTCAAATAGCTCAAGGCGAGCTTGGGCAGGGACTCTTCCTGTCCCTCCCCGGTGGTTGCGATGTTCATGCCGGTCATGACGCCATAAACCGTGGCTGACGCGTTGAGCGCGAGAGCTGGCTCGGTGTCAGAGGTGAGCAAAACGATGTCCTCAAACCCGGCGTCGGTCCTCTTCAGCGCGAAACGCAGCACCCAGGAGTCTGTGACATTTTCTTTGCCAATGAGCGTGCCGTCAAAAGCCAGCAGCTTGCCGTCATAGGTATTGGGGTTTGCGGTGAGTTCGGCGTAGGAGGGACGCAAAGCCTGGGCCTTAGCCGCCTCTTCCCTGGCCTGGGCGCTGACGGTTCTTGTGGTGGTGTAAGTAAAGACGCGGTCTTCAAAATTGCGCTTGCTCAGCACCAAACGGATGTTAAAGATGCCTTCGACCATGGTGTTGATATCAAAGGAGAATTCCTTGTTTCGGGTCAGCGTTTTCTCAGTCGAGGCACCATTGACGGTCAAGGTGGCTGTGACACCGGACTCGGGCGTGATGCCGGAGAGCACCAGAAGGTCAGCGGAATACTCAGCGGGCGGCGCGGAGATAATCTGGACAGGCAGCATGCCCTCTTTGTAGTGGATGTTGTAGGACTTGCTGAAGTCCTCCAGGCCTTCTGACTGTACATTGAGCGTCATGACATAGACGTCTTCAGCGGGCAGGGTGATTTTAAGGGAGTAATTGCCGGCTCTATTAGCGGTTGTATCAAAGACCTTGGTGGTGTTGTTGCTAAAGGAGATGAGGACGGCGTGCAGGCTGGCGTTTGGTTTGGTCTTTCCCTTCATGGTGAAGGTGTTGGAGTTGGTTTCAACCGGCGCTGTCTGCGTCTCGTCCAGGCTGATGGGCAAAACGGGCATGGGCAGTATCTGGTTAAAGGCAAAGGTGTTGAAGACCTTGTTGAGCGCGGCGTTGTCCTGGGAGGTTAACTGGCGGTTGAAGACCTGCATGTCCACTGTGATGGTGTGGCCGTTTCTGATGGTGCGGCGCTGGTAGCCCCGGTGCGCGACATCGCCGTTTAGACGGTACTGGTAGCGCAATTGCAGGAAGCGGCCGATGTCTTTGAAATTCTTCCAGGAGACCGAGTCATAACGGTAGCCCAGGATGTTGTAGGAACCGGACGCACCGTGGGAGAGGCGGTAGCGGGCACGGACATCGGTGCCATGCTCGTTGATGTCAAACAGGTTCTGGCCGTCCACATCCGGCAGCGCGGTGATCAGCAGCACGCGGTCATTGGCGGTGTCATAGGCCTGCAGCAAAATGCCCCTGGCCTTGAAGTCCGCCTCCCAGGTGGCGACACTGCCGCCCCTGGACTGGATGAAGGCCTCATTCTGGGCCAGGTTATCGGGTGTTAAAACTGTCTGGTAAACGCCATCCGGCAGGGTGACGGAGGCATGGATGCCAGAAAAGGTATAGGACTCCGCCAGGGCGGCAGGGACAAGAGAAAACAGCAAAACAGCCGCCAACAGCAGCACAATCGTTCTTTTTGTCATGGGCAACCTCCTCATTGGGTCTGATAATATCCTACCACAATCCAAAGCCTGCTTCAACCGCAAGGATTTGGGGGCAATGCGGTCCGGAAACACAAAACACCCGGTAAAAAAGACGAACAATTTGTAAAATTAAACTGTAAATGTTCCGACATTGTGTTAAAATGTTTTGAAGCAAGATTGAGGTGGGTGCTATGGACAAAATCAAGCGGAGTGAGCGCCTAGCGGCGATGACCAGGATGTTGGTGGACAACCCGAACAAGGTGTTGTCCTACCAAGTTTTTTGCGAGAGATTTGAGGCGGCGAAATCCACGGTTTCAGAAGACGTCGCGATGATTCAAAACGCTTTGTCCGTGTACGACCTGGGCCAGGTGACCACGGTGACCGGCGCGGCCGGCGGCGTTCGTTTCCGCCCCTTCATCCCCTGGAGCGAGGCGCGGGAACTGCTTATCAAGGTAGCGGACAGACTCAATGAGCCCGACCGCGTGCTGCCCGGCGGCTTCCTGTATTCCTCCGACCTGTTCAGCAACCCCGAAATCACCAGGAAGATGGGCTGCATCATCGCCCGCCCCTGCTATGAATTAAACGTGGACTTTGTATTGACCATGGAAACCAAGGGCATCCCGGTCGCGATGATGACGGCGGAAGCCTTGAATGTGCCTCTGGTCATTGCCAGACGCTCCAGCCGTGTGTATGAGGGCAGCGCCGTGAACATCAGTTTCCCCGACGGCAAGGGCGGGATTGAGACCATGTCCCTGGGCCGCCGCGCCATCCAGGACGGCCAAAAGGCGCTGATCGTGGATGACTTCACCCGAAACGGCGGCACAGCCCTGGGTATGATTGAACTGATGAAGGAGTTTAACACCAAGGTGGTGGGCTTGTCCTTTGTCCTGGCCAAGGAACGGCAGCAGCCGCTGTCTGACCTGCCGGAGTGGCCGTTGTTGAACTTTAAGGGTGACGGCATGAAGGAACCCATGAAAATCAAGCCTGCCAAATGGATATTTGAACAAGGAGCCAAGTGATGAAAGCCCTGGTCGGCCTGGGAAACCCAGGCCCCGAATATGAACTAACCCGGCACAATGTCGGGTTTTTGGCACTGGATGAGGCCGCGAAGATGATGGGCATCCAGGGTACGAAAAGACAATTCAAAGGCCTGGTATCAGAAGGCCGCTATCAAGGCGAGCGCGTGGTGCTGTTTAAGCCGACCACCTACATGAACCTGTCCGGGGACGCGCTGGTGGAACTGATGCACTGGTATAAATTGGAGCCGGAGGACATCTTTGTGTTTTCTGACGACATTGACCTGCCCGGCGGCGCGATGCGCATCCGCATGCACGGGGGTGCCGGCACCCACAACGGCTGGCGCAGCATCATCCAGATGACAGCCAGCCAGGACTTCCCCCGCGCGCGTATCGGCATCGGCGCGCCGGCGCCGGGCTGGGACCTGAAGGATTGGGTGCTCTCCCGCTGGGACAAAACAGACGAAGCCGAGGGCATCAAGGATGCCATCATTTTGGCCGCCAAATCTGGGGTCAGCTTTGTGGAAAACGGCATTCAAAAAACCATGAACCTATACAACACCAAAAGCCGGGAAAAGACGCAGGAAAAGGCACAGGAGAAGCCCGCAGAGGCCAAGGATGAATAAGAGCCCCGCGCTGCGCCTGCTTGCCACCAAGGCGGGTCAGCAGGCGCTTCACGCGCTTGAAAAGAAACAAATCGCCGCGGTGTATGACATGCCACCTGGGCAAAGGCTGGCCTTTGCCGCCGCGATGTCAGACAGCCGTCAGGTTTTATATGTCCTGCCCAATGAGCGCGCGGCCAGAACTGCGCTGGAGGACGCCCAGGCGCTTTTGCCCGGGCAAGTGACCTACCTGCAAGCCAACGAGCTGCGCTTTTTGCGCGCGGTGCACAGCCGGGAGACAGACTGGCTGCGGATTTCAGCGCTGCAGAGCATCGCCACGGACAAGGCCAAAATGATTATCTGCTCCTCTGAGGCATTGCAGCAGCGCCTCATCCCCAGGGACTGGTTTGTGTCCGCCACCCTGACCCTGGCTGTCGGCGACAGCCGGGAGCCGAGCCAGCTGGCAGCTGCCTTGGCCGAAAACGGCTATGAGCGCGTGGACCTGGTGGAAGGCCGGGGGCAGTTTGCCCTGCGCGGCGATATCTTTGATATCTATCCCCCCACCACGGACACACCGGTCCGCGTGGAGTTTTTTGATGTTGAGATTGACAGCATCCGGAGTTTTGACCCCTTGACCCAGCGCAGCCAGGGCAATTTGGATGTCGTGGTCATCCCGGCTGCCAACGAGTTTTTGGTGCCGGTGGAACACCGGGAAGAGGTAGCCGAACAGCTGAAAAAGGCGCTGGACAAGAGCCAGACAGGCGCAATCAAGGACGCCTGGGAGGAAGGCCCTGCCCTGCCTGAGACTGAGGACATCTTGGCATCCGGCACCGTTCAGGACGCGGAACTCTGGGCGCATTTGCTCTTTCCCAAAAACGCCTCTTTATTAGAATGGCTGCCGGAAGCCACGGTGGTGATTGACACGCCTGAGCGAGCCATGCAGCGGCTATCAGACAGTGAGCAGGGCTTTTTGGAGCAGTACCAAAGCGCGCTGGAGAGCGGCCTGGCCCACCCGGCCCAGGCGGACAACCTGTTTGCCCGGGAGGATATTGAGAAAACACTCAAGCGCCACCGGCTGTTAAACCTGATGGAATTGCTGCACGGGATGGGCGGGCTTGCGCCCAAGGTGACCGTACAGCTTTTGGGCAAGCGGCCGGAGAGCTACAAAGGCCGCGTGCAAGCCTTGGCGGATGACATCCAGCAATGGCAGGAAAATGGGTACCGGGTGCTCCTGTGCACGGGCGGTGAATCCCGAAGCGACCGCCTGTCCGCCGCCTTGGCGGCCCAAGGCGTGAGCGCCAACACAAGAGAAGACAGCGATTTGGATGCGCCGGTGCGGCTGATGGACGTCAGCTTCAATGAGGGCTTTATCTGCGAGGAAGCGGGGCTTGTTCTCCTCTCCCCCACGGAATTGTTTGGCGCGGCACGCACCAAAGCCCGGAAGACCCAGACCGCGGGGCAGCGCATTGAAGCCTTTACCGATTTATCCATTGGGGACTATGTGGTGCACGATCACCACGGCATCGGCGTCTACCAAGGCACTGTCCGCTTGCAGTCCGAGGGCATCTGGAGAGATTATCTGTTCATTCAGTACCGGGGCAGCGACAAACTGTACGTTCCCGCAGACCAGTTTGACCGGGTGCAGAAATACATTGGCAACCCGGACAGCGCGCCCCAACTCAACGACTTAAGCAGCAACGCCTGGTCCAAACAGAAGGCCAAGGTCAAATCTGGGCTGAAGCAATTGGCCTTTGACCTGGTCAAACTTTACGCCGGGCGGCAGGCCACCCCAGGCTACGCCTTTGAGCCCTTTGAGCCGTTTGAAAGCCAGTTTTATGACCAGTTTGAGCACGAATTAACCCCGGACCAGGACCAGGCGGTCAAAGAGGTGTTGGGCGACATGTCCAAGCCCACCAACATGGACCGCCTGCTGTGCGGGGAC
>CAZHPW010000006.1:17214-41443 GCA_964534515.1 uncultured Christensenella sp.
ATGAACGGCAAGCAGGTCGCTTTCCTGGCCCCGACCACCATCCTGGTGCAGCAGCATGTCAGAACGCTCACCAAGCGCTTATCCGGCTTCCCGGTTACCATCGGCTATGTCAGCCGTTTCAGAAGCGCCCGGGAAAACCGGGAGACCATCATCAGAGCCCGGGAGGGCAAGGTGGACATCCTGGTGGGCACCCATCGGCTTTTGTCCAAGGACGTGGGCTTTAAAGACCTGGGCCTGCTCGTCATTGACGAGGAGCAGCGCTTTGGCGTGCGGCACAAGGAGCAAATCAAGAACTTCAAGAACATGGTGGATGTCTTAACGTTAAGCGCCACCCCCATCCCCCGCACATTGCATATGAGCATGGTGGGCGTAAGAGACATGAGCATCCTGGAAACCCCGCCGGAGGAGCGCTTCCCGGTATCCACCTTTGTGGTGGACTACAAGGACGGCCTCATCAGGGACGCGGTGACAAGGGAAATGAACCGGGGCGGGCAGGTTTATTTCCTGTACAACCGGGTCATGGACATTGAACGCATGGCCGCCCACCTGCGGCAATTGATACCGGAAGCCAAAATCGCGGTTGCCCACGGCCAGATGCCGGAGCAGGCGCTGGAAGACGTGATGCACGAGTTTTATGAAGCCAAGCACGATGTCCTTTTGTGCAGCACCATCATAGAAAACGGCCTGGACATCCAAAACGCCAACACCCTGATTGTGTATGACGCGGACCGCTTTGGCCTATCGCAACTATATCAGCTGCGCGGTCGTGTGGGCCGCAGCAACCGCCTGGCCTATGCCTTTTTCACTGTAAAAGAAGACAAATCCATCAGTGAGACCGCGGAGAAACGCCTGGCCGCCATCAAGGAGTTCACCGCCTTTGGCGCGGGCTTCCGCATCGCGATGCGTGACCTGGAAATCAGGGGCGCCGGCAACATCTTTGGACCAGAGCAATCAGGCCAAGTGGCGGTGGTGGGCTATGACATGTATGTCAAAATGATTGAGGAAGCCATTAGGGAAGCCCAGGGTGACCTCTCCGGCATCCGTGAGAGCGAACTGGAGACCCGGGTTGACATGAACGTCAACGCCTTCCTGCCGGAAAGCTATGTGTCCGGCGAAGCGCAGCGCATTGAAATCTACAAGCGCATCGCCATGCTCAGAAGCGCTGAGGATGAGACCGAGCTCATCAGCGACCTGATTGACCGCTTCGGCGAACCGGAGGAGCCGGTGATGAACCTCATCAAAATCGCCAGGCTCCGCGCGCTGGCCAACTCCCTGGGCGTGGACCAGGTGCGCTATGACCGCGGCAGCCTCCTGCTGCGCTTCCACCCGCAATACGCCGTTGACCCGGTAAAATTGTACCTGGCTTTGAGCCGGGTGGGACGGAGCATGAGCCTTCAATCCGGCAAACGCACCACCCTGCTGATCAACCTTCGCAGCCCTGAGGAAAAGGATGCCTTAAGCGAAGGCATCAAAAAAATAGAGGGACTGCTGTCCCTCATGGAAAACCAAAGCGTTCCCGTATCAAATTAGTGTCACATCCACTTCTTCTTTTTAAAGAAATACAAAATTCCCACCACGATGAGAACACAGGCCACGATGAGGATGGGGTAGGCGTACTGCCATCCCAATTCCGGCATGTGTTCAAAGTTCATGCCAAACCAGCCCACAATCAGGGTCAATGGCAAGAAGACCGCGGTGATGAGGGTGAACATCTTCATGATGTTGTTGAGGTTGTAGTTGAGCGAGGCGTCCAGCATTTCCCGGATGCTGGTCAGGCTTTCATCCAGCGCCCTCACGCCGCCCACCAGGCGCTCGCCCTTGTCGTTCAATACACGGAAGAAGGCGCGGCCTTTTTTGTCGTAGACGTCATTCTCATTTTCTTCCAGCTCGCTGGCGATGTCCACCAACTGCTCATAGTAATTGCGAATCAGGGATAACTGGCGGCGGTAGCGGTAGATGACCTTGTTGAGGCCCTCATCCGCCCTGCCATGCACCACCTCATCCTCCAGAGAGAGCAATTTGTCCTCAATGGCTTCCAATTTGCTGTTGCCACCCCTTAAGAGGCGCTCCAGGAAGCGATAGAAGATTTTGGCCAGACTGGTTTTCTGCTTCTCCTGCTCCAGGATGCGCTCAAACATGACCCGCTCACTGCTGTCCAGGTCATCAATGCGCACCAGGCAGAGCAACTCGCGCTTGATGATGAACATGATGCGGTCCATATCAGCTTCCAGGTCTTCCACGTTGATGATGTTGATGTAGCCCACACTGGTGTCGGTGTACACGTCCAGACTGCTGCGGAAGACAACCTTGTCATTGGTGAGGTCGCGCAGCACAGTCTCATCAAGCCCCAGGGCGGACTGGTAGAGCTTTAACTGCTCCTGGCTCAAATAACAAACCAGCGGTCCTTCAAACTTGTCGGGATTGGCGTCAATCCGCTCCAATAAGCCGCTGCTTAAACGATAAAAGATGGGTTCGCGCATGGGTTACCTCCCGAAAATCCGTCATCAACTTTCATTATAACAAAATTACTGTTCTATGAATATCAACTTGCTTTTACATGTATACGTAAAAGCCGCCGCGGAAAACGCGGCGGCTCTTGTGGTGGATTGATTTCCTTATTTCTGTTCGGCGAGGGCTTTCTTGTCCCCGATGGACAGGATGGCGTTGAGCACGATGCCCAGCACCGCGGCACCGGCGATGGCCGGAACATTGATGCCAAAGAAGTTGATGTTGCCGCCGAAGAAGTAGTTGACGCCCAGGCCGAAGGTCATGATGACGGCGATGACGGCGATGTTCTTGGAGTCAAACATGGACACGCCCTTTTCAATCAGGATGGCAATGCCCTGAGCGGCGATGGCGCCGAAGAGGTAAATCTCAAGCCCGCCGATGACCGCCTGGGGGATGCCGAAGATGACCTTGATGAAGGGAGTGAAACAGGAGATGACCATGGCGAGGATGCCGGCCGCGAACATGACCGGGACGGAGAAGACCTTGGTGATGGCCATGGTGGAGATGTTCTCGCCGTAGTTGGTGCCCGCGGGGCCGCCGACAACGCCGGAAATCATGTCGCAGACGCCGTCGCCGATGAGGTTGCGGTCCAGAAGGGAGGCGATGTCATAGTGCTTGCCGCGCTTCTTGGCCTCGTTGTTGACATAGATGTCCAGCTGGTAGATGTGGGCGGTGGACTCGGGGATGGTGGCGATGGCAATGGGCATGACAGCGGCGACCGCGGCCCAGGATACGGTGGGGGTGGTAAAGGCGGGCAGGGCGAAGATACTGCCGTCACCCAGTTTCCAGATGGACGCGCTCAGCGCGGCATCCGGGATGGTGCGGAAGAGGCTCATTTCAGGGCCGCCAAAGGCATAGAGCAGGCCGGCGACAGCGCAGCCGACAGCGGCGCCCAAAAGCAGGGGCAGCTGGCCCAGGAAGCCTTTTAAGTACTTGGAGAAGATGACGGTGGCCAGCAGGGTGGACAGGGAGACCACCCAGACCCAGTTGGAGTTATAGACGCTCGCCTGGGGCACGGCCGCCATGGCGGTGGTGACGGAGTCGCCCAGGGAAGCCAGGGCGGAATTGACGGTGGCGGAGACAGTGGCGGGGTCGGCCACGGCGCTTAACTGGGAGATGAGGGCATCGCCCGCGCTCTTTAAGCCGTTGACGGCGACCGCGGCGGGCGCGGCGTCAGAGATGGCGTTGCCGGCCAGGGTCAGGCCGATAATCATGGCGATAGGGCCGGTGACCTGAGCGGGCAGGATTTTTTCAACCGCGTCCTTGCCGCCCCAGCGGACCAGGAGGCCGGCGACGATGCTGACCAGGCCGGAGAAGATGATGCCGAACTGGGCGATGGAGATGAGTTCCGGCGGCAGGATGCCCCCGGTCGTTCTCATGACCTCATTGAATGTCAGTTCCCCCGCCTTCAGGCTGCCAATCGCGGTCAGGTAGGCAAAGGAAGAGCCGTAGTACATGGGGATTTTGCCGCCGGTGATGAAGGTGAAGCAGACGGTCGCAAGGCCGGAGGCGAACACGGTGGTGGACACCTGGAAGCCTGTGATGAGCGCGACGATGACAGTGGCGGGGAACATGACAATCACCTGCTGCAGAGCGTACAGCAGCAGTTTGCCGGTTGATGGCCGTTCATCCGGCAGGTAGGAGTTGAGGATGTTCCGAGTGCTCATAAGGAAGCCCTCCCTTTCAAATTATGATCCGGATAAAAAAAACAGCCCCTTGGAGCTGTTGCACGTGCTTTTGTGAAAGAATACCGGACATTTCAGCCCCTCCTTGCCAGAAGCGTTCCGAATCACCTGGCGAAGGATAGCACGGCCAAACGACAGTGTCAAGATGATTTCGGAACATTTTTTTGTTTTCCGATTGTATCGTTCGTGTTTTCTTGGGCCAAACCACGATTTCTTCAACTTTGGTGGACGGGTAGAATATGAGCATGGCACAAGACCCGCCATAGGCTGAAAGGAGCGGCAGGAAGAATGAAGAAAACCATCTCCATCGTCCAGATGAACGACACGCACGCCGGGCTGTTTGAGCACGGGGACATCCGCTATGGCGCGGAAGGGTTTGTGGTGGAAACACTGGGCGGTTACCCGCGCATTAAAACAAAGATTGATGAATACAAAAACCGCTACGGCGATGACTTGCTGGTATTGGACAACGGGGACACCCTGCACGGCACCTATGAGGCGGTGCAGACCAAAGGGCGGGTCATGCTCCCCTACCTCAAGGCCTTGGGCGTTGACGCGATGACCTTCCACTGGGATTCAGCCTACACGCCTCAGCACCTGAAAGACCTTGAAAAGGAACTGGGTTACCCCATCCTGGCCAGCAATGTTTTTCACCGCGGAAGCAAAAAGCTGATGTTTAAGCCCAGGGCCCACTTTGAAAAGAACGGCCTGAACATTGCCGTCATCGGCGTGGCTTCCAACATCATCCAGAAGAACATGCCCAAGGAGTTCTCCAAGGACGCTGACTTTACTGACGGCATCCGGGAAACCGCAGCCCAGATCAGGAAGGCCAGGAAAGAAGGCGCGGATTTGGTCATCCTGCTCTCCCACCTGGGCTACCCGCAGGACATTGAACTGCTTAAACAAGTGGACGACATTGACCTGTGCCTGTCCGGGCACACCCACAACCGGGTCAAAAGCCCGCAGAACATCAACGGCGCTTACATCATCCAGTCTGGCTCCCTGGCCTCTTCCATCGGCTTTCTGCGGCTGAGTGTTGAGGACAAGGCCATTACCGAAATTGAGCATGAGTACGTGGTGCTTGACAAGAGCGTGCCCCAGGACAGGAAGATGCTGCGGGATTTCAAGTCGGACAAGAACCTGACCCAGTTTAAGGACTATCTGGAAGAGCCCGTGGGCAGGACAAAGATTGATTTGCACCGCGCCTCCAGTTTCTATGGGACGATGGACACCCTATTGTTGGACGCGATGCTGGACACGACCGGGCTTGAAATAGCCTTTTCAAACGGCTGGCGCTACGGTGGCGCGGTCAAGAAAGGCCCGCTCAAGCGGCGGGACCTGTACGCCATTGTGCCGATGGACCCGGAAATCCGCACGGCGGAGATGACCGGCAACGAAATTATCACCATGTTGGAGGACAACCTGGAGAGCACTTTCTCAAGCGAGCCCTTCAAGCAAATGGGCGGCTACATCAAAAGAAACGCCGGGCTGACGGTTTATTTCAAATTGGAAAACCCCTACGGGCAGCGCATTCAGAAGGTGTTTGCGGGCAAGGAAGAAATAGATCCTAAAAAGACCTACAAAGTGGCCTATGTGACCCGGCAGGGCGTGCCGGAGCGCTATGGGAAAAACCACAAAGCCACGGGCAAACACGCCATTGCGGCCATGGAAGCCCTGCTTAAAAAAAGCCCTTATGACCGGAAGAACCCGGAGAATTACATCGCGGTTTGATATAAAACCTAAAGGCACAAAAGAGCCGGCGACGCCGGCTCTTTTATGATGCGATAGCGTGGGTTTGTTCTATCTGAACATCAAGCCCAAGGATTTGTAAGAATAATGTGAGGACAGCGAATTTCCTGTTGACCTTTTTCCAATTCTGGGTATAATTCGGTACTGAGTACCAAATTGGAGGAAACATGGAAGCAAGGAAGACGTACAACACCTGGCAGCGGAATGCCGTGATGGCTTGTTTTTCAAACCAGCCTCAGCGCAGCATGACCGCTCAGCAGGTCTGTGAACAGCTGGCGAATGAGGGCTCAACCATTGGCCGCACCACCATCTACCGCACCATCGCGCGGCTGGTGGAAGAAGGCTTGCTTTTCCGCGTCAATGAGTCCAGCCCCGCCACCACCGCCCGCTACCAGCACAGGGGCCAGTTCCCCAGGAACATCTCCGTGCGGTGCAACCAGTGCGGCTTTATCGCGGCCTTGACCTGTGAGGCGGTGAGCCAATTTGAAGAACACCTCTATGTGGACCACGGCTTTATGCTGATGGAAAACGAATGCATCCTCCCAGGCCTCTGCAGCACCTGCCGTCAGGCCGCCAAACGCTCATAAAGCGCAGGAAGCGCTTTGTATAAGGAAAGGACACCATGAAAAAATTACTCGTCACCCTGCTTCTGCTTGCCCTCCTCTTCAGCCCCTCCACCTTCTCAAAGGCCGAGGATAAACTGGACATCATCGCATTGAACTTTGCCGCCTTTGATTTCGCGCGCCAGATGGCGGGCGAGCGGGCTGATGTGACCCTGCTGCTGCCCCCGGGTGTTGACGCGCACAGCTATGAGCCCTCCCCCAAGGACCTGATTGCCATTCAAAACGCGGACATGCTGGTTTACAACGGCGGCATCGGCGAAAACTGGGTGACCAATCTATTAAAAACCATGGGTGCGGACGCGCCTGAAGCCATCGCGATGATGAGCGTGGTGGATACAGTGGTTGAGGAACTCGTGGAAGGCATGGAGGATGTTCCCCACGCGCACGACCACGATGACCACGATGAGCATGATGACCACGACGACCACGACGACCACGACGACCACGAGGAGCGCGAGCTGGACGAGCATGTCTGGACCACGCCTGACAACGCGGAAGACATCACCGAGGCCATCAAGAACCTGCTGGTAAAAATTGACCCCGCCGGAAAGGACATGTACGAGGCGAACTATCTGACTTACGAAGCCCAGCTGGAAGAGTTGGATGAGCAGTTTGAACAGGTTGTGGAAACCGCCAAGCGCCGCACCATCGTCCTGGGCGACCGTTTTCCGATGCGCTACTTCACCATGGAATATGACCTGGACTACTATGCCGCCTTCCCCGGCTGCAGCGTGCAGAGCGAGCCCAGCGCCAAGACCATCGCCTTTTTGATGGACACCATCAAGGACAGCCAGATTCCGGTTGTATTCTATACCGAGTTCTCAAGCCGCAAGGCCGCCGACCTCATCGCGCTGGAAACCGGCAGCAAGCCCCTGATGCTGCACTCCGCCCACAACGTCACCCAAGAAGAGATGGAAAACGGCATCACCTACCTGTCCATCATGCGCGACAACCTTGAAAACCTCAAGGAGGCCTTGAATTAATGCCATTGATTTCGGTCAAGGACGCCGCTTTTGCCTATGACAGGCAGATTGTGCTGTCCAAGGTCAGCTTTGACGTCAACCCCGGCGACTACCTGTGTGTCGTCGGGGAAAATGGTTCCGGCAAGTCCACACTGATGAAGGGCTTGCTTCGTTTGGTAAAGCCCGTCAAAGGCAGCATCACGCTGTCTGACGGGCTGACCCAGGACGAGATTGGCTACCTGCCCCAGCAAAACCTGACCCAGCGGGATTTCCCGGCTTCCGTGAAGGAAGTGGTGGAGTCCGGCATAAGGAGCAGGCGGCTTTTCCTCAACAAGGAAGACAAGGAGCGCGCGGAGGCGATGATGGACCTGATGGAAATCAGCCCGCTCAAGCACCGCAGCTTTATGGAGCTCTCCGGCGGCCAGCGCCAGCGCGTCCTCTTGGCGCGCGCGCTGTGCGCGACACGGAAGCTTTTGCTGTTGGATGAACCCACAGCCGGCCTTGACCCGGTGGTTGCCCGGGAACTGTACAAGACCATTGAAAAAATCAACAAAGAAAACAACATCGCCATCATCATGATTACCCATGATGTGCATACGGCGGCGCTGTACGCCACCCACATGCTGCACCTGCAGCAGACCCCGCTGTTTTACGGGAAGCCGGATGAGTACCTCAACACCTACCACGGGCAATGCTTCGCCGGAGGTGTCTGCTGTGTTTGAGCTGCTATCTGAAATGATGTCCTATTCCTTTATCCAGCGGGCGATGATCGTCGGCCTCATCGTCTCCCTGGCGGCCGCCCTTTTGGGCGTGAGCCTGGTTTTGAAGCGCTACTCCATGATAGGCGATGGCCTATCCCACGTGGGCTTTGGCGCGCTGGCCATCGCGATGGCCCTGGGCTGGGCGCCTTTGGCCTTCACCATCCCGGTGGTGGTGGTGGCAGCGCTTTTGCTGCTGCGCTTAAGCGAAACCAGCAAAATTAAGGGCGACGCCGCAATCGGCATGATTGCGACCGCGGCCCTGGCCATCGGCGTGACCGTCATCTCCCTCTCCCGCTCCGCCAACGCGGATGTGTCCAGCTACCTGTTTGGCAGCATCCTGGTGATGTCCAAGGAAGATGTCACGCTGAGCCTGATTTTAGGCGGGTCGGTACTCATCCTCTTTGTGCTGTTTTACAGGCGGATATTTACGGTCACCTTTGACGAGGCCTTTGCCCGCGCCACCGGCCTCAACGCCGGGCTGTACAACACCTTAATCGCGGTATTGACCGCGGTTACCATTGTGCTGGGCATGCGCTTAATGGGCGCGATGCTGATTTCCTCCCTGGTCATCTTCCCGGCGCTGACCGCGATGCGCCTGTTCAAACGCTTTTTGACCGTCACCCTGGCCGCGGCCATCATCAGCCTGGGCAGTTTCTTCATCGGCATCATCCTGTCCTACCTGTTCTCCACCCCGGCCGGCGCCAGCGTGGTGCTGGTAAACGCGCTGTTTTTCCTCATTTTCTCGCTGATTGCCAGGGTCAAGAACAACGGCTGAGGAAGCGCGCCGGATTCTTGTAAAATGAGAACAAATGTGCTAATCTTTTCTGACTGAAACTTTGAGGAGACACTTGGCACGAAGATGAAGGATTCCCTGATTATTAAAGGCGCCCGGGAGCACAACCTGAAGAATGTGGACCTGGAGTTGCCGCGCAATCAACTGATTGTTTTTACAGGCTTGTCGGGTTCCGGCAAGTCCTCTTTGGCTTTTGACACCATTTACGCCGAGGGGCAGAGGCGGTATGTGGAAAGCATGTCCAGCTATGCCCGCCAGTTCCTGGGGCAGATGGAAAAGCCTGATGTGGACTATATCGAGGGCTTGTCCCCCGCCATTTCCATTGACCAGAAGACCTCCGGACACAACCCCCGCTCCACCGTGGGCACGGTCACTGAAATCCACGACTACTTAAGGCTGCTGTACGCCCGCATTGGCGTGCCCCACTGCCCCCACTGCGGCAAGGAAATTGTGCAGCAGACCGTGGACCAGATGATTGACAGCATTGAGCAATTGCCCACTGAGTCCAGGATTTTGCTCCTCTCCCCCGTGGTGCGTCAGAGAAAAGGCGAGCACACCAAACTGCTGGAGGACGCGCAGAAAGCCGGCTTTGTGCGCGTGCTGATTGACGGGGAGCAGTATGAGCTGGATGAGACCCCGGCGCTTGACAAGAAAAAGAAGCACGACATCGACCTGGTGGTGGACCGGCTGATTATCAAACCGGACATGAGAAGCCGCCTGGCTGACTCGGTGGAGACCGCGCTGCGGGAATCCGGCGGCCTCATGGCCATTTTGGACCTGGGAACCAAGGAGCGCACCCTGTTTTCCCAGAACTACGCCTGTCCGGACTGCGGCATCAGCATTGAGGAATTAAGCCCCCGGATGTTCTCCTTCAACTCGCCCTTTGGCGCCTGCCCCGAGTGCGCGGGCCTGGGCGTGATGCGCAACATCCCGGCTGACCTGGTGCTGCCTGACCGCAACAAGTCACTAAACCAAGGCGCCGTCAACGCCATGGGCTGGAACAGCTCCGGGGATGAAAACTCCACCGCGCACATGATGTTTGTGGGCTTGAGTGAAAAATACAAGTTCAGCATGGACACCCCGATTAAGGACCTGCCGGACAAAATTGTGGACGTCATCCTATATGGCAGCAAGGGCCTGAAAATACCGGTCAAGTTCCAGAACATCACGGGCTCGGGCACCTACAACATCAATTACGAGGGCATCATCCCGACCCTCCTGCGCCGATATCGGGAAAGCAGCAGCGAATCCGCCAAGGCGATGTATGAAAGCTTCATGCGCGAGGAGCCCTGCCCGATGTGCCAGGGCAAGCGCTTAAAGCCCGAAGCCCTGGCAGTCACCATCAACGACTTAAACCTGGCGGACTTAAGCGCCATGAACCTGACGGATACCCAGCGGTTTTTGGAAGGCCTGCGCCTGGGCACCACCCAGGCCATCATCGCCGAGCAGATTATCAAGGAACTGCGCGCCAGGCTCAGCTTCCTGCGCGATGTGGGCCTGGAGTACTTAAGCCTGTCCCGCGCGGCTGCCACCCTTTCAGGCGGCGAGTCCCAGCGCATCCGCCTGGCCACGCAGATTGGTTCGGGCCTGGTGGGCGTTTTGTACATCCTGGATGAGCCGTCCATCGGCCTTCACCAGAAGGACAACGCCCGGCTGCTGGGCACGCTCAAGCGGCTCAAGGACCTGGGCAACACCTTGATTGTGGTAGAGCATGACGAGGAAACGCTCAGAAGTGCGGACTATGTTGTGGACATCGGCCCCGGCGCCGGGGTCAACGGCGGCCGCATTGTGGCTCAGGGCAATTTGGATGACTTGATGAAGAGCCCTGAGTCCATCACCGGCGCTTACCTGGCCGGGCGCAAGGTCATCGCCTTGCCCAAAAAGCGCAGGGAACCCAAGGGGTATTTGAAGGTGCTCGGCGCGAAGGCCAACAACTTAAAGAACCTGGATGTGAGTTTCCCGCTGGGCGTTTTGTGCGCGGTGTCCGGCGTGTCCGGCAGCGGCAAAAGCAGCCTGGTCAACCAAATCCTTTACAAGGCGCTGGCGCGGGACTTGAACCCCGCGTCCACCCAGCCCGGGCCACATGAGCGGATTGAAGGCCTGGAGCAGCTGGACAAGATTATCTCCATTGACCAATCCCCCATCGGCCGCACGCCCAGGAGCAACCCTGCCACCTACACAGGCGTCTTTGACCTGATTCGCAAGGTGTTCGCCCAGACCAATGAGGCCAAGAGCCGAGGGTACAAGGAAAACCGCTTCTCCTTCAACGTGAAGGGCGGGCGGTGCGAGGCCTGCACGGGCGATGGCGTATTGAAGATTGAAATGCACTTCCTGGCCGACCTCTATGTGCCCTGCGAGGTTTGCAAGGGCAAGCGTTACAGCCAGGAGACTCTGCAGGTGCACTACCGGGGCAAGTCCATTTCCGACGTACTGGAAATGACAGTGGATGAGGCGCTGGAGTTCTTCACCCATCACAACGGCATCCGTACCAAAATCAAGACCCTGCACGATGTGGGCCTGGGCTATATCAAATTGGGCCAGCCTTCCACTACGCTGTCGGGCGGCGAAGCCCAGCGCGTGAAGCTGGCGACGGAACTCAGCCGCAAGGCGACCGGGAAGACCCTGGTGCTGTTGGATGAGCCCACAACCGGGCTGCACATTGATGACGTAAGCCGCTTAATTACCGTTTTGCAGCGGTTGACTGACGCGGGAAACACAGTGCTGGTGATTGAGCACAACCTGGACGTGCTCAAAACCGCCGACTACATCATCGACCTGGGTCCGGACGGCGGTGACCGCGGCGGCATGATTGTCGCCCAGGGAACACCGGAGGAGGTTGCCAGAACGCAGGGCAGCTACACCGGGGAATACTTAAGAAAGGCGGGAATTCACTGATGCGCTGCGCCTGCCCCAACTGCGGTGACCTGATGCCCCAGGCAACGGACGCGTCCAAATGCGTCTGCCCCTACTGCGGCCACAGCTGCGACGCCTGCCTGGGCGGCACCAGCCAGCCGCTGAGCCTTGAGAAGATAAAGGAACTCGCCCTTCACATGGATTTTGGGGCGGAAGACCCAAAAAACACCCCTGAAGGATAAGCAAAACCAAAAATGTGGACGCCGCACACCTTGAAGGAGCGGCGTCTTTTCGTTATACTGTCAAAGGTTCCATATGGAGGTGTATCATGCAACAAACTGCCCGGAAGCCGCATCAGCTGGCGTGGCGGACATATACAGAAAACCTGGTTCCGGTTCTGGCGCTTATGGCTGTTCAGATACTCGTTCGTGTCATAGCGTTTGCGCCGTTTATCGCGGCATTCGTGACAGGCAAATTCCTGTCCTTTAACCCCGAGCACGCCCTGGCCTATGGCCTGGTGTTCTCCCTGCCGCTGTACGCGCTCATCGTCATGCCCTTCCGTTTCCAGGCCAAGGCGCGCATGGCGCAGCTGTACGGGCTTGATTACGACAGCCGCATCAACTTTGGCAATTTCGCGCGCTGGCTGATAGCGGCCATGGTGCGCCTGGCGATTGTGCTGCCGGCGCTGTTGCCCCTGTTTGCCTTTTCCTATCTATTTTATTATTACATGCGCGTGCCGGGCTTCAACGAGTCCCTGCTGTTCATCCACCAGATCGGAGCGGTTCTGGGCGGCACCTATCCCATGGGCATTCTTATAATCGGTCTCATCGGCATCCTGAGCCTGCTCTTGGCCGCCTGGGGCTGGCTTCGCGGGCTGGCCTTTGAGCACCAGGATGTGCTTTTTCAGGGCATTGCCGTATCATTAAAGAAAGCCAACCTGCGCTTTAGGAAACAGAAAAAGGTCTTGTTTCAAACGGTGCGCAAAAACAAGCTGCTCTTTCTGCCGGCCCTCCTGGGCGTCTTGGCGGTATTGGTGGTTCAGGTGTTGAACATGCCCTTAATGGGCAGCCTGGTGTATGACTTTTTAATCGCGGTGAGCGTATTTCTGACGATGAATTTCCCGCAGGGTACGCTGTTTATCCTGCTGGTGGTGCTTTTGGTGCTGTGGCTGCCCGTGCTGCCGCTGCGCAAGCTGGCCTTGTCCGCCGTACTAAATGAGGAGCCGGAACACAGCCGTGAGGCTTGACAAACTGCTGTCCAATCAGACCGAACTCAGCCGCAGCCAGGCCAAGGACGCCTTGAAAACGGGTCGGGTCAGCGTGAACGGGATGACGGTCAAGGCTGCGGACACCCAGGTTGATGAGCGGGATGAGGTTTGCTTAGACGGCAAGCCATTGTCCCAGAAGACCGCGTTTCACCTGATGCTCAACAAGCCCGCCGGCCTTTTGACCGCGGCGAGGGACGCTAGGGCCGCCACGGTCATGGATTTATTGCCCCCCATGGCGCAGAAAATAAAGTGCATGCCCATCGGCCGTCTGGACAAGGACACCGAGGGCCTGCTGCTGTTTACAACAGACGGCGAACTGGCGCACAGGCTGCTCTCTCCCAAAAGAGAGATTGAAAAGACCTATGAGGCAAGGGTTACAGGCCGCTTGACAGAGAAAGACGCGCAGGCCTTTGAGCGCGGCATTGAGCTCAGCGATTTTACCGCCCTGCCGGCCAGGATGGACATCCTATGGGCCAATGAGCAAGAGAGCCTGGCGCTTGCCATGGTGCATGAAGGCAAATTTCATCAGGTCAAGCGGATGTTCTTAAGCGTCGGCCATGAGGTGACCGCGCTGAAGCGGTTAAAGTTCGGGCCGATCAGCTTGGACGAAACCCTGAAGGCCGGGGAATGGCGGGAGCTGAAAGAAGAAGAAATCCGCCTGCTGAAGGAGGCTGTCAAACTTGGCTGAGCAGTATTTTGAGGCCAACCCGGAATCTGGTCACGACATCAAGAGCATCTCTGTTGCCTTTTCAGACAGGGAGTTTACCTTTAAAACCGACGCCGGGGTGTTCTCCAAGGATGGCCTGGATGAGGGCAGCGAATTGATGCTCACCACCGTGCTGGATGATTTATCTGGCAACGTGCTGGACCTGGGCTGCGGCTGGGGGCCGGTGGGCACCATCGTGTCCGTGTTGAAGCCGGGCACCGAGGTCACCATGACCGACATCAACAAGCGGGCGGTTGACCTGGCGCAAACAAATGTCACGGCCAATCAGGCCAAGGCGCTGGTGTTAAACGGCGACGGCTTTGAGAAGGTCAACGGGCTGTTTGACTGGATATTGTTCAACCCGCCCATCCGCGCGGGCAAGCAGGTGATTTATAAACTGTTTGAGGACGCCGGGCGCTATTTAAAGCAGGATGGCAGGCTGGTCATTGTTATCCGCAAGCAGCAGGGCGCCCTGTCCGCGAAAGATTTCCTGGGTCAGATTTATGACGAAGTTGTGCTGTTGAGCCGAAAAAAAGGCTATCATGTATTTTCATGTGGAGGGGGAAAGCATGCTTTATAACGAGGAGTTCTTTGACAGGGGCATTGACCGCAAAGGTACCCACGCGCTGAAGTGGACAGCCAAGGGCGTGATGCAGGACGGTATGGTGCCCCTTTGGGTGGCGGACATGGACTTTGCCTGCGCAGAGCCCATCAGGGAGGCGCTCATCAAGCGCGCCGAGCACGCCTGCTATGGCTATACCATCACCGGCCAGGACGACGCGGATGCCCTCATTGGCTTCTGGCAGCGCAGGCACAACTTGACACTCAAGGCGGAGTACCTGGTCATGCTGCCCACTGTCGTGGCCGGCCTGCGCGCCTGCGTTCAGACCATGACCCAGCCGGGCGACGGCGTGATTGTACAGACGCCGGTTTACGGGCCTTTTATCGCCGCGGTGCGGGAGTCCGGACGCATGCTGCTGGAAGCCCCTTTGAAAAGGGACGAGAACGGCCGCTACACCATGAACTATGACGCGATTGAAGAGCACTTGAAACAAGGCGCCAGGCTGATGATGCTGTGCAACCCGCACAACCCGGTCAGCCGCGCCTGGTCCAGGGAAGAATTGAAAGTGCTTTTAAACCTGCTCAACCGCTACAACGCCAAACTGGTGAGCGACGAAATCCACGCGGATTTTGTCTACCAGCCCAGGGAGTTTTACCCCATCCTCTCCTTTGAGGAAGCCAGGGAGGACGTGGTAATGCTGGTCGCGGCGAGCAAGACCTTTAACGTGGCCGGGCTCTTGCAGGCAACCGCCATTTTCCGCAGCAGCGACGTGGTGATGACACTGAGGCGCTTCTTTGAACGCACCGGGGCCGCCAGCGGCAACATCTTTGCCCTGGAAGGCACAAGGGCCGCCTACACGCACTGCGATGACTGGCTGGACGGCTTAATGGCATATCTGCGGGGCAACCAGGAGACCTTGAGCGAGCTTATGGCCGAACTGCTCCCACATGCCGTCATTTCCCCCATGGAAGCCACTTTCTTAGCCTGGGCGGACATCAGAGCCTATGACACGCCCCAGTGCGAGATTGGCGGGCGCTGTAAAAAGCACGGCGTGGCGCTGACTGACGGACAGGCCTTTGGCATCACCACCGGCGAAGGTTTTATGAGAATCAACTATGGCTGCCCAAGGGGGCAATTGCTGGAAGGCATTCAACGTTTCGCGCACGCGATTAAGGAAGGTTAAAATGAAAAAACAGGAATTTGACAGAATCATCGACGCCCAGAAGGAACCCATGATTGCCATGCTGCAGGAATGGCTGAAAATCCCCAGCCTGAAGTCCGACGCCCTGCCAAACGCGCCCTTTGGCGCGGAGCTGCGCAGGATGCTGGACAAGGTCTTAGATGACTGCAAGGGGCTGGGCTTTGAGGTCAATGACATTGACGGCTACGCCGGTGACGCCAAGATGGGCGAGGGCAGCGATGAGGACGCGCTGGGCATCCTGGCGCACATTGACATCGTGCCGGTAGGCGACGGCTGGCAGCGGGATCCCTTTGGCGCGCAGCGTGAGGGCGATTTGCTCTTTGGCCGCGGCACCAGCGATGACAAGGGCCCCTTGGCGGCCGCGCTGTTTGCGATGAAAGCCGTGAAGGACGCGGGCATCCCCCTAAAGCGCAAGGTGACCCTGATTTTTGGCTGCGATGAGGAAAGCGGCATGGACGACATGAAGTACTACAAAAAGAACGCCGTCATGCCCAAAATCGGCTTCTCACCGGACGCCAGTTATCCCTTGATTAACCTGGAAAAAGGCTCCTGCACCCTGCACTTGAACGCGCAGGTGTCAAATGAGGGGCTGAAGATTCTGGAACTCAAGGTCGGCGAGCGGCAAAACGTCATCCCCGGCGCGGCCAGCGCCCTGGTGGAAGGCGACGAGACCTTCATTGAAAAGGTCAAGGCCGTGTCCGAACAATATGGCTGGCCGGTGGAAGCGAAGATGGAGAATGGCGCTGTCCGCGTGACCGCGACCGGCATCAACGGCCACGCCGCCTACCCCGAGACCGCCAGAAACGCCATTGGTCAGTTGCTGATTACCCTAAAAGAGTTGGGCGCGACAGGCGCGATTGCCACCCTGGCTGAGCGGATTGGCACCCAGTACTACGGTGAAGGCTTGGGCATCGCGGTGAAGGATGACGCCAGCGGCCCCTTGACCTGCAACATGGGCATCATCAAGCTGAACGAAAGTAAGCTGTTTGCCACCTTGGACATCCGCGCGCCGCTTCTGGCCGCGGGCGAGCGCCTGCACGGCATCGTGCAAGCCCATCTGCCGGGAATTGAAGTCACCCAGATTTCCGTCAAGCCCCCGCACTATGTGCCGGAAAGCAGCGAACTGGTTCAAAGCCTGCTGGACGCCTACACCGAGGTTACCGGCCGTGAGCGCGCCACCCTGTCAACCGGCGGGGGCACCTACGCCCGGATGCTTCAGCAGGGTGTGGCCTTTGGTGCGAGCTTCCCGGAGGACCCGGATGTTGCCCACCAGGCCAATGAATACATCATTATCTCAAAACTCGCGCAGTCCATGAAGATTTTCGCCTACGCGATTGTGAAACTGGCCGGTGAGGAAGGCGCGCTCCAATGAGTGAAAGCCAGGTATTGACATGCATCTCCTGCCCGGTGGGCTGCCGGATGACAGTGACGCTGGAAGAAGGACAGGTAACCAGCGTGACCGGCAACGCCTGCAAGCGCGGGGACATCTATGCCAGGCAGGAAAGCGTAAAGCCGCTGCGCATGGTGACCGCGGTCGCCAGGGTCAAGGGCAGCGCTGTTCCTGTGAGCCTGAAGACCAAGGAACCCATCCCCAAGGACAAAATCAAGCAGACAATGGACGAAATCAACGCCCTGGAACTGAAACTGCCCATCCTCTCCGGGGATGTGCTCAAACAGGATGTGGCGGGCACCGGGGTTGACCTGGTCGCGACCCGCACGCTGGTGTAAACAATGAAATTAGCGCCGATTTTGATGACCCCGGCTTTCCGCCACGGCGGCATGACGCCCTGGGGCGGAAACAAGCTCAGGGACGATTTCGACAAGGGCTGCCCCGCGCAAACCGGGGAGAGCCTGGAGATGTCCGCCATTCCGGGCCTGGAAAGCCGGGATAGCGAAGGCCGTACCTTAACAGAATTAATTGACCGTTATGGCGAGGCCCTCCTGGGCACCAGGGTCAGTCTGCCCTTTCCCCTGCTGCTCAAATTGATTGACGCCAGGGAGCAATTGAGCGTGCAGGTGCATCCGGGCGACGCCTACGCAAACCGCAAACACGGCAAGCTCGGCAAAAACGAAGCCTGGGTCATCCTGTCCAAAGAAGAAGGCGCGCAGTTGACCGTAGGCCTCAAGGACGGCACCAGCAAAAAGGCGCTTGAAGAAGCGTCCAAACAGGGCAGCGCGGTGGAAGGCCTGCTGCGCCGGGTGGATGTCGCCCCGGGGGACACCTACTACATCCCCGAGGGCACCGTACACGCCATTGGCGCGGGGCTGGTCATCTATGAAATCCAGCAGTCCAGCGACATCACCTACCGCCTGTATGACTGGGGGCGGGTAAATGAGAAGGGCGAGGGCCGGGAACTGCACTTGGAGGACTCCCTGGCGGTGGTGGAACTGGATTCCAAACCAATGCCCGCCAAAGGCGAAGTGATTGCCGAAGGCGCGAGCGGCAAACGAAGCAGGCTGCTGGACAATGCCTACTTCATCCTGGACAGGCTGACTGATTGCAAAGACTTTGTCATATCGCCAGATCAAGAGCGGTTTTCTGTTATCACCGCAATTGCTGATTTGACCCTGACCTGGAAAGATGGCTCTCTGAACCTAAAGGCTGGGCGCACCGCCTTCCTGCCGGCTGACGGCTATGAGCTGCGCGTCAGCGGCGAGAGCGCGCTTTGGACTTGTCCGGCGGTTTAAACCTAGAATGAGCACTCGAAAAGCCGGGGGGAAGCATCCCCCGGCTTTTGCTATTTCTATACTATTTGAACTGGGGCAGCCAGTCCTCAAACTGCGTGAACATCTCATCGGTCATCTGCCTGATTTCCTTGAGGCTCAAGACAGCGGAGGTCAGCGGGTCAAAGCAGATGGCCTGGTAAATGAGCTCGCGGTTGCCCGTCAGGCTGGCTTCCACCGCCATCTCCTCAATCTGCGCTGAGGTGCTGCACAGGATGCCCAGCTGCTGGGGCAGGGCGCCCACATGGATGGCCTCCAGGCCATGGCGGCTGGCCAAAACCGGCACCTCAACGCAGCAGCCGTAGGGCAGGTTGTCAATGAGGTTGAAGTTGCGGACATTGCCGTTGAACTTGAACATGGTGTTGTCGCCGAAGATGGCGTTGAAGATGGAAGCGGCGTACTCATTGCCCCGGCCCAGCTTGACCGGCTGGGTGAACCATTCCTCAATTTCCTTCTTCCAGGTGTGTTTCTTGTTGCGGTACTCGTCCAGGATATAGGCGTAGACACCGGGGTTCCAGCCGGTTGAATGGGTGCAGTATTTCTCAATCAAATCCGGGCGCTTGCGGAACCAGGACACATACTCGCTGTTGTGGCCGGAGGACTCGGTAACGTAATAGCCCAAGGCCAGGTACATCTCATTGCGGACCATTTCCTCCTTATAGACCTCCTCATTTTCCCTGATGGCCTTGTCAATGAGGGGGTAGACATCCTTGCCCTTGTGGAGGAAATCCAGATAGAAAGCCTGGTGGTTGATGCCGGCGCAGGTGTAGGAAATCTCGTTGTCCGGCACGCCAATCCAGCGGGCGAGCATGGAGGCCGTGCCCTGGACGCTGTGGCAAAGGCCGGTCGCTGTCATGTCGGGATATTTTTCCTGGACGACGCGGCAGAGCATGGCCATGGGGTTGGTGTAGTTGAGGTAGACGGCGTTAGGGCAATAGCGGTTGATGTCTTCCGCGATGTCAAGAATCGGGTTGACCGTGCGCAGGAAGCGGAAGATGCCGGAGGGGCCGCGGGTATCCCCTACGTTGGTGTCAATGCCGTACTTTTTGGGAATGAGGATGTCATGCTGCCAGACATCCACGTCGCCCGCCAGGATGGTGGTGATGACGCCGTCAGCGCCCTTTAGGGCTTCCGCCCTGTCCTTGGTGGAAAGCACGGTTGCCTTGTACTGGCCGGCCTCAATGATGAGTTTGACAGCCTTGGTAATCATGGCGAGCCTGTCATCATCAATGTCCATGAGCGCGATGGTGGCGTCCTCAAAGGCCGGGTAGGACAGCAGGTCGCGCACCAGGCCGCGGGTAAACCCGAAGCTGCCTGCACCGATAAAAGCGATTTTCTTTGGCATGGGGGCCTCCTTTATTCATTTTGTCCGCGTTTGATTATAGCCCATTTTGGATGAGGATTGAACCCAGAACGCGGTAAAATTTCTGTCCCGGCAAAATACAGATGATATCTTGACTTTGCAGGCGGTTACCGTATGATGAAAATGGTGTGAAAAAACCGGAGGTAGGTATGGGGCAAACAAATAAGCAGGCTTTTTCGCTGGAGTCCAAGTTCGCCGGGATGCATTCCAGTTACTGGCTTTCTTTGTGCGCCTTTTCTGGCTTTATGGCGGTCTACCTGAGCCACTATGGTTTCTCCGACACCATGATTGGTTTGACCGCATCCCTGATTTCGGTTGTCACCATCTTTTACCAGGTGGCCATCTCCACCTTCTCTGACAACCACCCCCATGTGCCCATCAAGCGCATTGTTATCTTAATCTACCTGATTATCCTGGGCCTGGTCACCGTATTGGCTCTGGTGCCGATGCCAATTGTGATGATGCTCTTGGTGTACAGCCTGACCGGCGGCCTGGCCAACGGCATGCCGGGCCTGTACAACGCGCAGTTTGTCCAGTTTATCAACGCCGGGCTGAACCTGAACATGGGCTGGCCCCGGGGCATGTCCGCCATCCTCTACGCCATTTTCGCCTACTTCCTGGGCTTGCTGCTGGAAAGCTATACCGCCAGCATTTTAATGCCCATTGCCCTGGTGTGCATTGTCATCGCCATCTTCATGGCCGTTTTGATGCCAAAGCCGGAGCAGGTGGTGGAGAACACGCCCATTTTGGACCTGGCCACCCCCCTGCCCAAGACCGGGCTCATCAAATTATTAAGCCAGAACCATGTGCTGGCCTTCTTCCTGCTGTCCGCTTTCTTCATGGGCGCTGGGCAGACCAACACCGCCGTTTTCCTTACCCGAATCATCAGCCAAAAGGGCGGCACTGAGGCCGCGCTGGGCCTGGCGATGTTCCTGCAGGCGGGGGTTGAGATGCCGGCCATGCTGTTAACACCGCGGCTGCTAAAGCGCTACCGCGCCAGGGCCATTTTGACCTTTTCGGTCGCCGCGTATTTTATCAAAGCCATCATCATCTATTTCTCAAGCGGCATCCTGAGCATCTATTTCGCGATGGCGTTCAGCGTGTTCTGCTATGGGCTTTACGGGGTAACCTCGGTCTACTTTGTCAATGACATCGTCAGGCAGAACGAAAAGGTGCGCGCCCAGTCCCTCATCTTTACAAGCGGCGCCCTGGCGGCCATTTTGGGCAACACCGGCGCGGGCGTGGTGGTACAGAACCTGGGCATTGACGCGCTGAACCTAATTTGCGTCATCTTCCAGGGCATCGCCGCCCTCTTGATGGGCTACTGCGCCTACCTGCAGCTCAAGCAGGACAAGAAGACGCCGATAACAAAGTTTCCCTTCCTGCCGATTTAAAAGACTGTACAGAAAAAAAGGAGCGAATGATTTGCTCCTGTTTTGTTATTACGCTTAATCTTCGTTTTCTTCGGCCGGGTCGGGTTTGACCAATTGAAACAGCTTGTGCAGGGGCACCACCAGCGCCCAGGCCAGAAGCAGGGTCAGCGCGGTAATAAAGCCGGCCACAGCGCGCAGGAAGAGCAGCTCCCTGGAGCGCAGGCTTAAAAGCCCACTCGCCATTTTCTGGTTGTTCCAGAAGGTTGCCGCGATTTCCCTGGGTTCCACCAGGATGGCCGGCACCCACTCGGGGAAGACATACACCGGCTCCAGGAGTTTGGAGAAAGCGAATACCATGGCTCCAACACCGATTGCGAACATCAGGAGGATCAGAAGACCCACACCGATAAAGCGGGGCAGCAGGCGGATAGCGTACTCATCCGTCAAGCGCGCGCGGCTGTTCTCAATGAGCCGTGCTGAAACGCGGGAGGCAAACCGGACAAAGAGCAGCGCTAAAATAAAACCCAGGACGCAGAGCAGGACGCGAACCGGCAGGGTGGCGCGGTATTTTTCCTTGACCAGGTCAATGGCTTGCCCACCCGCCTGCCAATTGGACAGGTTGGTGGCCGTGCCGTTGCGGGTGCCGCTGCCGCCGGTTAAGCGAAGCTGGGCTAAGAACAATTCCCACTCCAGCTGGCTGGTAAAGGCCTTTAAGGGAACCATCAGGCCATACTCAGCCCGCTCCCCCATGGCCCTGGTGTGTTTGACAACGCCTACGACAGTGAAGGTCTGGTTTTGCAGGGTGAAGGTCATGTTGACGGGGTTGCCCTGGCGGAAGAGGGCGATGGCCAGCGCTTCATCAATGACCGCGACCTGTTTGCCCTCATTGACCTCATCCTGGTACAGCTGCCTGCCGTTTAGCAGGACGGACGCGGGCAGGGTATGCAGCTGGCCATAAATCGCGGTCAGCTCCGCCTTTGCGCTGCCGCCGGACTTGGTGGACAGGTCGGCCGATGGCAGATGCGCGGTGAGCGCGGATGACTTGACCGCCTCGCCCTGCTCATCCAAAAAGCCTTCCCAGGATTTGAGGAAGAGAGTCAGCTTGGACTCCTCCTCTTTGGCGGGCTCGGCTGTTTCCTCATCCGTCTCTTCGGTTTCTGCCGCGCTTGCTTCTGCCGCCTGCTCAGACGCGATATCCGGCGGCAGGAAGGCATATTGCAGGAGCGAAGGCACGCCATTGACCTGCAGGATGAACAAGCCTGTCAGCAGGCAAACCAGAACAAGCAGGATAATTCGCTTAATCGACATATTCCATGACCGCCTGTCCATCCGTGATGGTGCGATCCTCCCTGTCCGCGATGTCCAGGTAATTGATGTCCTCCGCCACCGCGACCAGACTGTTGGTCTTCTCCAGCACGGTCACCTTTTGCTTGGTGACGATGTATTGGGTGTTGGAGAGCATGCCGCCCCACTGCTGCTGGATGGCGTAGACAAAGCTGCTGCCATCGCTGTCCGTGCGCACGGCGCTGGCCGGCACCAGGGTGGTGGTCTTGGCGGATTTGTACACCAGGGTCACATTGGGCGGTGTATTCATCAGTTTGCTGATGCCGCCCAATTGGGAAATCAGGTCATCGGTTAATTGGATGTAGGCAAACTTCCGGTTGTTGCCTTCCAGGCGCACCTCGCTCACAGCCATGCCGGATGTGTTGTCCGCTTCCACCTTGGTGCCTTTTTCAATGGTCTTCTGAATGTCGGTGATGTCGGCTTTCAGGAAGGGCAAATCGCCTTCTTTGCTGATGGTGTACAGCGCTTTCGCGCCGTCATAGGTGTCGCCGCGCTTGAGGGAGAAATTGATGAGGTAGCCGCTGTGCGGCGCGCGGAACTCGGTCAGCCCGCTGGCCTGGCGGTTCAGGTTGACCAGCAGGTCGCCCTGGGCCTTGACGGCGCGTTTCAAACCATCCAATTTCTTAATGTACTCAAAGGTATTGTCGCCCACACGGCGGACGGGTCCACCGCCGATGTAGACCAGCTTCAGTTCCCGGAAGGCCAGTTCGGCACGCTCCCAGAGTTCAAAGGTCTCCTGCATGATGGCAGTCATGCTGCTGGGAATGTTCTGCGCCAGGGGAATCGGGGTAGGGGTCGCCTGGTTTTGCCGGGGCACAGGGGTGGGGGTGGGCAGGGTGGTGCGGCCCCAGGACGCCATTTCCTCAGGCAAGTCATACCCGGCCTCCAGCGCCAGGGCTTCCGCCTCCACGCGTTTTTCGTAATACTTGTTCAGCGCCTCAAAATAGGCCTCATAGACCTGGTTGTGGGGCGAATCCTGGGAGAGGCGGACGTGGCTGGCAATGTGCTCACCCATTTCGCGGATGGCTTTTTCGTAGTCCACCAGAATCTTTTCCCGTTCCTCCTGGAGGGAAGGAATGACAGCCTTGGCCAGGAGGTCACCCTCCTTGACGTAGTAGCCTTGCTTGGCGGGCACCTCAACGAACTGAAGGTTCAGCTTCTTGGCGTCGGCGGCAAACACTTCCTCGCCCTCAAGGAAGCTCAACTGCGGGGTGACCTGGATTTTTTCTTCCAGTTTGCCGCGGTTGGCTTTGATTTTCTGGACCTTGGGGGTGGTGATGGTCTGGACGGTGCGGGAGAAGAACATGCTGATGAGCAGCACCGACACAAAGATGACCAGCCATTTGAGAGTTTTACGCTTTTTCATGTTGCCTCACTTCATATCGCTCAGTTGGATGCCAAGGAGAATGTCTTCCTGGAAGTAGGAGTAAATCAAGAGCGCCGGCATGATGTACAGGGCTGCCGAGGCGAAGATGACCCCTTGCTCGGAGGAGGACAAGGAATTGAACATGACCGACAGCGGCATCTTGTTTTGGCTGTTGGCCAGGTAAATCAAGGGCTGCTCCACCAGGTTCCAGGCGTCCGCGAAGGACAGGGCCACAGCGGCGCCCAGGATGGGCTTTGACAGCGGCAGCACCACATGGAAGAAACTGCGGATGGTGCCCGCGCCGTCCATCAGCCCGGCTTCAATCATATCTGCCGGAATGCCCACCATGAACTGCCGCATCAGGAAAATATAAAACGGCGCGAACATCA
>CAZHPW010000007.1:0-28651 GCA_964534515.1 uncultured Christensenella sp.
CGCCCTCCCAGGTGCCCTGGTTGAAGCTCTTGTCGTCGATGGTGCCGATGTCGGTAATCATGGCGATTTCATAGGTCTCGCTTGCCAGAGAGACCACGGGCAGCATCAGCGCCAAAATCATCACGATAGCCAGAAGTTTCCTCATGAATAGTTCCTCCTTAAATATTGATAGAAACGGTGTTTCTAAGTACTGACAGTATACCACCAATTCAAATGTATATTCAAGAAAAATTGCGTTTCCTGTACACAAAACGAGGATTATCCGCTTTTTGTAGGGGTTAATGAAAACGCTCCCGCGGGCAGACTGAAATACGCTTTGTTCTATAATGTGCATTCAAAAAGACTGCCGTTTACCGGCAGTCTTTTTTGATGAGTATAGTTCTTATTACTCCGTGGGCAGGGCGTAAAGGCCGCGGTTGAGGCCGTCATTGATGGAGGAAATCAATTTGCTGGAGCGCAGGGTGGCCGCGGTGAAGGTGTCGGTGTCCTTGGTGATGTTGGCGGGGTAGTACAGGTCCTGCAGAGCGGACACTTCCTTGCCGATGAGGTAATCGGCCAGGTCCTGGTACTGCTGGGTCACGCCCAGGATGGCTTTGTCCTCGCTCTTGAGGTAGTTCACATCCCGATAACCCAAAGCGCGGTAGCGGATTTCGGTAAACTTGTTGTCTTCCAAAGTAAACTGAACTTCAATCTGCTTGGGGTCAATGTAGCCGCCGCGGTAGGTGCCGTCCGGATAGGCCTGGGCGGTGGTGGCGGACGCGGCGGGGGTGCTGGTGGTGGCGACGGCCAGGATACCGGCAGTCAGGGCCACGACGAGGGCAAGGGCAATCAAAGCTTTTTTCATGGGTTTTCCTCCTGGGTGGTTATTTGTCATAATTGTACCAATAGAGCAGAGCATGTTCAATATCAATCAAGGCATTATATTGGTTTAATTTGTCATTATTAGCACAGATAGAAAGCTTATCATAACACTGATAGCGATTGGTTGCTTATCGCTTACATTATTATAGAAAGAGCAGGCCCGCGCACAGCGGGCCTGCCAAAGGGAGTGCAGATAATTTACAGGACGCCCTGGTCCTTTTCTGTGGGCAGGCTGTCCAGGTAGTCCTGCTCAATCTCATGGATGAGGGCAACCCGGCCGGCATGGCGGCCGCCTTCAAATTGCGCCTCCAGGAACTGGGTCACTATCATCCGCGCGAGGCCAGGGCCCACCACGCGCGCGCCCAGGGCCAGCATGTTGGCGTTGTTGTGCTGGCGCGCCAGGACGGCGGAATAGGTCTCCGAGCAATTGACGCAGCGGATGCCGGGCACCTTGTTGGCGGAGATGGAGATGCCCACCCCGGTGCCGCAGAAGATGAGTCCAAACTCGCACTCACCACTGGCCACAGCCTCCGCGGCCTTGCGGCCATAGACCGGGTAATCAGCCCGCTCTCCCTCGTACACGCCAAAATCCTTGTATTCAAGGCCCTGCTCCTTGAGCAGCAGCACAATTTCTTCCTTCAGCGGCAGCCCCGCGTGGTCACAGCCCAATGCGATCATGTTTGTCTCCCCTCTGTTTTCTATAAAAAGAGTATAACCCAATTCCCACCCTTTCGCTACTGGAATGCCTTGTTTTTCCTTGATAAATCAGAAAAAATAGCCCTTTAAGACAAACTTGACAAGGGCAATGCCCCTTGATAAAATGCGTCGGAGCGAAAACACGCCGGGCCATTTGCCTGATGGATTGGAGGTTGTGATGCACTTTCGAATCACCGGGGTTAAATATCACGCGCAGGGGGAAATTAAGCGCGGGGAACTTGTCTTCCAGGACGGGCAATGGCGTTTTGACACCGAAACAAGGCCTGATTGTCCCCAAATCCTCTTGTCCGGCTCCGACCTTCACTGTTTTCCGGGTTTCACCGATGTCCATGTACATCTGAGGGAACCCGGTTTTTCTTATAAAGAGACCATTCAATCCGGCACCCAGGCCGCCGCGCGCGGCGGGTTCACCAGCCTCATCACCATGCCAAACTTAAAGCCGGTGCCCGACAGCCTGCCCCATTTACAGGAGCAGCTTGACCTGATTAAACGGGACGCGCGGGTACAGGTGCTTCCCTTGGGCGCCATCACCCGGGAGCAAAAAGGCCAGGAGCTGGCCGACCTCACCGACCTTGCCCCCCATGTCGCCGGATTTTCTGATGACGGCCACGGGGTGCAAAAAGACGGCATCATGGAGCAGGCCATGGTGAAGGCCAAGGCGCTCAATCAAATCATCGTCGCCCACTGCGAGGACAACAGCCTGCTTGAAGGCGGCTACATCCACAAAGGGGACTGGGCGCACGCCCACGGCCATCAGGGCATCCCGTCTGAAAGCGAATGGAAGCAGGTGGAGCGCGACCTCATGCTGGTTGAGAAAACCGGCTGCCGCTACCATGTCTGCCATGTCAGCACCAAGGAGACGGTGGATTTGATCCGCAAAGCCAAGGCCAGGGGCCTGGATGTGAGCTGCGAAACCGCGCCGCATTACCTGGTACTGGATGACAGCCAGCTTCAGGACGAGGGCCGCTTCAAGATGAACCCGCCCATCCGCAGCCTTGAGGACCAAAAGGCGCTGATTGCAGGGCTGCTGGACGGCACGGTGGACATGATTGCGACCGACCACGCTCCCCACTCCGCGGAAGAAAAGGCCAAGGGCTTAAAGGGCAGCATGAACGGCGTGGTCGGCCTGGAGACCGCCTTTCCGGTGCTCTACACCGGCCTGGTCAAAACCGGCATAATGCCGCTTGAAACGCTTCTTTCCGCCATGATAGACAAGCCCAACGCGCGCTATAATATCAAGCCGACCGGCTTGACCCTGTTTGACTTAAACGCGGAGTACGAGGTGAACCCCGAGGACTTCCTCACCCTGGGCAAGGCCTCGCCCTTTACCGGCATGAAGGTCTTTGGAAAGTGTCTCCTAACCACCGCCTTTGACAAGACGGCCTATATGGACCCCGGTTTGAGCGAAGGAGGCCGGAAATGAAACAGGTGGTTTGGGAACTGAGGGAGCACACGGAAATCGCGAAGAACACCTATTTAATGCGACTTTCCGGCGATACAAGCAGCCTGAGCAATCCAGGTCAGTTTGTGGAAGTGAGCCTGCCGGGCTTTTACCTGCGGCGGCCTTTCTCCGTCTGTGATTACAAAGAAAATGAAGCCACCCTCATTTACAAGGTGCTGGGTCAGGGCACCAAGAGCATGACAGCCTATGAACCCGGGCTGAAACTGGACGTGCTCTGCGGCCTGGGCAACGGCTTTGACCTTGAGAAGAGCGGGGATAAGCCCCTCCTCATCGGCGGCGGGGTGGGCGTGCCCCCCTTGTACCGCCTGTGCAAGGAATTGCGCGAACAGGGCAAGGAAGTCACGGTGGTGCTGGGCTTCAACACCCGGGAAGAAGTGTTTTATGAGCGGGAGTTTTCTGACCTGGGCGCTCAGGTCACCGTGTGCACCATGGACGGCTCACTGGGCCAAAAAGGCCTGGTGACGGACGCCTGCCAGTTTGATGAGCACACCTACTCCTACGCCTGCGGGCCGCTCCCCATGCTCAAAGCCATCTGCCAGCAATCCACAATCCCCGGTGAAGTCAGCCTGGAGGAGCGCATGGGCTGCGGCTTTGGCGCGTGCATGGGCTGCACGGTGATGACGGTGAACGGCCCCAAGCGCGTGTGCAAGGAAGGGCCGGTCTTTTTAAAGGAGGCGCTGACATGGTGAACCTGCAAGTCAACCTGTGCGGCATAACGCTTTCCAACCCAGTCATGGCCGCCAGCGGCACCTTTGGCTTTGGCCAGGAGTTTGCCAAACTATATGACGTCAACCAGCTGGGAAGTTTTTCCTTCAAGGGTACCACCCTCCTTCCAAGAGACGGCAACCCCACGCCCCGCATCGCCGAGACGCCGTCCGGCATGCTCAACGCAGTGGGCCTTCAAAACCCGGGCGTTCACAAGGTGATTGAAGAGGAGCTGCCCGGCATCAGCCGGATATTTTCCAAGCCCGTCATGGCCAACGTGAGCGGCTTTTCAGTGTCGGACTATGTGACAGTCTGCGAACTATTGGACCCCTGCCCCCAGGTGGGCTGGCATGAGGTCAACGTATCCTGCCCCAATGTGCACGGCGGCGGGATGAGCTTTGGCACCCTGCCCGAGTCAGCGGCCGAGGTGACCAGGGCGGTCAAAAAGGTGTGCAAAAAGCCGGTCATCATCAAGCTGTCCCCCAATGTGACCGACATCGTGGCGGTAGCAAAGGCATGTGAGGACGCGGGGGCGGACGGCCTCAGCCTGATTAACACCCTGCTGGGCTTAAGGCTCAACCTGAAGACCAGGAAGCCGCTCTTGCCCTTTATAACCGGCGGACTGTCCGGCCCCGCGGTCTTCCCGGTCGCCTTGAGAATGGTCTACCAGGTGTATGCGGCGGTCAAGATTCCCATCATCGGCATGGGCGGTATCTCTAGCGCCTATGACGTGCTGGAAATGATGCTGGCCGGCGCCACCGCGGTGCAGGTAGGCAGCGCCAACCTGGTCAACCCCTTTGCCTGCCCGGACATCATCAAAGAGCTTCCCCGCGTCATGGCGGAGTACAATATCACTTCTTTGCAGGACATTATAGGAGGTGCCCACTAATGGCCAAGGATGTCATGGTTGCCCTGGATTTCCCCGACCGCGAGACCACGCTTCACTTTCTGGACCAGTTTAAGGACGAGAAACCCTATGTCAAAATCGGCATGGAGCTCTTCTACGCCCAGGGGCCGGACATGGTGCGCGAAATCAAGGCGCGCGGGCACAAAATCTTTCTGGACCTGAAATTGCACGACATCCCCAACACCGTGGCCGGCGCCGCGCGCTCCCTGCGCGGACTGGGCGTTGACATGATGAACCTGCATGCAGGGGGCGGCATCGCCATGATGAAGGCGGCGGCAGATATCTTGAAGGACACTTCCGGCACGCCGACCAAGTTGATTGCCGTGACCGTGTTGACAAGCCTCAATCAGGAAGCGCTGACCCAGGAAGTCTGGGTGAACCGGAATGTGGATGAGACCGTGCTGCACTACGCGGCCAACGCCAAGACAGCGGGCCTGGACGGCGTGGTCTGCTCGCCCCTTGAAGCCGGGAAGGTGCATGACAAGCTGGGCAAGGACTTCCTGACGGTAACGCCCGGCGTGCGCTTTGCCACCAACGACACGGGCGACCAGCAGCGTGTCACCACGCCGCAGAAAGCCAATGAGCTGGGCGCTGACTACATCGTGGTCGGCCGCCCCATCACCAAGGCGGAAGACGCCGTTGCCGCTTACAGGAGGTGCATGAATGAATTCCTCGGTCGCTGAGAACATCGCAAGCGGGCTGCTCAAAATCGGCGCAGTCTTCCTGCGCCCCAATGAGCCCTTTACCTGGGCCTCCGGCATTAAAAGCCCCATTTACTGTGACAACCGCTTAACCCTGTCAGACCCCGCGCTTCGCACAACGATAGAAACCGCTATCGCGGACACTGTCAAAGCCAAGTATCCCGAGGCTAATTGCCTCATGGGCACCAGCACCGCGGGCATCCCCCACGCCGCCATCGCCGCCCACATCCTGGGGCTGCCCATGGGCTATGTCAGAAGCGGCAACAAGGACCACGGCCGCAACAACCGCATTGAGGGCCGCCTGGACAAGGGCTGGAAGGTCGTGGTCGTGGAGGACTTGATTTCAACCGGCGGCAGCGTGATTGAGGTGGTGGAAGCTCTGCGCGAGGCGGGCGCTGAAGTGCTGGGTGTCATCAGCATCTTTACCTACGGCATGAAGGCGGGTCTGACGCGCCTGGCCGAAGCCAAGGTGGAGAACACCAGCCTCACCGATTTTGACACGATTGTTCAGGTGGCTGCCCGGGAAGGCAGCATCCAGCCTGACGATATAATCCGACTCAAGGCATTCCGGGACAACCCCAAGGACGAAAATTGGATGAAGGAGACCGTATGAGGCACATCACCAGCATCACCGACCTGAGCCTGGAAGAAATCGACCAACTCATCAAAACCGCGCAGGACATCATTGAAAACCCCGTCAAGTACCGCGACCTTTGCCGCTACAAGAAGCTGGCAACCCTCTTCTTTGAACCATCCACCAGGACCAGGCTGAGCTTTGAGGCCGCCATGTACGAACTGGGCGGCCAGGTGCTGGGCTTCTCGGAGGCCAACTCCTCCTCCGCCGCCAAGGGCGAGAGCGTGGCGGACACCATCCGCACCGTGTGCTGCTATGCCGACATCATCGCCATGCGCCACCCCAAGGAAGGCGCGCCCACCGTGGCCTCCCGCTATGCCTCAGTGCCCGTCATCAACGGCGGGGACGGCGGCCACAACCACCCCACCCAGACGCTGACCGACCTGTTGACCATCCAAATGGAAAAAGGCCACCTGGACAACCTGACCATCGGCCTTTGCGGCGACCTGAAGTTTGGCCGTACCGTTCACTCCCTCATCACCGCCATGTGCCGCTACCCGGGCATCCGCTTTGTGCTGGTATCGCCTGAGGAGCTCAAGGTGCCCAGCTATGTGAAAATTCCCCTGAAGGAAGGCAAGGTGCCCTACACCCAGACCACAGACTTGATGAGCGTGATGCCGGAGTTGGACATCCTCTACATGACCCGCGTGCAAAGGGAGCGTTTCTTTAACGAGGCGGACTACATCCGCTTAAAGGACAGCTATATTTTGACCCCCGAAAAACTGCAAAGCGCCAAGAGCGACCTGAGCATCCTGCACCCCCTGCCCCGTGTCAACGAAATTTCCACCGCCATTGATACCGACCCCCGGGCTGTGTACTTCAAACAGGCGCTCTACGGCAAATACATCCGCATGGCGCTGATTCTGATGCTGCTGGAGGTAAACGCATGAACATTGATTCCATCAACAACGGCATAGTCATTGACCACATCAAAGCCGGCCAGGCCATGAAAATCTATGACTTCCTGGACCTGGACAAACTGGACTGCCCGGTTGCCATCATCAAGAACGCGTCCAGCAACAAGCAGCAGAAAAAGGACATCATTAAGATTGACTCCCAGCTGGATGTGGACCTAAACGCCCTGGGCTACATTGACCCCAACATCACCATCAACATCATTGTGGACGGCGTCAGGGTCAAAAAGTACCACCCGGAACTGCCGCTCACCATCACCAACATCATCCGCTGCAAAAACCCGCGCTGCATCACCAGCATCGAGCAGGAGCTGCCCCATGTCTTCAAGCTCACCAACCGCGAGAAGGACGAGTACCGCTGCGTGTACTGCGAGAGCCGCGCGAATATTTGAAACTGACAAAAGCGTCAAATTCCGCCGAAAAGCCGGAATTGGGCTGAAAAACAAAGTATAAACAAGAAACCCGGACGAAAATCAGCCAGAAAAGACAAGCCCGGCTTGGCAAGCCCCCGCGCCTTGTGTTATTTTGACAATAATTCAAATCGCGGAGGAAGAATGCGAAACCTGCTCTCATCCAACCTGCTTCTAAACGGCCTGCTGGGCGTACGAATTATCGTCGCCGGCAGGCTTTTGCGTATACATGGGAGCAGGTCCGTGGCTTGATTTAGGTTTTGGCCAACCATCCGCCCTTCTGTATACAGCAGGGCGGATTTTTTGTTAGAAGGGGGTTCTTATGGTTTTGACAGGAGCCGGCATCCTCATCAAGGTTTTACAGGAGCAGGGCGTTGACTGCGTGTTTGGCTACCCCGGCGGCAGCGTGCTGCACATTTACGATGAACTGTACAAGGCCCAGGACATTCTGCGCCATGTGACCACCTGCCATGAGCAGGGCGCCTGCCACGCGGCGGACGGCTATGCCAGGGTGAGCGGCAAGCCCGGGGTGGTCATCGCCACCTCAGGCCCCGGCGCCACCAACCTGGTCACCGGCATCGCCAACGCCTACCTGGACTCCGTGCCCCTGGTGGCCATCACCGGCAACGTCGCCCGCGCGCTCATAGGCCGGGACAGCTTCCAGGAGGTGGACATCTTTGGCGTGACCATGCCGATCACCAAGCACAACTTTATGGTGAAGGATGTGGCCAACCTGGCCGATACCCTGCGCTCTGCCTTCAAACTGGCCATTTCCGGCCGCCCGGGACCGGTGCTGGTGGACCTGCCCAAGGACATCCAGACCGCGACCTGTGAGTATGAGCCCAAGCCCGCTGTGGTGCGCAGCAACGGCTTAAAGGCGGATGAAGCCAGTTTGAACAACGCCCTCTCGCTCATTGCCGAATCCCGCAGGCCCTATATCTATGCGGGCGGCGGTGTGGTCATCGCGGACGCGAGCCAGGAGCTGCTGGCCCTGTCTGATTATCTGGACTGCCCCATCGGCACCAGCATGATGGGCCTGTCCGCCGTGCCGCATGAGCACCCGATGAACCTGGGCATGACCGGCATGCACGGACGGTATGAAGCCAGCAAGGTGCTGTCGATGTCCGACCTCATCATCGCCGTGGGGACGCGCTTTTCCGACCGCGCCACCGGCAACAAGCAGGCTTACAGCTTAGGGCGCAAGATATTGCACATCGACATTGACCCCGCCGAAATTGGCAAGAACATAACAGCCGACGCCTACCTGCTGGGCGACGTGAAATTGATTCTGCGCCAATTGCTGGAAAAGAAGGTGTCCCGCGCACCCTCTGACTGGTCCAGCCAGGTCAAAAAGGTCAAGAGCATGCCCGACCACCGCCTGGACATGCCCAAGGAGCAGTTGAACCCCCAAAACGCGATTGAGGCGGTCAACGTGCGCCTGCAGCCGGATGACGTGGTGACGACCGACGTGGGCCAGCACCAGATGTGGACGGCCCAGTACTACCATTTCAGGCGTCCGCGCACCTTTGTGACCTCAGGCGGTCTGGGCACCATGGGCTACGGCCTGGGCGCCGCCATCGGCTCCTGCTATGCCAGGGGCAAGAAAAGAACGGTGCTCTTTACCTCAGACGGCTCCTTTCACATGAACATGAACGAGATGGCAACCGCGGTATCGGGAAATCTGCCGGTCTTGGTGGTGCTGCTCAACAATCAGGCGCTGGGCATGGTGCGCCAGTGGCAAACCCTGTTTTATGAGGAGCGCTACTCCAACACCTCGCTGGAGCGCAAGACTGATTACGCGGCGCTGGCGGAGGCCTTTGGCGCGAAGGGCTTCAGGGCGGATGACATGAGTACGCTTAACAGCGCGCTGGACGCGGCGCTGGCCTGTGAGGGACCCGCGCTCATTGACGTGTGGATTGACAGCGACGTCAAGGTGCTGCCCATGATACCGCCGGGCGGAACGATTGACGACATCATTTTGAAGGGGTGAGGACGATGCAGGACAAGTTTATCTTATCGGTGCTGGTGAGCAACGAGGCGGGCGTCTTGACCCGGGTGTCCGGGATGTTTGGCCGGCGCGGCTACAACATTGACAGCCTGTCCGTGGGCGAGACGGACAACCCGGCCCTCTCCCGGATGACCATCCTCTCCAGGGGTGATGAGGTGACACGCGACCAGATTATCAACCAGCTCAAGAAGCTGGTGGACGTGAAAGCGGTCACCCTGATGGACAGGGAGAGCACGGTGTCCCGGGAGTTGATGCTCATCAAGGTGAACTCCGAACTGGCCACCCAGGCGCAAATCCACCAGGTGGTGGACGTGTTCCGCGCCAAGGTGGTGGACATGAACCCCGGCAACGTGACCATTGAAATCACGGGCGAGAAAAGCAAGCTGGACGCCTTCGCCGCAAACCTGGTTCAATTTGGGATTCTGGAACTGTGCAGGACCGGAATCACCGCGATTGGAAGAAATTCCACGATATTGGCACAAGAAGAAAGTGAGGAAAACTAAAATGGCAGTGATGTACTACGAAAAGGATTGTGACCTCAACCTCTTGAAAGGCAAAAAGATTGCAGTGGTCGGCTACGGCAGCCAAGGCCATGCCCATGCCCTGAACCTGAAGGACTCGGGCTGTGACGTGACGGTCGGCCTGTATGAGGGCAGCAAATCCTGGGAGAAGGCGGAGAAAGCCGGGCTCAAGGTCAAGACCACGGCGGAGGCCGTCAAGGGCGCCGACATCGTGATGATACTGGTCAATGACGAAAAGCAGGCCGACCTTTACCACAAGGACATCGCGCCCAACCTGCGCCCGGGCATGGCCATCGCCTTTGGCCACGGCTTTAACATCCATTACAAGCAGATTGTGCCGCCCAAAGACATTGACGTCATTATGATCGCGCCCAAGGGCCCCGGCCACACCGTGCGCAACCAGTACAAGGAAGGCCGCGGCGTGCCCTGTCTCATCGCGGTGTACCAGGACGCGACCGGTAAGGCCCGTGACATCGCCTTAGCCTGGGCGTTAGGCATCGGCGGCGCGCGGGCGGGCGTCCTGGAAACCACCTTTAAGGAGGAGACCGAAACCGACCTGTTTGGCGAGCAGTGCGTGCTCTGCGGCGGCGTGACCGCGCTGATGAAAGCCGGCTTTGACACCCTGGTGGAGGCAGGCTACCAGCCTGAGAGCGCCTACTTTGAGTGCCTGCACGAGATGAAGCTCATCATTGACCTGGTGAACGCCGGGGGCATGTCCTTTATGCGCTACTCCATCTCCGACACCGCCGAGTACGGCGATTACACCGTCGGCCCCAGGATGATAGTGGATGAGACCAAAAAAGAGATGAAAAAAGTGCTGGGCGAAATCCAGGACGGCACCTTTGCCAAAAACTGGATTCAGGAAAACAAGGATGGCCGCCCCAACTTCAACAAGATGCGCAAGGAAGCCCAGGAAAGCCTGCTGGAAACCACCGGCAAGGCCCTGCGCGACAAGATGACCTGGAAGCGCGAAAGCTACGAGGAGTAAGCAGAGATGAAACTGCACAGCGACAACATGAAGCAGGGCGCATCCCGCGCGCCGCAGCGCTCCTTGTTAAAGGCGAATGGGCTGTCTGATGAGCAGATCAGAAAGCCGCTCATCGGCATCGTCAACTCCTTTACCGAGGTGGTGCCGGGGCACACCCACCTGGACAAAATCAGCCGCGCGGTCAAGGACGGCGTGCTGATGGCGGGCGGAACGCCGCTGGAGTTTAACACCATCGCGGTGTGCGACGGCATCGCCATGGGCCATGAGGGCATGCGCTATTCCCTTTGCACGAGGGAACTCATCGCGGACTCGGTGGAGTGCATGGCCAGGGCGCACGCTTTTGACGCGCTGGTGCTCATTCCAAGCTGTGACAAGGTGGTGCCCGGCATGCTCATGGCGGCCGCCCGGCTTGACCTGCCCTGTGTCTTCGTGTCCGGCGGCCCCATGCTGTCCCTTGACGGGGACAAGGGCCCCATGGACCTAAACTCCGTCTTTGAGGCGGTGGGCGCCTATTCCATCGGCAAATTGGACGAGGGATGCCGTCAGGAGGCGGCGGACAGCGCCTGCCCCACCTGCGGCTCGTGCTCGGGCATGTTTACCGCCAACTCCATGAACTGCCTGTCAGAAGCCCTGGGCCTGGCCTTGCCTGGCAACGGCACCATTCCCGCGGTTTATTCCTCCCGCCTGCGCCTGGCGCGCAAGGCCGGGGAAACGGTGATGGGCCTGTTGAAAGCGGGCATCACCTGCCGGCAGATACTTAATGATAAAGCGCTTAAAAACGCGCTGACTGTGGACATGGCGCTGGGCTGCTCCACCAACTCCGCCCTGCACCTGGCCGCCATCGCCCATGAAGCCGGATTAGCCTTCAACCTGGACATGCTCAATGACATCAGCAGGAAGACGCCCAACCTGTGCAAACTGGCGCCAGCCGGCAGCCACCACATGCAGGATTTGCAGGCGGCAGGCGGGGTGAGCGCCGTCATCCGCGAACTGATGAACGCGGGCTTGGTGGACGGCAGCGCGATGACAGTGCTGGGCGTCCCCATGAGTGAGGTCGTGAAGAACGCCCACATCAAGGACCATGAGGTCATCCGCGCCGTGGATAAGCCCTATGACACCGTGGGCGGCCTGGCCATCCTCTTTGGCAACCTGGCCCCCAAGGGCGCGATTGTAAAGCAATCCGCCGTCGCGCCCGAGATGCTCAAACACCAGGGCCCAGCCCGGGTCTTTGACTCGGAGGACGAAGCGACACAAGCCATCTTTGGCGGCAAAATCAAGAAGGGTGACGTCATCCTCATCCGCTATGAAGGGCCCAAGGGCGGCCCCGGCATGCGCGAGATGCTGGGCCCCACCAGCGCCATTGCCGGCATGGGGCTGGACCGCGAGGTGGCCTTGATAACAGACGGACGCTTCTCCGGCGCGACCAGGGGCGCCGCCATTGGCCACGTCTCCCCGGAGGCCGCTTCCGGCGGGCCGATTGGCCTGGTGAAGGAAGGCGACTTGATTGAGATTGATATTAAAAACCATTCGCTCAACGTGGTTCTCAGCGAGGAAGAACTGAACGCCAGAAGAGCAGCATCTAAAAAGCCGCCCAAAAAGAACCTGAGCGGCTACCTGAAACGCTACGCCAGCCTGGTCACCTCAGCCGACCAAGGCGCCGTCTTCAAAGAAAGCGAGGATTAAGCCATGAAACACATCAAGATTTTTGACACCACCTTAAGGGACGGAGAACAGGCACCCGGCTGCAGCATGGACCTGAAGGAAAAGCTTGAGCTGGCGCTGGCGCTTGAAAAGATGGGGGTTGATATCCTGGAAGCGGGCTTTGCCATCGCCTCCCCCGGGGACTTTGAGTCGGTGAGCAAGGTGGCGCGCGTTATCAAAAACGCGAGCGTGGCAAGCCTTGCCCGCGCCACAAAAAAAGACATCGACACCGCCTATGAGGCTGTCAAACACGCCGTAGCCCCCCGCATCCACACCTTCCTGGCCACCTCCCCCACGCACATGGAATACAAACTGCGCATGAGCGAGGACCAGGTGGTGGACACCATCTCCCAGATGGTGAAGTACGCCAAGGGCAAACTGTCAGACGTGGAATTTTCCGCTGAGGACGCGACCCGCTCTGACCGGGACTTTTTGGTCCGCGCGGTGCAGGCGGCGGTTGACGCGGGGGCGACCACGGTCAACATCCCCGACACCGTGGGCTATACCACGCCCTCTGAGATGGAAAGCCTGCTGAATTACCTGCTTGAGAAGGTGGATGGCCTGAACAAGATTGACCTGTCCGTTCACTGCCACAACGACCTGGGCCTGGGCGTAGCCAATACGCTGGCGGCCGTCAGGGCCGGGGCCACCCAGGTGGAGACCACCATGTGCGGCCTGGGCGAGCGCGCGGGCAACGCCTCCATGGAGGAGGTGGTGATGGCGCTGCACACAAGGCAGGATTTCTACCCCTATACCACGGGCATTGATACCAAACGCATTTTCCCGGTCAGCCGCCAGGTGTATTCCATCATCGGCATGACGGCCCCCTTAAACAAACCCATCGTGGGCACCAACGCCTTCGCGCACGAGGCGGGCATCCACCAGCACGGCGTGCTTGCCAACACCCAGACCTACGAAATCATGACCCCCGAATCCATCGGGCTTACCACCAACAAGATGATTTTAGGCAAGCATTCCGGCCGCCACGCGGTGGAAGACCGCTTAAAGGACCTGGGATACACCCTGGAAAAGGCGGAGATGGATGAACTCTTTTCCCGCTTTAAGGCGCTGTCTGACCGTAAAAAAACGGTGACCGACGGCGACCTGGAAGCCCTGATTCTGCACCGGGGCGCTGATGTGAACGCCCAGTACAAACTGGACCGCTTCACCGTGAACTCCGGCAACTACGTGTCCTGCTCCGCGGTGGTGCGCTTAAAGAACAACGAAGGCGAACTGCTGGAGGAAGTGGCCCTGGGCGACGGACCGATTGACGCGGCCTTTAACGCAATTGACAAGATTATGAAAGCGCCCGAGCACACCCTGGATGACTACAACATCCAGACCATCTCCGAAGGCCGCGACGCCCAGGGCGAGGCCGTGGTGAAATTGAGCAGCGGCACCCGCAGCTACATCGGCCGCGGATTGTCTACCGACGTGGTGGAGGCGTCCATCCTGGCCTATATCAACGGGATGAACAAGCTGTTATGAGAAAAATCCAGATTTTTGATTCCTCCCTGCGCGACGGCGCGCAGGGCGAGGGCATCTCCTACTCAGTGACGGACAAATTGTCTATCGTGAAGGCGCTGGATGAGTTCAAGATTGACTACATCGAGGCCGGCAACCCCACCAGCAACCCCAAGGACATCGCCTTTTTTGAGAAGCTGCGGGACGTCCGATTAAACCACGCCAAGCTGTGCGCCTTTGGCAGCACCGCCAGAAAGGGTGTAAAACCTGAGGAGGACGCGGGCCTGGCCTCCCTGATCGCGACCGGCGCGCCTGCCGTTTCCATCTTCGGCAAATCCTGGGACCTGCACGTGGAAAAGGTCATCAGGGCGACGCTTCAGGAGAACCTGGACCTGGTGTACGCCACCATCAAGTTTTTAAAAGGCAAGGGCTTGGAAGTCATTTTTGACGCGGAGCATTATTTTGACGGCGTCATCAACAACGAGGACTATGCCTTGAAGGTGCTGGGCGCGGCCAATGACGCGGGGGCGGACGTGCTCTGCCTGTGCGACACCAACGGCGGCACCCTGCCCCACCAGATTACTGAAAAAGTGCTGCAGGTCAAAAACCGCTTTCCAAACGCCAACATCGGCATCCACTGCCACAACGACACCGGCTGCGCCGTGGCCTCCTCCATCGCCGCGGTGGAAGCGGGCGCCATGCAGGTGCAGGGCACCTTTGTGGGCACGGGTGAGCGCTGCGGCAATGCGGATTTGTCCATCATCATCCCCAACCTGCAACTCAAGATGGGCTACGACTGCATAGACGGTGATTTGAGCAACCTCTTTTCCTCCGTCCGGCACATCTGCGAGCTGTCCAACATGGGCGTTTACCAGAGCAAGCCCTATGTCGGCGATAGCGCCTTTGCCCACAAGGGCGGCATGCACATTGACGGGGTAAACAAGGTGTCCTCCTCCTTTGAGCACATCTCGCCCGAGCAGGTGGGCAACAGCCGCAGGTTCTTGATGAGTGAGGTGTCCGGCCGCACAACGGTGATGAAAAAGCTGGAGACCGTCGCGCCCGATCTGGCCCGCGACAGCCGCGAGGTGGCCCAGATTCTGGAAAAAATCAAGGAACTGGAAAACCGGGGCTATCAGTATGAGGCGGCGGACGCCAGCTTTGAAATGATGGCGCTGAAGACCTTAAACCGCTTCAACGCCCACTTCACCCCGGTCATCTACCGCACCAGCGGCGAGTACCCGCCGCCCGCGGGCGAGCGCAGCGCGTCCGCCATGCTCAGCATCCTGGTGGACGGCCGGGAAGAAACCACCGCCGCCATGGGCAACGGCCCGGTGAACGCGCTGGACATCGCGCTGAGGAAGGCCCTGTCCGTCTTTTACCCGGGGTTAAGCGACGTGCGTTTGACCGATTACAAGGTGCGCGTGTTGACCGGCGCTGAGGCCACGGCCTCCAAGGTGCGCGTGCTGATTGAGTCCACTGACGGGGACAAGACCTGGAGCACGGTGGGCGTGGGCACGGACGTGGTGGCCGCCAGCTGGGAGGCGCTTTGCGACTCGCTTGAATATGTACTGCATAGAAAGGAACAGGAATAAAAATGAGCATGACACAGACCCAGAAAATCATCGCCGCAGCCGCGGGCAGGGAGAGCGTAACGGCAGGTGAAATCGTCCTGGCCAGGACCAGCCTGGTGTTGGGCAACGACATCACCGCGCCCGTCGCCATCAATGAATTTAGAAAAGCCGGGGTGAACAAGGTCTTTGACAAGGATAAAATTGCCCTTGTGCTGGACCACTTCACCCCCAACAAGGACATCAAGGCGGCCGAGCAATCAAAGCAGGTGCGCGAGTTTGCCCGGGAGCATAACATCACCCACTTTTATGATGTGGGCCAGGCGGGCGTTGAGCACGCGCTGCTGCCGGAAAAAGGCCTGGTAACCGCCGGGGACCTCATCATCGGCGCGGACAGCCACACCTGCACCTATGGCGCGCTGGGCGCTTTCTCAACCGGCGTGGGCTCTACCGACATGGCGGCCGCGATGGCTTCGGGCAAGGTCTGGCTGAGGGTGCCGGAAGCCATCAAAGTGGAGCTTGTCGGCAACTTAAAAGAAAACGTGTCCGGCAAAGACTTGGTTTTGCATCTCATCGGCCAAATCGGCGTGGACGGCGCGCTCTACCAGTCCCTGGAGTTCACGGGCGAGGGCGTCAAAAGCCTGAGCATTGATGACAGGCTGTGCGTGGCCAACATGGCCATTGAAGCCGGCGCCAAGAACGGCATCTTCCCGGTGGATGAGACGACCCTTAACTACCTGAAAGACCGCGGCGCGAAAGAACCCACTGCCTATGAGGCGGATGAGGACGCGGTCTACGCGCGGGTCATCCACATTGACCTGTCCGCCCTCACCCCCACTGTCGCCTTCCCCCATTTGCCGGAGAACACCAGAACCTTTGACAGCATCCCCAAGGATTTGAAGATTGACCAGGTGGTCATCGGCTCCTGCACCAACGGGCGCCTGAGCGACTTTGTGACGGCGGCTGAAATCATGAAGGGCCGCAAGGTCAGCCCCGATGTGCGCGTGATGATGATACCGGCAACCCAGCAGATTTATTTGGACGCGATGAGAATGGGCCTGTTTGACATCTTTATTGAGGCCGGCTGCGCCGTGTCCACCCCCACCTGCGGCCCCTGCCTGGGCGGGCACATGGGAATCCTGGCCGAGGGCGAGCGCTGCGTGTCCACCACCAACCGCAACTTTGTGGGCCGCATGGGCCACCCCAAGAGCGAGGTATATTTGGCCAGCCCCGCCGTGGCCGCCGCCTCCGCCATTTTGGGCCGTCTGGCTGAGCCCAGTGAACTGTGAGAAGGAGAAAAACGATGATTTTGCAAGGAAAAGCGTTGAAATACGGCGACCATGTGGACACGGATGTCATCATCCCCGCCCGCTACCTGAACACCTCTGACCCCAAGGAACTGGCCAGCCACTGCATGGAGGACATCGACAAGGATTTCTCCAAGCGTCTAAACCAGGGCGACATCATCGCGGCCGGGAATAACTTTGGCTGCGGCTCCTCCCGTGAGCACGCGCCTCTGGCCATCAAGACCGCCGGGGTGAGTTGCGTGGTGGCCAAGAGCTTCGCGCGCATCTTCTACCGCAATTCGGTCAACATCGGTTTGCCCATCGTGGTGAGCGAGCTTGACATCAAGGACGGCGATCAGGTGACGGTGGACCTGGACAACGGCGTCTTGACCAATGAGACCCAGGGCACCAAGGCCACCTTCCCGCCCTTCTCCCCCTTCCTGCAAGACATTATTTCCACCGGCGGCCTGATGAGCGCATTAAAGGAGGGCAAGCTGTGAAATTTGACATCACGTTGGTGCCGGGCGACGGCATCGGCCCGGAAATTGTGCAGGCAGCCTGCCAGGTGCTGGACAAGGTCGGCCAGAAATATGGGCATGCCTTCAACTACAAATCCGTCTTGGCCGGGGGCTGCGCGCTGGACAAGCACGGCGTGCCGCTGCCGGAGGACACGCTCAAGGCCTGTTTGGACAGCGATTCCGTCCTCTTGGGCGCGGTGGGCGGCCCGCAGTGGGAAACCCTGCCCGGCCATTTGAGGCCGGAGCGTGCGCTACTCAACATCCGCAAGGAAATGGGGCTGTTCGCCAACCTGCGCCCCGCCAAATTGATGAGCGTGCTCAAGGAAGCCAGCCCCCTGCGCAAAGAGACCGCCGAAAAGGGCTTTGACCTGTTGATTGTGCGCGAATTGACCGGCGGCATCTACTTTGGCAAGTCTGGCCGCTACCAGTCAGAAGGCGGGGAGACCGCCTTTGACACCGAGGCCTATTCGGTCGCTGAAATCACCCGCATCGCCAAGGTGGCCTTTGAGACCGCGCGCAAGCGCCGCGGGCAAGTCACCAGCATTGACAAAGCCAATGTGCTGGAATCCTCCAGACTCTGGCGGGAAACGGTGCACAAGGTGGCCAAGGACTATCCGGATGTGGCGCTCAAGGACATGCTGGTGGACAACGCAGCCATGCAATTGGTGCAAAACCCCGGGCAGTTTGACGTGGTGGTGACCAGCAACATCTTTGGCGACATTCTGTCTGATGAGGCCTCCCAGTTGACCGGCTCCATCGGATTATTGCCCTCCGCGTCCCTGGGCGAGGGCAAGCGCGGCATGTATGAGCCCATCCACGGCTCCGCCCCTGACATCGTGGGCCAGGACCTGGCCAACCCCATCGCCACTGTCCTCTCCGCCGCCATGATGCTGCGGCTGTCCTTTGATTTGGACGAGGAAGCAGCCGCCGTTGAGCAGGCTGTTGACCGGGTGCTCAACCAGGGCCTGCGCACCAAGGACATCGCCTGGGGCGGCCCCTTCATCAAGGGCAGTGAGATGACAAAAGCCTTATTAAACGCGCTGTAAGAGGAGGCGAGGACCATGTTACCCATCACAACAAGCCTGAGCACCAACAAAAAGGAAAAACCGCAGGATGAGAGCAAGCTGGGCTTTGGCTCCATCTTCACCGACCACATGTTCATGTGCGACTATGAGGCCGGTGAGGGCTGGTACAACGCCAGAATCGCGCCTTACGCCCCCTTGCAGGTGGACCCGGCCTGCGCGGTCCTGCACTACAGCCAGAGCATCTTTGAGGGGCTCAAATGCTACCGGCGGGAGGACGGCGAACTGCAATTGTTCCGCGTACGGGACAATTTTGAGCGGATGAACCACTCAGCGCAGCGTCTGGGCATGCCCAAACTGGACATTGAGACCTTTTTAAAAGGGCTCAATGAACTCCTGAAAGTAGAAAAGGACTGGGTGCCCCGCCAGCCGGGCACCAGCCTGTATGTGCGCCCGACGCTCATCGCCACGGACTGCAAATTGAGCGTGCACTCCTCCCACTCCTACCTGTTCTACATCATCCTCTCCCCTGTGGGCGCGTACTACAAGGGCGGCCTGGCCCCCAATGACATCTACATTGAGGATGAGTATGTGCGCGCGGTGCGCGGAGGCATCGGCGAAACCAAAGCCGGCGCCAATTACGCGGCCTCGCTCCTGGCCGGCATTGAGGCCGGTGAAAAGGGCTATGCCCAAGTGCTGTGGTTGGACGGGGTGGAGAAGCGCTACATTGAGGAAGTGGGCGCGATGAACATCCTCTTTGTGTATGAGGGCAAAAAGATTGTGACGCCCAAACTGTCCGGCAGCATCCTGCCCGGCATCACCAGGGACAGCGTGCTAAAGCTGGCCCGCAGCTTTGGCCTTGAGGTGGCCGAGGAGAGAATGGACATCCATGAGGTGTTAAAAGACATCAAATCGGGCAAAATAACCGAGTCATTCGGCTCCGGCACGGCGGCTGTCATCAGCCCGGTCAAGTCCTTTGCCTTCAAGGGTGAGAACTACCAGGTGGGCGACGGCGGTATCGGCCCAGTCTCCCAGAAGCTGTATGACACTTTGACCGGCATCCAGTACGGTAAACTGACAGATAACATGGGCTGGGTGACCAGGGTTCAATAACATTGAGGTTTCAAAAAGGACGCCGCTGATGTCAGCGGCGTCCTTCTTTAACTTTGAACTATTCCATTTCGCTCATGGCTTTGAGGATGTGGGCCAATTGGGCGCGGGTCAGGTTCTCCTTGGGCAGGATGTTGTTGTTCCCATCCACCAGGAGCATGCCGCTTTCCATCAGGTAAGCCACGGCGTCCTTGTGCTCCGGCGTGATTTGGTCCGCGTCGGCCACCCCATCCAGGAAGGCGGGGTTGGCCTTGACTTCAGCCTGGGTCATGACGGCCAGCAGGTCCACCAGCATCTGCGCCATTTTTTCACGGGTGAAGGTGGCGTTGGGGGCGGCGTCGGGGGCGGCCATGCCCAATTGAGCCAGCGTCATGATGCCCTGCTCGGCGGTCAGCGGCATGCCCGCCATGGCGAAGAAGGAGGTCACAAATTCGCCCAGGGTGGCCGGCTCGTCCGTGCCAAAGCGGGTCTCCTCCAGGGGACTTAGCCACTTTTGCTGCATGGCATGCAGGGCGGCGGCGTAGTAGGGATGGTCCTCGCTCAGGTCTTCAAAGCCTTCCAGCACGGTTTCCTTGACCGCGAAGGGGTTAAGGATGACCTCATAGCGCTCCTTGTTCTCTTCCGCCTTGCCGGCGCCTGTGGAGGTGGACACATAGCCCTTTTCATTGAGCAGTTGGTACATGTCCGCATAGGCGTGTACCTTGTCCGCGGTCAAAGCTTTCAGCTGCGCCATCCAGGTCAGCCTGCGCTCCTGGGACTTGCCTTCCAGGGTGTCCAAAATCGCGCCCAGGCCGCCCGCGATTTCGCCGGAACTCATCGCGTAGCCGCTGAAGGCGGAGAGGATGTAGCCGTCAAGCGCCTCCTGGTCCACCGCCATGTCCTTGAGCAGCTGGGGCAATTGGGCATAGACATCAAAGGTTTCCTTCACATTGGGGTCCCGGAAGGAGAGGATGTAAACCCCGTCTTCAGACGCGCCGTGATCAACGCCGTAAACGCCGTACTGGTTGCGCAGGAGGGGGTAGAGGAAGCTGTCCGCGACCAGGCGGGTGATGGCGTCCAGTTCGCCGGTGGTGGCTTCAATGCCCAAATCGGCATTGGAAGCGTAGACCAGGTTGTTGGCAACGCCGGTATCCACCACGATGGCCTCACTGTGGGCGATGGCCGGCAGGTCATAAACCGCCGCCTCGCGGGTTTCGTTGTTCAGTTTGTTTAGGAAGGCATCCGCCACTCCGCGGTTGATGTTGGCGCTGTCCTCATTGCCGGAGAAGGCGGAGATAGCGCCGGGGCGGTTCTTGATAAACTGCTGAGCCGCTGACAATTTGGCCAGGGCTTCTTCCGGCTTGTCACGAAGCAGGGTTTCGGCCTGCTCCAGGAAGGTGTAGTAGTCCAGGAAGTTTAGGTAGTTATAGAACTGGTAGGCTGGTTCATAGGCGCCAAAGGCGCGGTAAATCTGCACCTGGAAGACGCTGTTGGTGATGCTCTGCTTGAGGCTTTCCCGGGTCTGGGCCAGGACATCGGCCACCTTGGCCGCGTCATCCAGCTTGGTTTCAAACAGCAGTTCATACAAGAGGTCATAGGCTGGCGCCAGGTCCTCATCCATGGCGATGAAGCTGGCCCTTAAGTAAGGCGTGTAGCCGCCCTCATCAATCAGCACGCTGGGTCTGATTTCGGGGTTGTAGAAATAGCGGGTCATGAGGGAGGACAATTCCGCCTGGCTGTACTGCGCGGTGTCCAAACGGCCCAAAAGGTCGGAATAGAGCTTGAACCAGTGCAAATCCTCCTGGGGCAGGGCGCCGGCGTCCAGGAGCAGCAGCGTCTGGCCAACGCCGGACACATCCGCCTTGGCATGCAGACGGCGAACGCCGTCCTCGCCTGTCTCATCGGTCACCTCATAGATGCGGCGCTCAACCGGCAGGCTTTCCACGTCAACCGCCTGGAGCTGTTTGACATACTCGCTCGCGTCGCCCTGCACCTCGGTGCCAAAGAGGCGGGTGTCCTCCACCAGTTTAAAGATGTCTTCTTCACTCATGCCCTCGCGGGTCTGCGCCAATTTGTCCGCTAGCGCCGCGGCCTGCTCCTCCTTGAGCCCGGCCTTGGGCGCGGTGATGACAAGGGCGGTTCTTGGGTTGTTCAGCAAATATTGCTCAATCAGGCGCTGGTAAGTGCCGTTCTGGGCGAAGGTCACATAGTTTTCGGTGTTGTCCACATAGCGGGCAAAGGCCTTGGTATCACCCGTGATGCCCCAGTAATAAGCGGTGTTGATGGCGATGTTGACGCCGGCGTTCTGGACCTCACCGGAGAGCAGTAGGCCCAGTCGGGTGGACGCGGCGATGGCTTCCACCGCCTTGAGATCCAGGCCGTCCTTTTGAATCTGGGCTAAGGACTCGCGCACGATGGCTTCAAATTCCGGCGCGTCCTCGGCGTTTAAGCCCTTGGCCTGGAAGATGAGGGAGGTCTCGGGCCTGGCGGTATCAATGGTGGAGGAGGCAGTGGCCGCGGGCAGGCGTTTTTTCATGGCCTGCTGGAAGGGGGAGGAATCGGAATTAATAAGGGTGGTCAAGAGGTCAAAGCCCTCGGTGTCCTCCCAGGTAATATCATTGAGCACAAAGCCCAAGTAGACAACAGCGCCTTTGTCGGTGCCGCTGCCCTGTTCCACCGCGAAATCGTAATTCGCGGTCACGGGCTCGGTAATCGGCACATACTGCTCATCCGGGAAGTCAAAGGTCTTCTTCTCAAAATCGGAGAAGGCGGTGTTCAGCAGCGCGAAGAAGGGGCTGACATCCTTGTACTTGCCATAGAGGATGGTCAGGGAGTTGGAGGGATGATAGTAGGCGTCATGGTAGTCCTTCAGGCTCTGCCAGGTCATCTCGGGGATGTTTTGGGGGTTGCCGCCGTAGGAATTGCCCTTCTGGGAGCCGGGGAAGATGCTCTTGAAGAAATTAAACATGGCGGCGGTGTCAATGGAATAGGCGCCTTCCATCTCGGTATACACGGTGCCGGCCAAGGTGAGGGGCGCGTCCTTGTCGGCCATGGCATAGCGCCAGGCCTCCTCCAGGAAGATGCTTTCCTCCTCCATCACATAGGGGTAGAGCACGCTGTCGGTATAATAATCCAGGTACTTGAGCAGCTGCTTTTCAGACAGCGAGCCTGCCGGGTAGGTGGTAATAACCCCGGTGGTCATGGCGTTTAGGTAGGTGTTGTAGGTTTGGTTGATGAGGTTGAAAAACAGCTCCTTGGACGGATATTTCTTGGAGCCGCCCAGCGTGGCGTGCTCAAAGACATGGGGGATACCGGAATCGTCCAACACGGGCGTGCGGAAGGAGATGTCAAAGGCGCGGTTGGTGTCCTCATTGGCCAGGTAGAGCACCAGGGCGCCGGTTTTCTCATGCTCATACAAGCCGGTCTGCGCGTTGACCAGGCCGAAGTGCCCGGTTTCCAGCAGCTTAAAGCCCGCCTGCTCGCTCATCAGGTCCGCTTTGTCCTCAGCAAATACGGGCAGGGCAAAGCCGGACAGCAGGAGCGCCAGGCATAAGAACAAGGCTGTGAGGGTGGTTGTCATTTGTTTCATAATTCCTCCTTGTTAAAGGGTCGGCATCCACCTAATGATGAATGAAGTCAACAGAATGACCATATCGGTTTTGGACGACATGGTCAATGAATATTGGATTAATTTATGTTCATTTTACAAAGTATGCACAGGCAAGTATCAGGGCTTGGGCGTGTAATAGGGCATGACGGCGTCGGAGAAGAAGAACTCCAGGAACTCCACCGTGGCCACACCGGTCTGTTCCAGCAGGTTGATGCGCTGGACCTCCCGGATGTATTTGGCGGTGTCGGCGGTGTAAAGCTCATTGACGATGTTGTTGCGGTAGTAGCCCAGGTCATACAGGCGCTGCTTGAGCTTGTTGACCAGGGGGTGCTCCATGCCCTCGCGCAGCTCTACCAGCGCGTTCTCATCAGGCACGGGCGCGGGGGTCGCTTTGGGCGCGGGCTCAGCTTTGAGCCGCCAGCCCACGACGCTTAATTTCTGCGACAGGTCATACACCGGCAGGTAGGTGCCCTGAATTTCAAAGGCGTGGGAGGTGACCTCGTCCACTTTTACGGTGTAGGGCGCCTGGATGAGGGGCACGCCCAGAATGGCGACATGCACGCCGCCGTCGGTGTCAAAAATGGGCAGGGTGCGGTTTAAGCTGTCAATGTGCCTGCGGTTGCGCGCGATGGCCCAGGGGTTTTCCGCCGTGTGGATGACCAGGGGAAAATCGCGGTAGCGGTACAAGGTATCCCCCAACTCCTCCCGTGTAAAGCCAAAGTCATTCAGGGTGCCGATAAAAATCATGATGTGGTTGTAGGTCTTCCCCCTGAGCGCCAGCATATCCCCCACGCTTAGTAACTCGCGCCAGCGGGGGTAGGGATGGGAGAGCACATCCACGCGGAAAGCGGCATAGCGCGCGTCCTGGAGCATCTCAGAAATGGTGTCTGGGTGCGGCAGGCCGGATTTTTTATAGACCTGCCGGGTAAAACCGATGCAGTCATAGCCATAGACATAGTTGCGGCCCACCTTGAAGTGCCCGCTGTCCTGCCAGGCTTCCATTATTTTAAAGAGCAATTCCTCATCCCGCCCGCCAAAGAAATAGGGCAGGCCCTGGGGGTAGCGGGCGGTGAGGCCGGCCCCGGTGAGCGCATTGTATTTCTGTAAAAAGACATTGCCTTCTTCCAGCAGGGAGAGCGACTCGTCCAGTACCTTGGCGCGCATGAGCCTCTTTGGGGCGCCGCCTTCCTCCATGAGCGCGGAGATGGGCAATAGAAACACGGCCAGCAGGATGGCCAGGCGCCTTATAAAACTTGTTCTAATCATCTGCACCTCACAAATTGGATAAGCGGTTTATTGGCTGTCCAGGGTGGCCATCAGGTCCTTTAATTCCTGCTGCGTGAGCGGCCGCCAGTGGCCGGGGCGCATCTCGCCCAGAGCGATGTTCATCACCCGGACACGGCGCAGGTGGGTGACGGTATATCCCAGGTATTCGCACATGCGGCGGATTTGGCGGTTGAGGCCCTGCACGAGGATGATGGTAAAGCTGTTCTCCCTCGTCTGCCGCAAGCGGGCGGGCAGGGTTTTTTGCCCCAAAACGGGCACACCGGAAGCCATTCTGGACAAAAAGGCGTCTGTGAGCGGCTTATCCACCGTGACCTCGTATTCCTTCTCATGGCGGCCCTCCGCCCTTAAAATGCGGTTAACAATGTCACCGTCTGAGGTCATCAGCAGCAGCCCCTCGCTGTCCTTGTCCAGGCGGCCAATGGGGTAGATGCGCTCGGGATGGTTTAAATAAGTGACAATGTTGTAGGGCTCGCGGGTGTCCGCGGTGCAGACGATGCCCACCGGCTTGTACACCGCCAGGTAGACCTTTTTGCCGGCTTTTTTGATGAGGCGGCGGTCCACCATCACCCGGTCGCCATCCATTACCCGCTCACCGACCTGGGCCTTCCTGCCGTTAATGGTGACGCGGCCCTCTTCAATGAGCCTGTCGGCCTCACGCCTGGAACAGAAACCGCTGTCGGATATGAACTTATTCAGCCGCCTGTCCTCCGCCATGAAAACGCAAGCCCTCCTTGTTGTTGTACAAATTGTATCACGCAAACCGGGGGAATTGAACAAAACAAAGGCCGGCAAAAACAAATTTCTTGTATTAAACCCAATTTTTGATAAACTGTGAGCATCAATTCATTTATTGGAGAAAACATATGCTGTCAATGCTGCTGGCAATCATCTACCTGGCCTTTATCAGCCTGGGCCTGCCGGACTCCCTTTTGGGCTCGGCCTGGCCCATCATGCGCGTGCAATTGGGCGTACCCCTGTCCTTTGCCGGCATCATCACCATGATTATCTCCACCGGCACCATCATTTCAAGCCTGATGTCCTCCCGGCTCATCAAGAAATTCGGCGCCGGGCTCATCACCGCGGTCAGCGTGGGCTTAACGGCGCTGGCGCTGTTTGGCTTTTCCGTCAGCCAGAGTTTCATCCTGCTGTGCCTGTTCGCCATTCCTTATGGCCTGGGCGCGGGCGCGATTGACGCGGCGCTGAACAATTATGTGGCCGTCCACTACTCCTCCCGTCACATGAGCTGGCTGCACGCCTTTTGGGGTGTAGGCGTGTCCATCAGCCCCTACATCATGAGCCACGCCCTGTCCATGAACCAGAACTGGCAATTGGGCTACCGCACGGTCAGCCTGATTCAAATCGCGCTGACCGCCGTCATGTTTCTCTCCCTCAAACTTTGGGACAAGCCGGGCAATGACCCGGAGGGCAATAAGAGCCACCGGGTTTTGAGCCTGCGCCAGGCGGTCAAAATCAAGGGCGTTCCCTTTGTGATGATTTCCTTCCTGGCCTTTTGCGCCATGGAGGCGACAGCCGGGCTCTGGGCCAGCACCTACCTGGTGGATTTCCGCGGGGTCAGCCCGGAAACCGCCGCCAGCTTCGCGGCGCTGTTTTACCTGGGGGAGACCGCGGGCCGCTTTTTAAACGGCTTTGTGGCGGACAAATTTGGCGACAGGACGATGATTCGCGTGGGCGGGCTGGTGATGGTAGCCGGTATCCTGCTCATCATGCTGCCGGTTGGGACCAACACCCTGGCCCTGTTGGGCCTGGTAGTACTGGGCTTGGGCGCGGCGCCGGTCTACCCCTGCATCATCCATTCAACGCCGGTCAACTTCGGCCGGGAAAACTCCCAATCCCTGGTGGGCATCCAGATGGCCAGCGCCTATACCGGCAGCACCTTAATGCCGCCCATTTTTGGCCTGTTAGCCCAGTTCATCCACATTGGCCTTTACCCTTATTACCTCTTGGCCTTTGCCATACTGATGCTGGTGATGACAGAGAAACTGAACAAAGCGGTGGACAGCAAGGCTTAGTCCCCTGACACAAAAAGCGCGCCGTACTTGGCGCGCTTTTTGCTTTTTGTAATGGCTTATCTGAAGAAGTCGACCGCGGAGTCAAACAGCGGGTCATGCCCGGAGTTGGGCACGTTGCGGTAGAGGCCGTCCAGCATGCGCTCAGAGTGGCCCATGCGGCCCATGACCCTGCCGTCCGGGGAGGTGAGCGCCTCAATGGCAAAGGCGGAGCCGGAGGGGTTGTCCTTGACCGCCATGGAGGGCTGGCCCTGGCTGTCCGCGTACTGGGAGGCGATTTGACCGGCTTGGGCCCAGGCGTCAAACTGCTCCTGTGTGCACAGGAAGCGGCCCTCGCCGTGGGAAATGGGCACGGTGTAGGTCTGCCCGACCTCGTACCCGGCAAACCAGGGTGAGAGGCGGGAGGCGACGCGCACCTTGACCAGGTGGGACTGGTGGCGGCCGATTTCATTGGCGGTGAGGGTGGGGCTGTTCCCGTCCGGCGGGGTTAATTTGCCAGAGGGCAGGAAGCCGGACTTGACCAGCGCCTGGAAGCCGTTGCAGATGCCGCCCACCAGGCCATAGCGCGTATCCAGCAGTTCTGACAAGGCGTCCTGAACGGGCTTTGAGCGCAGGAAGGCGGTGATGAACTTGCCGGAGCCATCCGGCTCATCCCCGCCGGAGAAACCGCCGGGCAGGAAGAGCATCTGGGACTGTTTGATGCTTTCAGCGAAGAAGTCCACACTTTCTGCAACATCCTGGGCAGTCTGGTTGCGCAGGATAAAGACCTGGGGCTTCGCACCCGCGCGCAGGAAGGCGGCTGCGCTGTCCTCCTCGCAGTTGGTGCCGGGGAAGGCGGGAATCAGCACACGCGGTTTGACCACGCTGAGTTTGCCCTTCACGGGCTTTTTGTCGTTGGTGACAAGGGGCGCTTTGCCCTTGTCCTGATTGCCGGTATCCATGGGATAGACGGAGAGCAGGGCCTCCCCTTCCTTCAACAGGCTGTCCAGGCTCACTTTCTGCCCACCGTAGACCAGGGCGGGTTCTTTGGTGGTAGTGCCCAGGAAGGTACCGACTTGCAGGTCCTCATTCAATTCCAGAATGAGGGAACCATAGCTGTCGGAGAAGAGGTCATCAAGCGGCAGGTCATTGCTTAACTCAATACCGATGCCATTGCCCTGGGCCATGTGGACCAGCGCCTGGACGGCGCCGCCGCGGGCGGGGTTGAGGGCGGAGAGGACACTGCCTTCCTTCATCAGTTTTTCGGCGGTTTGGAAAACAGTTTTAAGGGATTCCGCGGTGGGCAAATCGTCTTCGCCCAATTCGGGCTTCAGCCAGACAACACGGCTGCCCGGCTTTTTGAACTCGGGCGAGCGCACGCGGTCACAGGAGCCGACATTGACCGCGAAGGAAATGAGCGTGGGCGGCACATCCAAATCCTCAAAGGTGCCGGACATGGAATCCTTGCCGCCAATGGCCGCGTAGCCCAGGTCCATCTGCGCGCGGTAGGCGCCCAAAACAGCAGCCAGGGGCAGGCCCCAGCGCTTGCTGTCCGTGCCGGGCTTGGGGAAGTATTCCTGGAAACTTAAATAGATTCCCTTTTGGGGCGCGCCCGCCGCGATGAGGGCGGAAGCGGACTCCACCACCGCCAAATAGGCGCCGTGGTAGGGGCTTTGCTTGCTGATGTCCGGGTTGTAGCCAAAGGACATGAAGGAGCAGGTATCCGTGCCGCCGGGCACAGGCAGGGCATGCACCATGGCCGCGGGCCTGGTCTTCTGGTATTTGCCGCCCAGGGGCAAAAGAACGCTGGCAGCGCCAATGGTGCTGTCAAAGCGCTCAATGAGCCCTTCCTGGGAGGCGAGGTTCAAATCACCGGCCTGCCGCATAAGGGCGGCGGCAAAATCCTCCGGTGTTTTATTTGGGGAATAGCGGGGCGCTTCAATCTCAATGGAGATGTACTTGCGCGCGCCGTTCTCATCCAGGAAATCGCGCGCGATGTCGACCACCGTATGACCCTGCCAGCGCATGACCAGGCGCTCATCCTCCGTCACCACGGCCACCTGGGTGGCTTCCAGGTTTTCATTCAAGGCCAGGACATTGAATTCCGCCACGTCCCCAGCTTCCACCACCACGGCCATGCGCTCCTGGGACTCGGAGATGGCCAGCTCTGTGGCGTCCAAGCCCTCGTACTTGACCTTAACGGCGTCCAAATCAATTGTGAGGCCGCGCGCCAATTCGCCCATCTTTTCCGCGCGCAGGAGCGCGTTTTCGG